>CAIWFB010000001.1 GCA_903911825.1 uncultured Verrucomicrobia subdivision 3 bacterium
CGCGAGCCCGTGTGAAAACTATTTAAATTAGTGGCTTAGTAAGTGGGTTTCTTAGTTAGTAAATTGGCAGGTGGTAGGTTTTCTAACTTTTCTTATTTGGAACTTATCCGGTGACAGGGTTAGACAGGGAAGATAATAGGACTTAGAGGCGGTTTTTTTTGGGGCCGGCGTTGCCGCCGGGCTTTTAGCCCACTGCCAGCAGCAATTTCTCCACGCTCACCAGGTTCAACACCCGTTTCAGGTTATACGCCAGCGTGGTCAGGCTCCATTCCGTCCGCACTTTCGTCAGGCCCTTCAGTAAAAAGTGGGTATATCCAAAATAGCGTTTGATGGTCCCGAACGGATGTTCCACCAGCGTCTTCCTTAATTTGAACTTGTGCGGTTCCCGTTGCATCCGGGCGGCCATCGCTTCCATCAGGTGTTCGTTCGCTTCCCGCGTGAGCGTCCGGTTCCCTTGGTTCCGCGTGCACCGGCTTTTCAGCGGACAGGTTTGACAGTGCTTCGCCCGGTAATACTTCAGTTCCCGCCCCAGCTCGTAGGTGCTGAACCGATACGTCAGTTCGCTCCCCGCCGGACAGTGGTAAACATCCTTGGTGAGGTCATACTTAAACTGGTTCTTCCCATACAACCCCAGCGCGGTGTTTGCGCTCGTGTCCGCCTTGGGGATGAACGGCGTGAGCCCGCATTCCACGCACCGGCTCACTTCGCTCGCGTTGTAATAGCCCGCGTCCGCCACCACGTCCGCGTGTTGGAGTTCCAGATTATTTTTAGCTGCCAGCGCCACGTTGGCCAGTTGCCGCAGATCGGTCCCCTCGTTGGTCACGTCGTCCGCCACGATGAGCTTGTGCTTCGCATCCACGGCCACCTGCGCGTTGTAGCCGATGACATTGCCCTGCGCTGTGGGCAGCTTCCGCGTGTCGGGATCGGTCACGCTCACCTGCTTCTGCTCCGCATCCAGTTGCGCCAGCAGTTCCCGGTGCCAGTCCTGCTTCTCCCGCAACGCCGCGATCTTCGCCGCCAGTTCACTGGGGCTCACCGCGCTGGGGCTGGGCTCGGTGGTGTCGCTGGCATCGAGTTGTTGTAGATACTCCGCCAGCCGCGCATCGGCGCGGTCAATCAACTCCTGCAGCTTGCCCGCGTTGAAGTTCTGATCCCGGGCATTCACCGCCGCGAACTTGCTGCCGTCAATGGCCAGCAGTTCGCCCCCGAAGAGCTCCAGCTTCCGGCACAGCAAGGTAAACTGCCGGGCCACGGCTTTGAGCGGCTGGAGGTTGTCTTTCCGAAAGTCCGCGATGGTCTTGAAGTCGGGCGTCAGCTTGCCCAGCAGCCAGAGGACTTCCACGTTGCGGTGACACTCCGCTTCCAGCAGCCGCGAGGAACGCACCCGGTGCAGATAGCCGTAGAGGTAAAGTTTTAATAAGGCCGCTGGATCGTAAGGTGGGCGTCCCGTGTTCGCGCAGCGCGCCTTGGCAAACTCCAGCGCAGGCAAGTCGAGCGAACCCACAAAGGCGTCCAGAAAACGCACGGGGTTTTCGGCCCCGATATAATCCTCCAGCCGCTCGGGAAACAGCAGCGTCTGCCCACGATCCAAACCCACACGGTGATTCATGCTTGGCAAAGACGCCCCGCCACCTTAGAAGTTTCAACACAATGAAAGAGTTTTCACACAGCCTCTCGCCGGAGCCAACCGCCGTTGGCGCTTGCAGTTCCGCTGTCGCGGTTCACGCCACGAGTCGGCGGTGGCTCAGCATTTTTCGTTAGGCCACATGACACGCGCACAGAAAATCTGGGACTTTGTTTTCGGAGTTGCGCTGATTGCAGGTGCGCCGGTTGGCACGTTCTACATCGTCGCGCTTGCTTTGACCTTTGCAGCTACTTCGCAGTTTGCTGGACCTGTGGTTTTGATGACTGCGACGGCAGCTTTTGTTGGCGCTTGCCTTTGGCGCAAGAAGCACCGAGTTTTGCCGAGTTCGCTTTTTGTCACGGAAGTCGCGGTGGCCATTGTTGCCAGCGTTTTATTTATGCTGGTTTTCGTGGCTGCCGGATATGCGGCCTACCGAGCAGATTGAGTTATGACTAAGCTGTGGCCTAATATGAGGATAGGCTAAACAAAACTTTCTCCGTATCCTAACCCCCGTCCCTTCGCGGCCTTCGCGCGACTCTCCGTTAAAAATCCGCCAGCTGCGGTCGCGTTTTCGTTCACTGCCTTGTCACTTCGCATGGCGGTTCGGCAGCGGCGCGGTCAGAGTGCGGGGAGAATCTTGCTTGAAAGCAACGGGCGCGTGCGTTTTCATCCCCGCGTGAAAATCATCGCTCCACCACTGGCTCGGGTCGGCCCCGTAGTTCATGGACATTGAGCTGGGCAGAAGTATCCGCTATGAACGATTTTGAATCCGCGAAACAGGCTTTTTTGGAAGGGATGCAACGGCTGCAGGCGGATGATTTCGCGGCGGCGGAAAGCCAGTTCACCCGCTCGTTGGCGCTGCTACCGAATCGGGTCTCCACGCTGAACAATCTGGCGGTGGTGCAACTGAAGTTAAAAAAGTTTGCGGCAGCCGAGGCCACGGCGCGCCAAGCCATCGGCTGCGAACCGCATTCGCCCGAAGCCTGGACGAATCTCGCGCTGACGTTGACGGCGACGGAACGGTTCGCGGAGGCGTTGCCGGCTTATGACCAAGTGCTGCTATTACAACCAACCAACGCGGGGGCGTGGCTCAGCAAGGCGAGAATTTTGCTGGAGCTCAAACGCTACGCCGAAGCGTTGACCGCCTGCGAACAGGGGCAACCGTTGCCCGCAAATTCCTACGAATGGCTCTACCTCAAAAGCCAGATCTTGAAAGGGCTGGAGCGGTTGGATGAGGCGCAGATCATTTATCGCAAAGCGCTCACTGCGCGCGCGGCGGCGGCGCCGGTTTTCGTCACGGAACGACGCGCTTCCCAAAAAGCGGAGCTACTCATCATCAACCAAAACCCGGGGAGCAATGAGACTTTTAAGCCGTTTGAATTTTTGCACCTGAACTGCGGCAATTATCCCGGCCAACTTTACCGTCGGTTTCAGGATCAGTTTCACTTCACTTACATTTTCGAGGAAGCGGCCATTGCAACGGCGAATCGCGCGCGGATTCCGCAACCCGACTTCGTGCTGAATAATTGCGCCAACGGTGAACTGCTGCTGACGGAAGGCAACCTCGCGCCGTTGAGCGAATTGATGGATAGCTTCGGCGTGCCGGTGATCAATCATCCCGCCCTAGCCGTCCAAACCACGCGCGACGAATCAGTTCGATTGGTGGACGGCACCCCCGGCGTGGTGGTGCCCCAGACGCGGCGCTTTTCGATGAGCGGCCAAGCCACGGCGACCGTGGTCGAGGAAATTGAGGCGCACTTCGATTATCCGCTCATCACCCGCACGCTCGCCTCGCAGATGGGCAAAGGCATGACCAAAGTGGATTCGCCCGCCGAGCTGTTAGCCGTGCTGCAAGCGCCGGATTTTCCGGAAGATTTCTTCGTGACTCAATTCGTGGATAGTCGGGGCGAAAATAAATTTTACCGTAAAATCCGCGCCGCCATTGTCCAAGACAGCCTCGTGATCATGCGCGTGGATTGCGACACGATCTGGAAAATTTACGCGCGCAAATCCGATGAACGCGTGGCGTTCTACACCCAAAACGCCTACCTGCTCGAAGAAGAAAAACGCCTGTGCAGCGACCCCGAAACCTGGCTGGGACGTCCCGCCATGCAAGCCCTCCACGCCCTCCGCCGACGCATCCCCATGGACGTGTTTGGCATTGATTTCGACGTGGATACCGCTGGTCGCGTGGTATTTTACGAAGCCAACGCGACGATGAATCTCTTCTCCACCGCCCGCAAGGAAGTTCCCAACCCTCAAGTGGCGGAAGAGGCTTTGAAGCGTGCCTTTGAAAACTACTTTCATTCCCTCGCCGCGCTTGGTTCGAAAAGGCAAAACGCTAATTTCAGCCGAAGCTAAATCTGATACCGGCCCACAAAATTGTTCCACAAATAAAAATTATTTGAAGACCTAACGGAGAAATTGAAACGATTTAAGAGGCAGTGATTTGGATTGCCGATTCCGTAGCAGCCAAGCTATTCGGCTAACTTTACGACCGCGCGAAAGGCCGGCTTCGGTTGCCAGTTCCCATCGAACAAAAGCGGCTGACCATCCCGCAACCACGAATCGGTATCCGTCACACCCCAAAACGTCACCAGCTTGACGGTGTCGCGGTGCTTCAGAAAAATCCTAAAAAGATTTTCGTATTGTTGTGCCATTTTTTCCTGAAACGAAGCGACCAATTGTCCATCGTGATTGGCCTGTGAGTTTTCCAAGATATCGGCGCTCTGATTGCTTTGCCCTGCGTGAGAACCATTGACGTCCAATTCGGTGATGTGGATCGGCAAATGCAATTTACTGACTTCGGTGAGAAAAACGTCCTCTAAAGCGGGCGTCGGCCAGATCAAATTTGCGTGGGTTTGTGAGCCGATGGCCATCACCGGCACGTCCTGCGCTTGGAGATGTTTAATGAGCGCGATCAGGCGCTGACGCTTGGCCGGATTTTCAATGGAATAATCGTTATAGCGCAGAATGGCGGCGGGATCAGCCTCGTGGGCGTATTCAAACGCTTTGACAATGAAATCCATGCCGAGCACTCGGACCCACGGTGATTTTTGCCGAAGCACGTTGGTGTCGCTGAGGCTGCGGCTGTCATTCAAAGCTTCGTTGACGACGTCCCAGATTTTAATCCGGCCCTTATACCGGCCAACCACGGTCTGGATATGGTCGTGCATCCGCTGCAATAATAATTCCCGGTCCGTAGCATTGGTTCGGCTCAACCACCGGCCGTTTTCATCTTGAAAAACCCAGTTCGGCGTCTGGCTGTGCCACACCAGCGTATGACCAACGACTAGCATCTGATGTTTTTCGCCGAACGCCACATAGGCATCTGCCGCTGCAAAATCATAGCCATTCGTGCCTGGTTGCGGATGAATTTTTTCCCATTTCAAAACATTTTCCGGAGAGATCGAGTTGAACTGCGTAGTGATGAGCGCCACGCCATTCGAGTCCTGACCGGTGAATTGCTGCTGGTTGATGGCCACGCCGATGGGGAAATTATTTTTGAAAGCGTCTTTCAAAGTGATGGCGACCGTGGGTTTTTGGCCGGTGGCACATCCCGTAAACAGGGCGACAAAAAAAACGTAAGCCCAAGCGCACATGGTTTTCATAATTTTCGTTTTCATTTCGAGGAGCGACTGCGCCGCGCGGCAAGTTCATCGGCCATTTCGATAGTCGTGCGTTTGTTCAACTTATAGGCAAGGAGCAGCCCAGTGCAGAGGGCGAACAGGACGCCGACGCCCAAACCTGTCAACGCATGATAGCCGGCGACAGCCTCGGGGGCAGATGGTTGTTGCGTGTCATATTTGAACAAGCCGGACATCAGCCACAAGAACGACGCCGAGCCGAGCGCGAGGCCGGCTTTCAAGGCGAAGCCGATCGTCGCGAACACCATGCCGGTGAAGCGCCGGCCGGTTTTCCATTCCGAATAATCCGCCACGTCGGCAAAGATCGCCCACACGAGCGGGATCGTCGGCGCATAAACCATCGAACCGATAATCGTCAAGGCCATCATGCCGTAAACGTCAGTGGGCTTGAGAAAATAAAACGCAAACGCATTGATTGTCGATAACGTGAAGCCCACGACGGCTACCGCTTTCTTGCCAAACCGCTGCGCGAACGACGCCGAGAGCAGGATAACGGTGATGGTCGTTAACGTGCCCACCATATTGACGACGCTGTTGAACACGTCGGCCACATTGGAAGTAGCCAGGCTGTCGCGCGTGCCGTGGACGATGTAGCCCAGCCATTCCAGAATACCGCCGGGCTTGGCTACGCCTTCAGCCAGCGCGGGGGCGGTGAGGCCAAGCTTTTCCACGAAGTCAAACATCGCGGCCTTGTCGGCGAAGTGATGGTAGTAGTTGTAAAGTGCGCCGCCGCGGAACGACAGGATGGCGAAGTGAACGAGCGTCATCAGCGCCATCACCTTCCACGGGCCGTTTTTGATCAAGTCGGCGAAATCCTGCAACGGCGACGACTTCGTTTCATTGACGGGCTGGACGCGTTCCTTCGTGCTGAAGAAGGTGACCATGAACAGGACCAAGCAGAGCACGGCCCAGATGGTCATCGTCATTTGCCAGCCATGAGCGCGGTCATGACCGACGGCGAACTTGGCGACCAGCGGCAGCGTGAAACCGCCGACGATAAATTGCGCGATGTTGACCGCGATGAAACGGAAGGAGTTCAGGCGGGCGCGTTCGTCGAGGTCGGCGGTCATGACGCCGCCCAAAGCGGAATACGGCATGTTGTTCATCGAGTAGAGCGTCATCAGGAGCGTGTTCGTGATGCCGGCGTAGGCGATGAGCATGGCCATGCTCCAGCCTTTCGGGGTGGTGTAAGCCAGCACCATGACGACGGCCCACGGCACGGCTGTCCACAGAATCCACGGCCGGAACCGGCCCCAGCGCGTTTTGGTGCGGTCGGCGAGCACGCCCATGATGGGATCGAAGATGGCGTCCCACAAACGCGGCCACAGCAGGATGGCGGCGGCGGCGCTGGCGGTCAGGCCAAAGGTGTCCGTGTAAAAGTTCAGCTGGAACAGGATCATCGTCATGAAGACGAAGTTCGCCGCCGCGTCAGCGCAGCTGTAACCGGCTTTCTCGAGGAAGGAAAGTTTTTGAGGGTTCATGGCTGGCCTTGAATCGTCTTGATGGAGCCGTCGGGGAGATATTCGAGCTCGATCACTTTTAGACTGCGCAGCCACGTGCGGCCGCCGGAGGGTTGGGAGTCATGGTGGAACAGATACCATTTACCTTTGAACTCGCAGATGGAGTGATGCGTGGTCCAGCCGACCACTGGCGTCAGGATGACGCCTTGATAGGTGTAGGGCCCGTAAAGCGTGTCGCTCGTGGCGTAGCAGAGGAGGTGAGTGTCACCGGTTGAATAGGAGAAATAATATTTGCCGTTGTATTGGTGCATCCATGACGCTTCAAAAAACCGGCGGTCGTGATCTCCCGCTGTGAGCGGGTGGCCGTTCTGATCAAGAATGACGAGGTCGCGCGGGGCTTCGGCGAACTCCAGCATTTCGTCGCTCAAACGAACAATCTTGGGGCACAGCGCGGGTTCATGGTCGGCCGGTTCTTTGCCACACTCAATCGCTTTGTTGTTGCGATAGCGTTGTAATTGTCCGCCCCACAACCCGCCGAAGATCAGATA
>CAIWFB010000002.1 GCA_903911825.1 uncultured Verrucomicrobia subdivision 3 bacterium
TCCTCGTTGGCCAGCACCGTGCCGAGTTCGGGACACCAGTTCACCGGCGCTTCGCTGACGTAGGCGAGGCGTTTGGAATCAATGAAGGCACGGCGTTTATTTTGCAGTAGCCCAGCCGTCTCGGCTGGATTCGCAGGCGAGACGCCTGCGCTACTTTGAAGTTCGGCAGGAAAATTTAGTGTTTCAATCGACTCCGCTTTGTTTGTCTCCGGGTTGAACCAAGAGTTGTAAAGCTTGAGGAAAATCCATTGCGTCCACTTGAAATATTCCACGTCCGTCGTGGCGAGTTCGCGCGACCAATCGTAGCTGAAGCCGAGGCTTTTGATCTGGCGCGTGAAGTTGGTGATGTTCGCCTCCGTCGTCACGCGCGGATGCTGGCCGGTCTTGACGGCGTATTGCTCGGCAGGCAAACCAAACGAATCCCAGCCCATCGGATGCAGCACGTTGAAACCCACCGCGCGGCGATAGCGAGCGAGAATGTCCGTGGCCGTGTAGCCTTCGGGATGGCCGACGTGCAAACCCGCACCGCTCGGATACGGAAACATGTCGAGGATATAATACTTCTTGGGCAGGGCCTCGCGGTCGGCCACCTTCCCTGAAAGACCATGGCGCACGCCAAACGGATGCCCCACCGGCACTTCCTCACCGGGGTTGAAGGCGCGGAAAGCTTGCTGTTGCTCCCAAGTTTGTTGCCACTTGGGTTCGATCAGGTGAAACGGATATTGTCTGCGACTGCTTGCCATAGAGCGGGAGATTCTACGCGAAGAAAGCGCGGACTCAATCGCGGAATGATTGTTTGCTCGCAACTTTCTCCCGGATTCCGTTTTAATACGTCCGTGCAAAGTGCAAACGAGCAACCCAAGCGGCCCCACTGGCTGCGCGTGATTCTCATCGGCCGTCGGCCGCGGTTCACGGTGGTGCGCATCGTCGTGTTGGCCGTCACTTGCTTCGTCACGTTCAAATTCATCCTGTTGCCCATCCGCATCGACGGCATTTCTATGCAGCCGACGTATCACACGGGGCAAGTGAACTGCATCAATCGCCTCGCCTACCGCCGCCACGAACCGCAGCGCGGCGACATCGTTTCCGTGCGGCTCGCGGGCACGAGCATCATGTATATGAAACGCATCATCGCCCTGCCCGGCGAAACGCTCGCATTCCATAACGGCCACGCCTACATCAACGGCAAACTGCTAGACGAACCTTACCTCAAATTTTCCTGTGACTGGGACACCGACCCGATCGCATGCAGCGCCACGCAATTTTACGTCGTGGGCGACAACCGCTCGATGCCGTTCATCCTGCACACCCAAGGCCGCGCGGAACGCGATCACATCGTGGGAAAGTTATTTTTATGAGACTCGCCCTTCGCCTCATTTTTTTTGTCGCCCTGGCGGCACTGGGTTGCTGGTTGTGGACGGTTTTCTTTCCGAGCGCGGAGAAAATCATCCTCAAAAAAATGGCCAGCCTCGCCACCACGGCCACGTTCAACGCGGGCGATAGCCCGATCAATCGCGCTTCCAAAGCCGCCAGTCTCGTTGGCTATTTTAGCGATGACGCCGAAATCGTCGTGGACGTGACCGGCCTGGGCAGCCATACGCTGGGCGGACGCGAGGAAATTCGGGAGCACGCTTACGGAGCGTTCGCCACCCTGCCCGGCCTGAAAGTTTCCTTTCTGGATGTGACCGTGCGCGTCGGCCCCGATCACCAAACCGCCGAAGTCAGTTGCACCGGGCGCGTTTTCGTGGGCACGGATAAAGATTACGGCGTGCAGGAATTACGGTTTAAGTTCAAACAAGTCGAAAGCCACTGGCTCATCACCCGTGTGGAAACGGTGAAGACTCTTTCCTGAAGCGCACGTCACCGTTCTGCGCCGCAACCTTCCGCCGCTGCCGCCGCCAGAAATTCTTGCAACACCCGCAGGCGCGGTGCCGCTAACTCCTGGGAAATCGGTAGCCGCAGCAACGCTGGCAACGTCTCCGCATTCTTCTGCAGCACCCGCAATGCCTCGGGGAAGCGTTGAAACCGCGTATCGCGCCCTACTTTGCTGACGGTGCGGAGAATGCCCGCCGCACCCAATTGCTCTAGGATATCCGCGTCGCGCACGATGACGCCCTCCAGCGTCGCCGGGTTACCCGATGGCTGATGCTCCCGGATGATTTCCAGCACTGCCGGAATTTTCGCCTCCGGAAAACCAAATTCGCGGAGCAAGGCTGGAACTTTTTCCACCGCGTAGGCGATCATGTCCCACCGCGCCAATTCCGCCAGCGCTTCCGGCCGATGCCCGATGAACACGCCAAGGTCATGCAACCACGCGGCGGCGAACACCACGTCGTCGTCATACGCCTGCCCCGCGCCGATCACCGGCGTCAACGCATACAGCCGCTCCTGATGGCTGAACTTATCCACCGGCTTCGCCTGCGCGCGCAGGTAAGCGATGATGGCGGGGCGAAACGCGGGCGCTTGCATCCGGCGAGTTTGCGTCAGCCCGCCGGAAATTCCAGCCTAACTTTGCCGCCCAGCTTGCGGGCCGATTACAGGCGCCAGTCTGGCCGTGGCGGCGACCTGAACCCGACTTTGCGCTGGACAGCGTTTTCCCGCCCGCCTAGGGTCATTTCATGAAATGGGCTAAGCGGCAAAATTTCAAACCTCTCACTAGTTAGGCGACATCATGCGCTACCAATTCATCAATCCGGGAGACAGAGAAGCGATACTCAAGAAGTATTATCACCGCATTCTTGTTTTCACGAGCGTTGGCATCGTGGCGCTCATTATATTTCTCCTGTCATTTCGGGGTTTTGTCCACCAGCACGGCATGTTGGTTATTTTAGCTTTTACAGTTTGTTTTGTGGCATTTGCTCTTATTGACCGTTCAAGTCGTAGGAACGATGGAGTTTCGGACAAAGAATTTCAGGAGTATTTTTACCGGCGACCCATCATTCGAATATTGCAGTTATGCTTTGTGATAACAGTCGTCGTCAAAGCCATTCTGTTTTTTTTGGACAAATGATACCAATGTCGCCTGGCCAATCACCGAAACCAACCGCCGTTGGCGCTGGCTGCCACCGTGCAACAGGTTCCGCTGTTGCGGTTCACATCACGAGTCGGCGGCGGCTCAGTTTTTTGCGTTAGGCCACATTCGCGTCATGCAAAATATGCGAACATTTTTGATGAGCTTTCTACTGGTAGCTGGCCTTTGTGTTTTGTCCGGCTGCGCCACGACCAGCCATGATTCATACACCGTCATTGATCATTCAAGCGGCCTTGAGAAGAAGCAGCCATCCCCCGCAGAGGATATGACGGCCATTCAGAAGACCGGTTATTATCTCGGTTGGTATACTCTAGTCGGCCTTTACGCGTGGGCTGGTGGTAGCGCACCAATTTCATCACCCTAGCCAAGAGTTAGATTATGACCATTCGGCCTAACCATTCACCGAAACTAACCGCCGTTGGCGCGGGCTGCCACCGGGCTACGGGTTCCGCTCTCGCGGTTCACGCCACAAATCGGCGGTGGCTCGGCTTTTTTCGTTGATATGGCCACTATGCGACATCTCGACAAACCCATCTTGTTTTTGGCGACTGCGAACGCCGAGCGATCACGAGATTTTTATCAGCGCGTGCTCGGTTTGGATTTGGTAGCGGATGAGCCGCCAGCCTTGGTGTTTCAGGTCGGCGATTCGATGCTGCGGATCCAGAAGGTCGAGCGCGTTCAGGCCGCTCCCTACACAGCTTTGGGTTGGGCGGTTTTGGATATTCGCCAGACCGTCCAGCATTTGCGTGCAGCAGGAGTTGCCTTTCAGCGTTACGAAAGTATCGAGCAAAACGACGATGGTATATGGCTTGCGCCCAGCGGCGCGTTGGTGGCTTGGTTTCGCGACCCGGATGGCCAAGTGCTATCATTGACGCAATTCAAATGAAGCCGCGGCCTAACCCAGAACCCAAAACAACCGCCATTGGCGCGGGCTGCCACCGGGCTGCGGGTTACGCTGTCGCGGTTCACACCACAAATCGGCGGTGGCTTAGCTTTTTGCGTTAGTTATCATCACGTTTATGAAAAGGAAATCAAAATTGTCCCGTCTGTGGCTTGTCTTCGGGTTTGGTTGCGCCGTTATTGCATTGTTGGAGATTTTCGACCTCCATCCCGAATTTAGTCTCGGGAGATTTAGTTCTACTTGGACCGGGGTCAGACATATGCATTTTGTTTCCGGCACCTCGTTTTCGGCCGGGCTGGGCGGAGCCAAACCGATCTGGGGACATTGCTACGACGTTGGCCTCGTCCGAATTATTATCCAGAATGATTGACCTGCCACCTAACCACTCACCCCACCACCCACACTTTATGAAAACCACCCTCCATTCACTACTACTCCTACTGACCCTTGCCCTCGCCGGGTGCGCCACGGCGCCCCACCCCCACCGGTCGGCGCACCAGACCACGGAACTCATCCAAAGTAACGGGGGCATTGTTCTGACCGGCGGCCAACGACTGGTTACGCCCAGCACCTTTCACCCTCCCGTCGAGATCACCATTGTGGCCAAAACCGATTTCAGCAACCTGCGCATTGGCTACACCGCCGACCAAGTCATTTTCAATTGGGAGATGGAAGCCGACCAATTGCGCGTGGACGGCGGACCCGCGAACGGCTGCCACCAAACGGGCGCTGGCCGGATTCCCATCGGGAAATTTGTGACGATCCGTTGGCTCGTGACGCCCCACCATGAAGCCATCTACGTGGACGGCGCGCTGCGCTTCGAGCACCACGGCGATTATTCCGACATCAATAAGGCGGTTTCCGTGTTCACTGCCGCCGGCTCCAAAGTGACCGTCAAATCCCTCAAGGTTAAGCCGCTCATCCGTGCCACCCCATGACGCTCCTGCCGCAAGATATTTCCGAGGCCTTGCAGCAAGCCGGGTTGGCCGAGTTTTTTGCCGCGTGCACCCCGGCGCATCGCCAGGAATATTTGAAATGGATCGGCGAAGCGAAACGGCCCGCGACGAGAACCACGCGCCTGACCCAAGCCATGGCCATGCTGGCCCAGAAGCGTGACCAAGAAAAGACCCGCGCCCCAAAGCGCCCCTGACCCAGCCACCGCCACGTTTCGGCGTTGGCGTAGTTTTTTACGTTAGGCAGCACTAAGTTTTCATGAACTTTCGAGCTTTAATATTTGTCATGTTTCCGCTGCTCATTGTCGGGTGCGGTCACGCCCGGCCTTTAACTGACTCCGATATTACCGACAAGATTGTTGGCAATTGGAAAACAGATGCCGTTTTGCCGACCGGAGCGACGGCCAGCGGGACTGTTTCCATATTTCGAGATGGCAGTTTGACTTGCAGCACGAAGTTTGTCCGTGAGGCTCGCACACTGAATATCTTCTACACCGGAACCTGGCAGGTTGATAAAGGACTTTTGATTGAAACGATCAAGACGACCAGCCATTCCAACCTCTTGGCTGTTGGTTTGGTTACCAGGGATAAGATTCTTCGTCTGGACGATAAAAAGTTGGTCTTTGAGGTGGAGAGCGGAAACATAATAACAAGGGAACGTAGCCCATGATGCTCAACCAGTCACCGAAACCAACCGCCGCGCTTCGGCGGGAGCGCAGCTTGCTACGTTAGACAGCATGAAGCGTTACACCAAAATGGAGATTCTGGCAGCTATAGCTGGTTTAGGATTTATGGTTTTTGGAGTTTGGATGATTATTTACCCCACTGAGTTCACCATGACTCCAGACAGCAGCGGAGCTCGCATCAGAAGTCCATCGCTTGGAGCGGACAAGTCAGTGCATATCTCAAAGACGGGCTCGCAGGTTTATGGTGGGTTATCCGTATTGTTGGGTGTTGGTATTAGTTCACTGGCTCTATTTCGTGGACGCAAATAATTATATGACGCTGCTGCCTAATCCAGTCGCCCGCGCAACCGCCGTTAACGTTTCGGTGGCCATCCGCGCCACGCTTCGGCGGGGGCTCAGTTGGTTTTCGTTAGGCGGCTCACACATCGTGCGTATATTCAATTCAATTTTGCTTGTCGCCACCTTGACAGTCTTGGTTGGCTGCGTGTCAGATGTCGAGAAACGACGGCTTAACACTTTGGAAAGGTTGCATTACTCGGCTGGCGGTAAGTTCAAACGCATACCGTTGACTATTTCAAATGCAGTATCTCAAGCCACCGAACAGTCATTGAAGTCTCCGTGCATTATTGAGGCGATGCTTCTTCCGGGCAATCCAGCAAAGACAAACGGATTGGTGGTATTTTACTGGTTGTCGGCGACGCCTTCTGCTGACGGGTTGTGTTTGGAGGCCAATGACGGAAGGATAGTTGAGGTTCGTATTCTACAAGACTATCTCGATCAGGCTCGCGATGATGCAAAAGACATGGTCGCATTTAATGCGACGGTTTCTCAACATGAACTTGCAACGGTATGGTCGAGTTTGATTGCCTTCGGAGGCCGCGTCACATTGACCGCGCATGGCCGACACATATCGAACACAATCGGGTTGGGACTGGGGTCAAAACGGGAACAATCAACTAACAAGATTGAATGAGAAAACAGTCGCCCGGCGCCAAGGTCACGGTTCACGCCGCGCTTCGGCGGTGGCTCAGCTTGCTACGTTAGGCGGCTATGAAAGTATTACGCATCATCATTGCCATCTCACTGCTATATGTGCTGCCTTATGCCGTGTTGAGCGTGTGTGGCCGTTATCAGCCTTATTCCGTCGGGGTTGCTGGCGTGAAAGAATATGCTTGGGCACCATTCGGATTTTATGACCCAGACCATGCGTGGGCTGGCTCATCGTATGCCGTCCTTCATCCAGCCGAAAAGACTGGTGGCTGGCATCTTTTCACCAGGTTAGCATTTGGGCCTTTGTGGGAGTTAGATTGTGAGCTCATTCACAATGGTTCGCCACCCGAAGATAGCAATTCTTCAAGGAAGGACTCAGGACAGTGAGAACGCCGCCGCCTGACCCGTCGCGGGCAAGGCCGGCGGGGTGAACACCGGCAGCGTTTGCACCGCGGAACCGGGCCCCGTCAGGGTGGCGGTGGCCGCATCCGTGCAAGCCAACGCCCACGCGCGGGTGGCGGCCAGCCACGTTTGCAGGACATGATTGAGGGGAGAAACCCACATCTGATCTCGTTCCCGTGCCGTCCTATCCGCGAAACCTTTCATGACCAAACCGGTCGCCCCCGCCGCAAACCGGCTCGTTTCCGTGCCGGCGGCGGCGGCGGCCGCCTCGACTTCGCTGAAACTTACGGTATTTCGGCGAAAACTAGCGGCATTTCGCCGCCGCCCCGCGATTTTTCGACGCCGAAATCCCATTTTTCGCGATGGTAAAATGAAATTACGACGCCGAAATTTCATTTTTCGGCGGCGTAATATCGCCCGTTCGTCGCGGAATGCCGAATTGGGAGCGCGACATTTCATTTTTGCGCGTCGAAAAACCGTAACTTTTTCACCCTCCGCCGCCGGAACTCTTGGTTTTTTGGCGATTTTTCACAGTTTAGCCCCGTTCCGCTCCTGTTAGACCCTGAGAATCACCCGCTGTGACGCCGGCGACTTGGGCCTGCGCGCCCGAACTGTGGCCCCTGACCAAAGCCCCGCTCGACAATCCCGTGGCCCAGATTTACGCTCCCACCCAGCCGACAGAAGAGGCTGAAATAGTTCTGGCTAAAATCTGATTGCATCATTTCACGCTATGAAAATCTACACACCATCAAAGCTGCTCCCGGGCGAGGTTGCCGTGCTCCGTCAGCAGGCGCTGACTCGCTGGATGTCCCGCGACCTCACTCAAGCCGCCGTGGATTTCTGTCGTAATCTGGGATTGGCTCCCGCTTACAGCGAATGTTCGGCCGAACAGCTCACCCGCTATCTTTTTTGGCAGCCGCCGCCGGACGCCATGTTTGAGGTGCGGTCCGGGCGCACCAAAGCCAAATTTGAGGAGATTGATGGCACGAAACGCGACCAACCGTGGCGCTTGCTGTCATTGCATGTCAGCGACGCCGGTTTGTATTCAGCCGTTTGGATCTCCGCGAATCATTTCGAGAGTGCGCAGGCGTATCTGGCGGCACACGGTATCACCACCGCCGAAAGTCATGCTGCCTAAACATTCACCAGAGCCAAGGTGGTTGGGCGCATCCGTTTTGCGCTTGAGCGGTTGGCTTCGCCGCGTCACGGTTCCCACGTGGCTCAGCTTTTTTCGTTAGCCTGCATTGAACGTCGCTGTGCATCATGAAGCGCAAAGCACAAAAGAAAGTCGGCAGTGGTCACCGCATCAAGGCCGACCTCAGCAAGCAGACGCCCAACAATTCATACTCGCCACCACTCTATTACGAGGATGTCAGTTTCAAGTGTCGCGATTGCCGCGCAGAGTGTGTTTGGACGGCAGAGCAGCAGCGGCTTTGGTATGAGGAGTGGGGTGGTTCAGTGCAGTCCACGGCAGTTCGCTGTCGGGCCTGTCGGCAGAGAGTGCGCCGTGAGAAAATTGAACAGAAGAAGCACATGGAAGAGATGACTTTGAAGAAAGGCTCGAAACGTGCAGGCTAATACGCTGATAGGCTGCAACCCCACTCATTGAGCCAGTTGCTGCTGCACCCACGCCCGCGCTTCGTCTGCCGTCCGCAATTCCTCCGCCAGTTGGCGCTCACGGACTATCAGAGCAACGCCGCCAAGTCTTCCTTGTGCAGACCGGTTTGATTAAGAATGTCGCTCAAAGTTCCCGGACGGATTTCGCGGTGCAGCGGCACAATCGTCCGCCAGTAATTTCCGGCGGCGCGTTTTTCCAGCGAGACATGGCTGCCTTTCTGCCGCAACACCACAAAGCCAGCGCGTTGCAGGGCGCGGATCAGTTGCTTACCCGAAATGGCTGGCAGATGCCGGCTCATGCGGCAACTTCCATGCTAGTGAGATAAACTTCCTTGGAGGGCTTCGACGTTTTGGTTACGCCCCACGTTTCCAAATACAATTCCACCGCCTCCTGCAAATTTTCCTTGGCCGCCGCCAAAGTTTTTCCCTGCGTGGTGACGGGAAAATCGAGGCAGCGGGCGATGAACCATTCGCCGTCGTTCTGAAACACCGCGTGAATTGTGCGCATGACGAAAAAGTAAGGTCTCAATCCAGATTTTGCAATTGATGTTTCACCCACGCCCGCGCTTCGTCCGCCGTCCGCAATTCCTCCGCCAGTTGGCGCTCGCGAAGCTCATGCAAGAGTTCGCCCACGCGTGGACCCGGCGGCACGCCCAGCGTCAGCAGGTCGTGGCCATTCAATAACGGCGGAAAAAGTTGCGGCTGCCGCGCCAACTCCGCCGCGGCGGCCACGCAAAAATCGTAGTGGCGCAGGTCGCCATTGGAGCCCAGGCAATCCAGCCGGTGCAGCTCCAATTCCAGCGGAAACGTCGCGCGCAACAACAGCCGTCGCAAGGTGGCCTTGCGCATCTGCGTGACGTCTTTGAACTGCATGTGGTGGCGCACGGCGGTGACGATGGCTTCGATCTCGCGATTGGAAAATTTCAGCCGTTGCAGAATCTGTTCCGCCATTTCCGCGCCGACTTTTTCATGGCCGTAAAAGGTGATGCGGCCGGTGGCGGCATCGCGCGCGGCGGTCACGGGCTTGGCGATGTCGTGCAACAACACGGCCCACGGCAACAGTTCCAATCCGCTCGGCGCACTGACGCCGCTATCGGGCGCGGGCTGGGCCGGCATTTTGGCGAGCATCAAGCGGATATGATTGAACACGCTGCCTTCGGGGTGGTAATCGGGTGATTGTTCGCACGTGACGGTGGCGGCCAGTTCCGGCAGGACGTGCGCCAACAAGCCGCTTTCCTGCAGCAAGCTCAAGCCGCGCGCGGCGGGAAAATAAGGTTCGCGTGAGTTATTCGACGGTGCCGCGCAGGCCGCCAGCGA
>CAIWFB010000003.1 GCA_903911825.1 uncultured Verrucomicrobia subdivision 3 bacterium
CCTCCTGCCAACACTTTTTTGCGAATCTCAGCCCAGTCTTCCATATTGCGATACATGCTTCATTGTTAATGAAGATGCCGCACTTTTGAACCGCCACGTCACACACATGACCCCGCCGCACTTTTCAGCCGCCGTTTACAGCCATACCTTAAAATTTCCACATCAAGTCTGCCATAAAGCGAATGGCGGCGCTGGTATGGGCGTTCGGCACTAGCGGGTTGGCGGACAAGCCATCAAGGCTAATGAGGTCAGTGATGAAGCACGTGGCGGAAAAGGTAAATGAATCGGTGAAGGAGTAATTGAATTTGACCATGTGGCCTTTGATGTTCGTGCCACCGAAATAACCAAAGGTGCTGTTCGCACTCGTGTTATCTCCGGGGTAAAAGGCCCCATTATCGTCGTCCACGAGTTGGTCATACCACGCATCGGCTTCGAGATATTCGTAGCGATAAGTGATATCCCACGTTTTTTTTGTCCCTGATTTTCCGAACGTGGCACCGACCCAGAAGCCGTTGTTTTTGGCGCTGGCACCGGGGTTGTTGATGAACTCGCCCGCAAATTTGAGCGGAAAAGTGCCGGTATAGAACGGGAAGGAATCTAGCGTGTAGGTCACACTGGCATCAGCGATGAGCGGGTTGTAATTATTCTTTAAAACATAGAGCGCGGATGACCCCGGTGGCTCGGCAGGGATGTAAGGCACGCGAGTGTTACCGCGATTTCCGTAGGGTGAATTCGCCGTGGTGAGTTGGTCAGGACTTACAATTTGAAAAACACCTGCGCCTAAGCTGCTGGATAATTTCTGAGTCCACTTGGAGGACCATAACAGTTGGCCGCCATACATAAACGGGTCGTGCGTAGAACTGGCGACTTCACCCATCACAAACGCTGCGCCGGTCAACGACAATGATTGTTTGTCATTGATGGCCCAACTCGTCTGCACCGCCGCACCTTCGGGCGTGAGGTCGGGATCAAAAACCATCGGGGTGAACGCGAACGGATTTTCCATTTTGCCAAAGGTAAGCGACGCCAGCCAGCCGCCGGAATTGACCGGGGTCCATTTGCCGTAGGCGGTATCAATGAAAATGGATTTCTTGGAACCGTTATCTTTTAACGTGCTGTTGTTGGACAGGGGATTGCCGGTCCCTGCGCTGCCGCTGGCTTCACCGGTGCCGAGCCGAAAGCCGGCTTCCAAATCATCCAGCATATTTACCGTGAGGCCGACGCGGAGCCGATAGCGCAAGCGGTCGCGATCAATCAAACCAGAGTTGTCACTGCTGATGTGTTCGTAGCGACCGCGCATGTCACCGCTCAGTTTGTAGCCATTTACCCAGTCAGGCATGCCGGTCTTGGTCTGGAACGCCGTGGTGAAATTCTTATCAGATTCCTCGCGCAATTCTTGCGCCTCCTTAGTCGTCAAAATGCCCTTGTCCACCAGCTTGTCGAGCAAGGCGTCGTTGGATTGCGCGGCCGCCGAAGTGGCCAAAAGAGCTAGCGCTGAGCCAGCGAAGAAGGCTTTGGTGAAGCACTGATTTGATCCTGATAATTTTTTCATGGGCAGAAATTTATTAGCGCAAAATTCTGGTAGCGCAGCGTTACGTCAACGCAGCGAAAGCGTGACGTTTGCGTGACAACGCCAGCACAAAGATTGGCTGATTTGTGTTAGCCATAAAACCTCGGTGAGCGCCAAGCCCAGATGATTTCCCGGACGCCGCGCGCGTCACGTTTCCGTGACAATTTTTCGAAAATACTTCCGCACCACCAATGGGCTAGCGCAAGCCCTTGCAACGACCGCACAGAAACGGCGATGCGGCGCGACAGGGAGCATGGCTCAAAACTGCGTGGTCTTGTCCGCAGAATGGGGGTTGTGCGGGGCGAACTATTTTATCATGTGCCGCGTTAAGAAAGATTACCAAACGAAACTTAAACACGATTCCAACCAATTTATGTTAAATAAAAAAATCGGACTTATTGCCGTGCTTGCGGGCCTTGCCGCTAGCGAAATCATGGCGCAAACCCTAACTGGCTATACGCCTGGAGATGTCTTGATTGGCTTCCGTTCCAGTGCCGACAACGACCTCATCGTCGATGCGGGTCCCATTGCCACTTTTACCAACGCCGCCGTGAATTCACGGACTCCGATCAGCCAGTATAATAACAGCCAATTATCCCTAGTGGGCGTCAATAGCGCCAGTTGGTCGGCTTTTGCTTCCCAGAGCGACTACACCTTGTTCATCACCAAACCGCGCGCGGCCGCCACGTTGGATAAGCAGACGACGCCTTGGAATAACGCCAGCGGCACGAGTTTGCAATCGGTGGCCGGGCGCATCGGGGCCATCGTCACGGGCGCAACGAATAACTTGGCCGCGTTCGGAGTCAATACCAGCAGCGCCGTGGTGGAAGCGAACATCACGCTGACCAGCGCCTTTTACACCACCGGTTTGAGCTATCGCGATAGCATCGTGGGTGTCAATGGCAGTCAGGCCAACTTTGCGACATCTTTCCAAGGCGTGCCTGAAAACACCACGCCGAACAACTTCTCCAGCGCCGGCAAAGTGGTGCGTTCAGACTTTTATCAAGTCAGCCCCACGGGCGTGGGCGCAGCCAAATTCCTTGGTTACTTCGAGTTGGATACCACGGGCGCTTTGACCTACGTCGCTTATCCGAGCGCGGTGCCGGTGTTCAAAAACGTCAGCCGCGCGGGTAACGTCACCTCCATTGATTACACCACGGGGCAATATGGCACCTACACTTTACGCGCCACCAACAGCGCAGGTTTGAGCGCGCCGCGCACAAACTGGCCGGCGATCACCGTCTTGACCAGTGGCAACACCGCCGTGCACACCGCGACTGACACCACAACCGCAACCGACCGTTTCTACACCATCACTGCTCAATAATATCAACGTCCCAGAGAACAATTTTAACCACCAATATTAACCTAAACAAAAAATAATTATGAAAAAAACGCTCCTCTTAAGCATGGCTCTCGGCTTGGCCGGTGCAGCCTCTCTCTCGGCTGCCACGGTCGAAGTATTCCTCACTGGCTCCACGGCTTTCCGCGCGAATGTCTATACTGCTTGCACCAAATTATACGCCACTGCCCCGACGATTTATTACGGCAACGCGGCTAGCGGTGGGGCTGATTCTGGGTTTAGTTCCAGCACGGCCTCTTGGGTCATGACGGGCACACCGATTACTCAATTGACGAATATCTCGGGAAACACCCTCATCGTTCATGGTCTCTTCACAGGTTCTATTCAAGGCACTGCGACCGTTGAGCAAGGCACCCCTTTAAAATATGCTTCCCCGGTTGGCACGGCTAACGGTCTGTGCAGTGCCTACGTCACTAATCGTCCGACGATCGGATTTTCAGACGCATCTTCGAGTGTCACGCCGTTCAACGCCGGTGCCAATGCGTGCAATGAAGAATCCGTGGCGGTGATTCCATTCGTCATCAGCAAGTCAAACGGTGGCGGGGTGTTGACGAACATCAGCAACATCTCCACGGAACAGTTGGTCTATGGCATTGACAAAGGTTTCCTCCCTTACTCTTCCTGGTCGGGCAAACTCACCGATACCAACGTGAACATCTATATCGCTCAACGCACCTTGGATTCCGGCACCCGCCGTGCGGAAACGGCGATCGCTCAATATTCTTACGGTGACCCCGTGGGCATCTACATCTACGACGAAACCAACAACGTCTGGTTCCTTCCCACCAAGACGGGCATCACTACTTCTGGCACCACGAACGGCAATGTCGTTGGCCCGGCGGGCTTGAATAACGTCA
The DNA here is from genome assembly GCA_903911825.1 of uncultured Verrucomicrobia subdivision 3 bacterium. Taxonomy (GTDB): domain Bacteria; phylum Verrucomicrobiota; class Verrucomicrobiia; order Limisphaerales; family UBA11358; genus UBA11358. Next base: position 3,791 of record CAIWFB010000003.1, read on the forward strand.
ATGCTAACTACGGCTCTGGCTATGTCGGTGGTGGCGATTTGCGCGACCATGCGTTGAAGCCCAACAGCGCCAACAATACGTCCATCGGTTTCATCTCCATGTCGGATACGAAGTCCACTGCGCTGGGCGGTTCTAATTGGGCGAACGTCGTCAGTTTCAACGGCTACTGGCCGACGGCCGCTGGCGCAGGCTTGCGCGGCAACACCGGCACGAACGACTTCTCGCCCATCACCCTCGGTTACTACCCGCTCTGGAGCGAAGAAATCATGGTTTACCCGAGCGACATCGACAACAACACCCTGCATGCTGACAAAAAAATCAGCACCTACCAACTCGGTAGCCAAGCGGATCCTGGCAGCTTCATCGGGGTGTTCAACTACCAGACCAAAGTTTACGGTGGTTCCCCGCTCACGGGCAGCATCGAAAACGAAATCGAACTCAGCAAAACCGGAGCCGGTGGGGCCACTGCCATTCGCTTGAATGAAATGAAAGCGAATCGTCAGGCGGTTGGTGGCAAAATCTTCCCTTACTGATTTAGGTCACAGTTAGTCAGAACCGGCGGCGCGCGAGCGCCGCCGGTTTTTTTATTGGCTACGCTAACGCCAACTGCGGACATGACTACTTAGACACTTTTCTGCCAACCAACCGGCACGCTTGTCACGTAAACGTCACCGTGGCGAAACACGTTAGTCGCACGACTCCGCCATGCTCACCGCCTTGATGACAGCTGAGCGTCATTTAATCATCCAAGAATTAAGCCTGCGTCCGTCTGGCGAGTGGTCACCGGATGCCCGCGGCTGGACCGTCGTGCGCGTCGCCGATGGCGTGGGTTATTGCCTGCAAGGCTCAGCCGCACGGGAATTAAACGTGGGCGACACGCTCATCGTCGGCCCCGTGGCACCGGTGATTTTTCGCGCGAGCCAGTTGGGCGTGCTGAAACTAGAATACTTCTTAGTGTTGCCTCAATACTTGAACGGGTTACTGACGGTGGCGGAATGCCGACAGTTGGAAGACGTCTCGCAACAAACCGTGCCCCGGCTCTTGCACTTTACGGCTGCCGAAACTGCCGCCCAAAAATTCACCCGCTTAGTCGCCCAGCCGCAGCGCGATAATCTCTCCACCCGCTCCGCGCTCTTGCAATTATGGGCCTCGTCCATTTCCTGTCTGCTGCCCGCCAGTGGGAGCACGCTCGCCAACGGGCATTTGCGCGAACGCTTTCGCCAGTTCGTGGGCAAGATGGCCGAAGCTGAGTTAGCCGCCCGCTCACTGCCGGAATTGGCCAAAGAGATGAATTGCAGCGAACGCCATTTCAGTCGGCTGTTCCGTGAAGAATTCAAAATCTCGCTGCGTTCCTGTCAGGTGGAATTGCGGTTGCAACGCGCGCGCCAATTATTGTCCGCCTCCAATATCAAGATCATCAACGTCGCTTACGAAAGCGGCTTTCGTCACCTCGGCTTGTTCAACGCGATGTTTAAACGCCGCTTCGGCGTCACGCCCAGCACCTGGCGCGTGCAGAATGTGGCCACGCCCAACTTGCAGTCTTCCAGCCGCAGCGTCGGTTTATTTTTAGTGCTATTGATTGCCCAGTGTTTCCTCGCTCCGCTGACGTTCGCGCAAACCAATCACCCGGTCACCACCAATGCCGTGCCCAAAGGGTTTAAAGTCAAAAAATATCTCGTCAGCGGCAACTCCATTTTGCCACCGGAAAAAATCGGCACCATTCTCACCAACACGCCCGCTGCGTTCGGCACCAATGTCACTTTCAACGACATCCGCACCGCGCTCGGCGATTTGCAGATGGCGTATCGCGAGCGCGGTTTCGTGACAGTGTCCGTCGGGTTGCCGCCGCAAAAACTCACAAACGACACGGTTAAAATCAATGTCACGGAAGGGCGGCTCGCGGCCATCACCGTCAAGGGCAACAACCATTTCAGCACGGAAAACGTGCGGCGCGCGCTGCCGAGTCTGCACACGAACATGTTGCTCAACTCGCACGTTTTTCAGCGCGAACTGGACAAGGCTAATGCGAATCGCGATCGCCAGATCTATCCCGTCATCGGCCCCGGCCTCGAACCCGGCACGAGCGAATTGACGCTGAAAGTTAAAGACCGTTTTCCGCTGCACGCGCGCGTGGAGATGGATAACTCCGGCCCGCCCGGCACGCCGGAAAATCGCGTCTCCTTCAACACGCAATACGGCAACCTGTGGAACCTCGAGCATCAGATTGGGCTGCAATACGGCTTCTCGCCGGTGAATTTTAGCGATTCGAAAAAATATTATTTTAGTCCGTTGGATTATCCCTTGGTGGCGAACTACAGCGCTTATTACCGCTTGCCGCTCGGCCCGGTGCGCTCCATTCAGCAACAGGTGGACAACAGCCAGGGTCATTTCGGCTACAACGAAATCACGCACCAATTTCAGATGCCGCCGCCATCGGGTCGCCCGGAATTGACCTTCTATGCCAGCCGTTCACGCAGCGATACCGGCGTGCAATTTGGCGCGGCGACCACGGTCGTTTCCACGCCGCTGCTCACGATCGTCTCGCAAGATTCCGGGCAGAATTTTGTGCTTAACGAAGGCTTGGGCACTAAGTTCACGCTGCCGCTCCCGGCGGTGGGCCGCCTGAGTTCTTCTGCTGCGCTGGGTTTTGATTTCAAGCGCTACCAACAACTAAGTTTCAACACCAATAACTTTTTCGCCACGACGTTGATCACTAATTCCGATGGCACGGTGAACGCCATCAAATCAACGGTCGCCTCGCCCCAACCGGCCCGGCTGGGGGAAGTGCAATATTTTCCCCTGAACATCGGGATCAGCGGTTCGTTGCCGGATTCGGGCGGCACCACGTTCTTCAACGCGCAGGCTAATTGGAATCTTTTCACCGTCGGAAAAATTTCCAAGGTAGCTTACACCACCAACGCGCCCGATAACTATTTGAATGTGCAAGCTGGCCTGAGCCGCGAACAGCGTCTCTACAAAGATTGGACGGTGCTGTTGCGGGCGGATGGTCAGTGGTCGCGCGATCCGTTACTGGATAACGAACGCTTCACCATGGGCGGCGTCGCGGGCGTGCGGGGCTTCTCGGATGGCGCGGCCCACGGCGATGCCGGCTGGCGCATGAGCGTGGAACCGCGCACGCCGATGGTGAATATCGGCATGGTGGATGGCGACATTCCGTTCTGGGTGCGCGGCTCCGTGTTTCTGGATTACGGCCAATTATTTGCATTCAAGCCAGCGGCCGGTGTGCCAGGTGAACTTGAATTCATGGGCGCGGGCTTTGGTATGACCGCCAATATCGGCAGCCATTTGGATGCTCGTTTGGCACTTGCTTGGCCCATCATAAATCCTTTTCCCAAATCCGTGGTCAACAGCTTCGGCGGCGATGGTCTGCACGTTTATTTCGCCGTCGGCGCCCAATTCTAAACGAACATGAACGCAAAACTTTTCCCCATTCTCTTCGCGCTCGGTCGGCTCACGCCGGGATTGATGCTGTTTTTGCTCACCCGCGAAGCGCAGGCCAACCCCACTGGTGTGACGGTGCAAAGTGGTTCGGCCACCTTCAGCGTCAACGGTTCGCAATACACGGTGAACGTCGGCAACAACGCGGTGTTGAACTGGCAGCACTTCGACATCGCGAATGGCGAGCAGACCATTTTCAATCAGCCATCCGCTTCCTCCATCGTGTGGAATCGGATCAACGACCCGCATCCGTCACAGATTTACGGCAGCATCCAGGCGAATGGCGTTGTGGTGTTGCTGAATTCCTCGGGATTTTATTTCGGCCCGAATTCGTTTGTGAGCGCAGCGGGTTTGGTCGTCTCGACCGCCAATTGCGCGCCGCCACAAAACGCAGGTGGCGCTTGGGAATTCAATGGCCCGCCGCCGCTCGCGAGTATTGTCAATTACGGCACCATCAAAGTCGGCAATGGCGGCAGCGCGTTTCTGATCGCAGACAAAGTGGAGAATCACGGCACCCTCGAAGCGCCCGGTGGCAGCATCGGTTTTGCGGCGGGCCAGACGGTCACCTTGAGCGAGCGGCCCGACGGGCGCGGCATGAGCATGGAAGTGCGCTTGCCGCAGGGCTCGGTGGATAATTACGGCAACGTCATCGCCGACGGCGGCACGGTGGCGCTGAATGCGAACGTCGTGAATCAAAATGGTCTCGTGCAAGCCAACTCGGTGTCCGCGCAGAACGGCGTGATCGAACTCGTCGCGGCGACGGAATTGAATCTTGGTGCAACTTCAGAAATTCTAGCGCACGGCGATGCTTCGGTGGCTAACAGCGCGGGCGGAACCGTCACCTTAAAATCCGGCGATATTTTTCGCGATGCAGCCGGCAGCACCATCATCACGGCCGGTGGCGCCAATGGCGGCAACGGAGGTGATATTGAAGTCAGTGCACCAAACATCGCGTCACTTAACACAGCGATGGATGCCAGTGCCCAGATTGGATTTGTCGGCGGCGAATTTCTGCTCGATCCGGTGAACATCATTCTCGGCACTTCCGGCAGCGGCTCGGTTCCAGCCAATGGCACGGTGGGCAGCAGCGGCTCGGGCACGTTAAGTCTGGATGTGAATTCAGCCTTCGCGAACAAGAATTTTTCCCTGATCAAATTACAGGCAAGCGGCGACATCACGGTGGCGAGCGGCACGGTCTGGGATTTGAGCGCGAGCACCGGCAAGACGAGCGGACAAATGTCGTTGCAAGCGGGCGGCAACATCATCGTGAGCGATAGCGCGCAGATTTTTGACGCGAACCAATGGGCGGTGTCACTGCAGGCGGGCTTTAATTTCCTGAACAACACGGTGACGCCCGGCACGGGCAGCGTTTTGCTCAACGGCAGTGGTTCCATCAAAATTGCGCAAGGTAATCTGACGCTGACGGCGGGGCGCGATATCACGGTGGGTTCCGGTTACGCCATCACCACGGGCGGCGGGAACATCACGGCCCACGCGTTGACGGGCAATATTGATACCGGCTCCGACGCGCAAGGCTACACGTTCGTGCCCAATGCGACCACTATCGGCACGGCGTATAATTTGAGTCATGGCCTCGGCGGCATCAGCACGATGGCGGGAGGCGATGTGAATCTGACGGCGGGCGGCAACATCAGCAGCGTGTTGCCCGGTAAGAAGGGTTATTTCTACAACGGGAATTTTTTATCTGCGCTGAATAGTGATTTTAACACCGCCGGCGCGGGGGCTTACGGGTCACAAGCTGGCAACGTGAACCTCGTCGCGGGCGGGAATGTCACCGGAAATTATCTCGTAGCCAATGGCGTGGGCAGCCTCTTTGCCGGAGTGCAAATGGATGCCAGCGGCAACGCAGTCAAAGACAGTGGCGGTCAATATGTGCTCGGCGTTACGGGCAGTGCGGGCACCAGCGCGCTCACGCCGAATCTGGCGCTGAATTTGATCAAGGGCGGCTGGAATGTGACGGCGGCGCAAAATATTTATCTGCAAGAAGTGCGGAATCCGAACGGCATCTTCAACGTCAACGGCGCGACGGCGATGAAACATTATTTTGATTATGCGCCCGGTGATTTTGTGAATTTGTCGGCGGGCAACGCGGTGCAATTAGGCGGCACGTCTTCAAGTTTGCCGCGCGTGGACACGCTGAACGTGCCGATGATCTATCCGGGCATCCTGAACGTGAATGCCGGTGCGGGCGGCATCACGCTGGTGGGTGATTCCATTTTCAATCAGTTGATTTTATTTCCCTCACCGCAGGGCGGCCTAGTGATGAACACCACCGGCGGCGGTTCGTTGAATGGAAAATTGCCGACCTCAGCGGGCGCGCCGTTGATTTTTAATCTAGTCGTTTCAGATAGCGGCAGCAGCCAATACAAAAACAGCACCAGTTTTGGCCTGAATGATCACGCTACCACGCCGATTCATTTGAATCACGAAACGCCGGTGGAGCTGAATATTTCCGGCGACATGAATCTCACGCTGCTGTCTTCACCGGAAGCCGCGCAGGTCAATGTGGTGGGCAATATGAACAACTGCCGGTTTCAAGCGATGAATCTGGCGGATAGTGATATTTCAAGCATCACCGTGGGTCAGGCGGCAAAGCTGAATTTGGAAGCGGCGGGCATTTTGAATCCCGCGACGGATGGCGGGCTGGTGGTGGGCGGCGATATCAATAACCGCAGCGCGTTCACTTCGGTAGATTTGACAGGCATTGTGGGCGCGGCGGCTCCTGATTTGTCGGCGTTGGCTCGGTCATTGAGCAGCACGGTTTCCGCTGCGACTCTGATCAACAGCCTGTATTACAATCCCGTCACCAAGGTGTTGACGTATCAGAATATTCCCGGCGTCAGCATCGCGAGCATCGTGCAGTTGCTGCAAAATCTGACGGTGCAAAAAGTGGATGCCAGTGGCAATCCGCTCTGGCTAGATCCGGCGCAGACGGAACCAGACACCGAAGTTGTTTCCGTTTTGAATGCGGTTACCGCGACCGCGTTGCAGGCCAGATATAATGCGCTCGGAGCTATTCCCGCCAGCAACCTCGGTTATGCGATCGGCGGTGGTGGTCAATTCGACATCACGGCCCGCAATCTCGATCTCGGCACCACGCCCGGCATCCAATCCAAGGGCGCGGGCTTTGATCGCATTGGCTCAACCTATCCGTTGGCGAATCTGTTCACCCACGGCGCCGACATCAACATCAACTTGGCTGGCAATCTGGATATGTATTCCAGTTCCATCGCCACGTTGAACGGTGGCAATATCGCCATCAATGCAGGTGGCAGCGTGAATGTGGGTTCCTCGGATTTCAATGTCACCTCCACCGGCGCGCGCGGCATTTACACGGCGAGTCTCGGTGATGTTTCGGTGTTGGCACACGGCGATGTGAATGTGAATGGCTCGCGCATCGCCGCCTACGACGGCGGCAACGTCACGGTGGAATCGTTCAACGGAAACGTGAATGCCGGCAACGGCGGCGGCGGCTACGTGGTGCTCACGGCTTACTACGTTGATCCGATCACGCGCCAAGTTTACACGGACAATCCCACGATTCCCGGCAGCGGGATTTTGGCGACGACTTTTCCGCCACGCGATGAACGCTACCCCGCGCCCATCAGCAGCATCGGTAATATTTTGGTAGAAGCACCGAACGGCGACATCAAAGCGAACAAAGGCGGGATTGTGCAGCTCGTGCTGAATGGCGCGAACGGACTTAATTCCACCGTGACGGTGCTGGCGGGTTATGAATTGCGCGACAGTCTGGGCAATCGCGTGGACGCCGCCCACACCGCGAACGGCACGGCAGTCAAGGTTTCCGACGGGCATAACATTGATGCCACCGGCTCAGGCATCATCGCCCAAAACGCCGCGCTGGAAGCGAGCGGGAAGATTGACGGCGTCATTTTTGCCCAAGGCAACATCAACCTCTCCGCCGTGGGCAATGTCAACGTCACCGCGCTGGCGCAAGGGAACGTGAATGTCAGTTCGGGCGGCAACATTTCGGGAACCATCGTCGGCGTGGGCGGAATCAGCGCGAGCGGCAGCAGCATTGATGCGTCATTGCTCTCGCAAAACGTTTCGGCCAGCGGCGACACGAGCGGCGGGACTCAGGGTTTCGCACAAGGCACCGCCGCCAATGCGGCCAGCACGGGCGCTTCGGCTGAAGATACTAAGACCACCAAAAAATCGGAGGCCACGGACGCCGAAGATCCCAAGAAAAAGAAAGGCATCGCGTTAGCGCAAAAGGTCAGTCGCGTGACGGTGATTTTGCCGGCCAAGAAAGAGACCTCGGAAGTGAACACGCATACGCCCAAGATTTAATCGTAAAAATTCTGAACTGAGAACCTACTATTTTATGACCACCTTGATTCAACCTATTTTAGCTTCCGGCGCGTTACAGTTTGCGTTTGAGAAGGCGACCACCGAAGGCAAAGTAACGATTGGAGTGCTATTTCTCCTCTCCATGTTTAGTTGGACGATCATCATCACCAAATTTCGTCAATTGTGGATTGCCCGGGCCGCGGCAAAAAAGTTTTTTGCGACCTACGGAGCCACGCGTGACCCTTTGGACATCAAGAAACGGGGCGAGGAATTCAATGGCGCCCCAGCCTTTCATCTCTACGAGCGGGGCGCTGACGAACTGGCGTATCAACTGAAAAACAATCCGGTGAAAGTGCCAGTCAGCATGACCCAAGGTGTGGGCGACGGACACACCGATCAAATCGCCAAGGCCCAGACGACTAAAATCAGTTCAGCCTCTTATGAGGCGATCAAAGTAGTTTTGGAAGAAGCGGCCGCCGCGCAGGCGATGTCGTTGGAGAAAGGGATGATTGTCTTATCCACGGCGGTGGCGGGTGGCCCTTTCATCGGTTTGCTGGGCACGGTTTGGGGCGTGATGGAAACGTTCGCCGGCATCGCCAAAGCCAACCAAGCCAGCCTCACCACGATGGCACCTGGCGTGGCGGGCGCGCTTATCGCCACGGTCGTGGGCCTGCTCGTCGCGATCCCGGCGATGTTCGGCTACAACTTCATGGTGACGACCATCCGCAACATCACGCAGGAATTGGATGGCTTTGCGTCACGCTACGCGAATCAGATTGAGCATCATTACGTGGATAATCGCGATCTGGAAGAGAAGATCGCGGGCGCGTTGAAACGTCAGGGTTGAGCGCCTTATGAAAAAGTGTTCGCACAGCGCGCACGAGTCGCTGACGGAGCTGAACATCACGCCCCTGCTCGACTTGGCGTTTGTGTTGCTGGTGATCTTTATCATCACGACCATCCCGCCGGTGGAAGACAAGGACTTGAAGTTGCCGTCCGCGAGCAAGAACCAGAAAGATCCGCCGCGAAAGGCGAATTACGTATCACTGCAGGCGGATGGAAAATTATTTATCAACCGCGATGAAGTTCGCATGGAGGACTTGCTGGGCCGGTTGATCAGTATGCGCACGGATGATCCCGACTTGAACATCATCGTGCGCGGCGATGGCAAGACGAAGTATAAAAAAATCCGCGCCGTGCTAGATCTCTGCCAGCAGGCGAACGTGCCGAAACTAGAATTAGCGACGGAAGTGCAGAAATAATCATGCTGCCGCAATCCCAACCGAAGAAGAAAGCGAACTCGTCGAAGGTCAATCTGACCATTTCGGCAGTGGTGCATGGCGTGATCATCGTGGCGCTGATTTATTTTGCCGCCCGTGAAGGGTATCTCGGCAAAAAAATCCAGACCATCACCGTGACCAAAGTGGTGGAAAAGAAGCCGGAGCCGGAAAAGCCGAAGGAACCGCCGAAGGTGGAGCCCCCGAAAGTCGAAACTCCCAAAGTAGAAGCCCCCAAGGTGGAAGCGCCGAAAGCGGCCCCGCCCACGGTGGCACCACCGGTTGTGGCACCTGCCGCAGTGGACGTGCCGAGCTTTGAGTTCAGCGGAGGCAAAACGGTTTTGTCCGAAAGTGATCCCGTGCAGCTCTATAAAGGTTATATCGAATACGCTTTGCGGGCGAAATGGAACCGGCCGGATAATCTGCCCGATTCGGATTACGTAGTGGAAGTGGCGGTGAACGTGGACAAACAAGGTAATCTCAGTTCACCCAAATGGCTGAAGGGCACGGGTGACGCGCAATGGGATCAGAGTGTCAAAGACGTCTTTAAGATCGTGACCAATATTGATCGGCATCCGCCGACGAACTTTCCGTCGAACGTGACCATCCGCTTTGACGTGCTGGAAGAAACGGAGCCGGTAATACCATGAGCTTAAAGAAAACTACCCGTCGAGGGCACGGCACGATGAACGAATTGAACATCACGCCGCTCTTGGACTTGGTGTTCGTGCTGTTGGTGATCTTCATCATCACCACGCCACAGTTGATGAACAATCTGGAGATCAATCTGCCCTCGGGCCAGCCGCCGAAAGATAAACCCAAGGTGGAACCCACGCGGATTGAAGTGGATGACAAGGGTCAAATCAGCCTGAATCATCAACCGGTCACGGGGCCGGAACTGAAAACCAAACTCGCCGCGCTAAAAACCGCTGATCCCGAGCTGGGCGTCGTGGTCAAAGGCGGCGATGATACGGACTATCAGGTGATGGTCAGCGTGCTGGACACGCTCCGCCAGTTGGAAATCACCAAGATGGGCATGGCCACGGAATGAAACTCTCCACAGCTAAAAAAACTTTACTGCTCGGAGGTGCGCTCTGGATTGGCTTAACCACTGGCTGCGTCAATTATTCCGAGAAAATTGTGCTGACGAGCGAACCGGCGCGCTATCAGCCTCCCGCGCCAGTGACCGCAGCAGCTCTCGGGTTAACCCGCGCCGAGGTAACGCAAGTGGAGCGGGAAGTTTTCACCCAACTGTTGCAGCGCGACTTCGGTGACGAGGCTGATTTCTCCGCTGTTTTCTTGCAAACCGGTGAACGGGAAACGGTGTTGCTCCAAAAAAAATTCCCCCATCATCATCCTCCGATCAAACAACTGTGGCACGGGGATATCCGCACTGGCTTTTCGCCGATGGATAAAGATACCGGTCGGGCGGCGCTGGTGTTGAGCGCGGAAGCCACCGACCCAGAAGATGGCGTCGTCACCGGCATCGGCAGGTGGAATGCGGGCGAGACGGTGAAAGGTTTTAGCACTTACAAGCTACAAAAAACGGGCGGTGCATGGTTGGTTCAAGGAGCGAAGTAAGCGAATGAATTTAGGCGTAGCTCAGGGCTGAAATAGGTCTTCGACTCGCGAAGGCTCACCGTGCAGATCACCCCAAAGATTTCTGGTTCGTAACTTCTTCGTAGCCATTGTCACACAAACGTCGTTTGTTTGAGCGCTTTGGTGGCGGCATGCTTTCGCTTCAGGATGAAGGCGAATATTCAACCACCAAAACTCCGGCTTGGCCTGAGCTGCGCCGTCGCGGTTTTTGTTTTAGTCAGGCCGTGTGCGGCGCATCCGGATTTGATTGATCAGATTAACCAACTCACCACACAGCTCAAGGCGCAGGGTGAATCCGCCGACGGTTTGGAGCAGCGCGCTGAACTGTATCGGCGGCACGGACAATTTGAGATGGCGCTGATCGACATCGCTGCTGCAGAACGTTTGGCCACGAATTCTACGACGCTGATTTTAGTGAAAGCGCGCATTTTTTGCGATGCCGGCATGGCGCAACCGGCGTTCGCTACCATCCAGAAATTTCTCCGCAACGAAACGAATCACGCCGAAGGACTTTCCATTCGCGCGCGGTGCGAAGCGCGTTTGAAACAACCGGACGCGGCCATCGCCGATTACACCACTGCGATAAAACTATCTCCCGCGCCGATGGTGGATTTGTATCTGGAACGGGCGCGCCAACAGGCGTTGCTTGGCAAACTTGATGATGCCGTATGCGGTCTGGACGAGGCGATGAATCAATCTTCGCCACTACCGGTGCTGCAAATGACTGCCATCGAATATGACCGACAACGCGGCGCGTTCGATTCTGCGCTCCGGCGCGTGGATGGATTTGTGAATCAATATCCGGTGAAAGAACCGTGGCTAACTTTGTGCGCGGAAATTTTGGAGCAAGCCGGGCGGAAGCGGGAAGCAACGGAAACATTTCAGCAGGTCATTACTGGAATTGAAAAATACTCCACCGTCCGGCGCGGCCTTGAGCTCACGAAACAACTGGAAGCACGCGCCCGACAAGGCTTCGCTCGCGCACAAATTCTCACCACGACACCTCCAAAGTTATGATCATCCGTAAATTTATTTTCAACGCCACACTCGCGGCTGCGTGTCTGGTCGCGCCGTTTGCCCAGGCGCAAAACGGGATTGCCGCCGCTAACATCACTGTGGTTCAAGTGGACACGAACAACACGGTAGATTCCGTCGAGCTGACGGAAACTGTTTCTATCAATGGCATGAACATTCGCGGCGACTCGAATCGCGCGGACTACAATCTGCAAATTGGTCCTGACTATGCGGATGACGTCTCGACGGGTGTTTTGATTTCCACCGTCGCGCAGAACGGTCGCGACAACGGCGAACTGGCGTATCCCGGAACAAATTATTGCACGAGCACGATTGATTACACGCGCACCGGTGGCAATGCTGGCGGCTATTTTGTTTCCATCTTCAACGCTCCCGCTGGGCAGGAATACAACATCAACGTCTCCGCCGCGTTTTTTCCCTACGCGCAATGGCTCGGCGGTTTGGCGCGCAATTCCGGCGTGACGAACGGCGGCGCGAACGATCTGTTCACTGGTTCACCACAAATTTTCCCCGGAACAAATTTCATCGAACTGGGCGGTGGCAAATTCATCATCAACCTAACGAACTTGAATATTGATGCGCGCACGGATGGCGTGCTGCTCGTAAGCCACGGCAAGAACGAAGACAATTTTGCCACGTCTCAAGCGAACGCCACCAACGGCACTTGGTCGGTTTGGGTGAAGGACAACGGCACGGACAACACCAGCTCCGAGCAAGACCCGGTGGCGTTTGTTTATGTGCCGCGCACAAACAATTCCGTGATCTCCGGAAAATTTCGCGGCGACGGCGCAGTGCTGATGTTCAACAGTGCGGCGCCGAAGTTCGCCATTACCAACGTCAGCGAAGGCGTGTGGCGTTTAACGATTCCCGGGCAAAATCCAAACAGTGGCGTCCTGATTCTATCGCCGGAAGGCGGCGGCGCGCAGAACTCGGACAATATCGTGAGCTACGAGGCTGACGCCGACGGCTGGTTGATCCAATCACGCGACTTGCCGAATCTTCCGCTGAATCTGCAAACGCCCGGCGGTGGCGCTGATCCCGTGGCCGCATTTGTTTTCATTCCATCGATCGCGGCGACGCAAATTTCCCCGGCGGACGAGGCTACGGGTCTGGGCAGTTCGCCCACTTTGAAAGTCAGCGTGCCAAATCCAGTCGGAGGAAGCTTGAGCGTCACATTTTTTGGCCGACCTTTGCCGCTCTCGCAAAATACAAACAAAGATTTCACCGTTTCCGTTTTGCCGGACACGCAATTTTATTCTGGCACCCTACACGGCGGTGTGCCCGCGATGTTTCAAGCGCAGACCGACTGGCTCATTTCACACCGCACGAATTTGAATCTCGCGTTCGTCTCACATCTCGGCGACATCACGCAAAACGGCCAGAACGGCGGTAACAACCTCGAATGGCGTAACGCTACGAACGCGATGTATCGGCTGGAAAATCCCGTCACGACGCTGCTGACCAATGGCATTCCATACGGCATGGGCGTGGGTAATCACGATCAAACGCCTATTGGCACGGGTGATTCTGGCGACACGAGTTTCTTTAACCAATTTTTTGGGGTAAACCATTTCATCGGCTACGATTATTATGGCGGTCACTACGGAGCGAACAACAATAACAGTTTTCAATTCTTCAGCGCGGGCGGAATGGACTTCATCATCATCCATCTGGAATATGACACGACGCCATCCGCTGCGGTGCTGGCGTGGGCGGATAATTTGCTCAAGACGTATCCCAATCATCGCGCCATCATCACGAGCCATTGGATTGTGAACACGGGCTTCAATGCCACGTTCAGCGCGCAGGGGCTGGCGATTTATGATGCGCTCAAGGCGAATGCGAATTTATTTTTGATGGTCTGCGGTCACGTCGGCGGCGAAGGTCAGCGCACGGATGTTTTCCAAGGCCACACGGTTTATTCCATTCTGACCGATTACCAAAGCCGCACAAACGGCGGCGATGGCTGGATGCGTTACTACACGTTTTCGCCGAAGAACAATGTCGTCCGTGCCTTCACCTATTCGCCGTGGTTGAATAAATACGAGACCGACGCGAACAGCCAGTTCACGCTGCCTTACAACATGGATTTGTCCGGCGCGGCTCCTTCGCCGTTTCAGCCGCTCGCCACGAACATCGTCTCAGCGAGCAACACCGTCAGTTGCGTCTGGCGCGGGATGACGAACGGACTCAATTACGAATGGTATGTCGTCGTGCGGGACGATGCTGGTAACGCTGAGACGAGTGCGACGTGGCGATTCAACACGGCGAACGTCGCACCGGTCGCCACTAATCAAAGCCGCACCATCATTGGCGATTTCGCGACCAATCTCACCCTGACCGGCGGCGATGCGAATGGTGACGCACTCACGTTCCAGACGAACACGCTGCCGACGCACGGCTTGCTACAGCCGTTCAACGCGACGGCGGGGTCAGTCGGCTACGTTCCAATTTACGGCTATCGTGGCACGGATCGGTTCACGTTCAGCGCCACGGATGGAATTCTGACCAGCAGTATCGCCTCGATGAATTTAACCATCGTCGCGCCATCCGACACAAACGCAAACGGTCTGCCGGATTTTTGGGAAGCGCTCTACGGCGTCACGAATCCGCTAGCGGACAACGACGGCGATGGGAAAAATAATCTCGAAGAATATCAATCCAGCACCAATCCCACCAACGCAGCGTCCGTGATCAAAATTACCAGCGAAGTCCGCGCCGCTAGCGGCCACACCACCGTCACTTGGGCGAGTATCGGTGGCGTGCGCTATCGTGTGCAATACAGCAACGGTAGCGCGAACGGCGGATTCAACAATTCCTTTACTGACATTATCCGCCCACTCGCAAATGAAATGGATATTGCCCCGGCTGGCACGGCTTCATCGCAAACTTTCACCGACGATTTCACGCTGACTGGTAGCGCCCCGGTGAGCGGGCAGAGATTTTATAGAATCAAAGTCATCCAATGAAATTTACTTTGATTGAAGATCAATGATCGGAGTTGATGAACGGGTTCGTGAACACCGCCCGATGAATGGGCGTGGGATACGCCGCGTCCAGACCTTTCGCCTCCGCCCAGAGTATGCGGTTCAACGCGTCTTCCGGCGCTCGGTCGTATTCACGGAAGTTCATCTTTGCGGATTCCTTTGCGCCGGGCGATTTCGCGGTGTTACGAGCCAGCAAATTCACATTTGGCGTCAGCGGAAGATAAACATTGGCCTGAGCATTCGTGCGGAAGCAGTTGAACATCGGCGTTGCGCCAGCGTCGTATTGTGTCAACGGCGGCAGGCCCAAAATCAATTCCATCGTGCGCACCATACTCGCGGTTGAATAGAGCGTGCGGTCCACGGTGGCACGCTGGCAATATGGGCTGATGACTAAGCCCACCGTGCGATGCGCGTCCACATGATCGGGACCATTCTGCGCGTCATCCTCGATCACGAAAATGGCCAGCTCATTCCAGAATTTGCTTTTGGAAGCCGCCTCAACAATGCGGCCGAGGCCGAGGTCGTTGCTGGCCACGCAGGCTTCGGGCGTGAAGGCATCCGGCGTCGTGCCTTTGGTATGATCTTCGCCGAGCGACATGATCATGAATTGCGGCAGTTCCCCGGTCTGTTCGGCCGCTTGTAAATCTTGAATCCAACATTTCACCTTGTCCATGTCGCGCGCTCCGGTCCAACGTCCCCGATTAACCGACGGAACTTTTCTTGAGCCTTCGCCGTAAGTTTTAAAACTCACGCCATTGCGCTTGCACAAATCCCAGAGGTAACCGGCGGAGGGCGTTTCCAGCTCCGCATTGCCGGGCAGCGTTCCGTGCTTGGAGTAAGAAAGAATCCACGAACGTTGATTGAAGTCGGTCGCCATTGCGGCATCGCACCAACTATGACCGTCCACGCTCACTTCGCTGTTACAATAGAGATTATCGAGCAACACGTAGTCGCGGGCGAGCTGGTGATGATTGGGCGTAACCTTCTCGCCATAAATCGTCAGTGCGGAATCGCCGTTGCCGATCGGCTGGCCAAGCGAGTTGGTCATATCGCCAAAAACCTGATCGTAAGTGCGGTTCTCCTTGATGATGTAGAGCACGTGCTTGATGGGACACGGCTGACCGACTTGGTCGGGAATTACGCTCGCGCTCCGAATTGGCGCACGGTGCAGAGCTTCCGGCGTGTAAGGAGAATTGCGCCGGACTTGTTCGGTGTAAGCCGCCATCTGCGCCGGATTCGGGCGCGCGATGAATGACACCGAACCTTCCAGCGTGCGGGGAATGTAATCAAACGCTGGCGACTTGTTGCGGTTCTTTTTTTTGACGAACGCCGGATCGGTCGAAGGAAAATTTGCGCGCGACGCCAGCCCTTTGCCATTGCCTACAAAAAGCGTCTGGCTATCGGGGCTGACGCACAAGGCCGACGGATACCAGCCCACTGGAATAAAACCGTTTACCAGCGAGACCGATTCACCATTGTGCCGCGCATCCTCGAAGAGCGAATTGGAAATATCCACTACCAGCACGCTGTTGTTGTCCGCATTAGCAACAAACAGAGTTTTTCCATCCGGTGAAACGGCGACCGCGTCCGGTGTGCTACCTTCGGGTGATTGCGGATACAGCGACGTGGAAATAATTTCCCGCGTGTTCTCCGGCAGACGGCGCGCGGGACTAGCTTCCTCCCCAGATTGCTCCAATGCCTTGGTCTGAATCACATGCACCGTGTTATCACCGCTGCACGCTACGAAGAGACGACCATCTTTTGACAGCGCCAAATCATTCGGCCGGATACCAACGGCGATGTCACGCACGCGACAATTCTGCTGCGTATCCACCACGCTCACACTGCGGCCGCCCCAGTTGCTGACGTAGAGATGACGTTCGTCGGCCCCGAAGATGCAGGAATGTGGATGCTCGCCCACGGTGATGGTCGCCTCGCGCACCAGCGTCTGCGGATTGAGCACCCAGATTTCGTGATTCGCCTCGTTACAAACATAAACTTTGCCCGTCTTCGGATGCACCGCGATGCCCGCGAGAAAAACCAAAGTCTCGTCTGCCGCCGGCTGGTTCGTGGTGGCACGCTCAATTTTTCCGTTCGCGTAAGCGAATTGATAAATCTGACCCGAATCACCACCGCTCACAAAAATCCGTTTCCCGTCAGCACTGAACGCCAGCCCATTCCACACCTCCGGCAACGGGAAAAATTGCGTCCTTTGTCTCGCGGCTAGATCGAGCACGCTCAAGCCGGTGTCATTGAAACCACCGCTAGCGGCGAGCAACACTTTCTTGTCCGGCGACGTGATCATTTTCAGCGGCAAGTCGCTGATGCGAACGGGTTCACCAGCAGGTGTGAGGCCCCAGCCGTTGAAGAGCAGATTTGTGTTCGGCGCGAGGCCCACCGTGGTGCGGAGCGCGGCGTCATTCACCGCAACAGCGGCTAGGCGCACGGGCGCGGAGGATTGAGCGAGCGCGGGCAGTGCAGAAAACAATGTCAGCGCGGCGACGACCGCCGGTCGCCGCACGGAAGCAGGGATTTTAATCATGAAATAATTGTGGTGCAAAACTCAGTCCTCGTCGCGTGACGCGTTGACCATGACAAAACCAGCGTGCGTCGGCGCGGGCATCGCGTGGTCATGGCCTTTCACGGAGCGCCAAATGACTTCGTTGAACAGCAGATCATCCGCCGCGTCCTCCTTGGCGAGATTGAATTTGATTTCCGAGCCCCAAGACGCGACAGAGTTTGTTGTCGTCAAACTCACATTCGGCGGCAGCGCGACAAATGGCTCGGTGTTTGTAGCTGCAGCAAATGAATTGAACATCGGCGCGGCGGCGGCATCGAACTGCGTCATCGGTTGCAAGCCGAGAATCAGTTCCATCGTGCGCAATATGCTCGACGTGGAATACATGGTGGAATCCACACCGCGCTTCCGCGAATACGGGCTGATGACCAGCGCCTCGGTGCGATGGGCATCGACGTGATCGGGACCATTTTGTGCGTCATCTTCCACGACGAAGATCGCGGTGGTCGCCCAGAATTTTGAGCGCGTGACGGCTTCCACCACTTTGCCGACAGCAGCGTCGTTGTCCGCGACGTAGGCGGTCGGCGTGATTTTTCCTTTCGTCACGCCGTGCGTGTGGTCGTTCGGCA
This sequence comes from uncultured Verrucomicrobia subdivision 3 bacterium, assembly GCA_903911825.1. GTDB lineage: Bacteria > Verrucomicrobiota > Verrucomicrobiia > Limisphaerales > UBA11358 > UBA11358. Next base: position 21,627 of record CAIWFB010000003.1, read on the forward strand.
GACGCAGAATTTGCAGCCGCGGCATTTCGCCTTCGTCCTCGAAGCGTTTCATTTCGCTGATGAACCGATTCGCGCGGATGTCGTCCGAATAATCCAGATCAAAGCCGATGAACCACGGATCGAAATGGCCTTGCAATGATCTCAAATGCGTCGTCGAAGGCTTATTGGTGGTCGCCGCGTTTTGCACGAACTCGCCGTAGCTGCGATAGCTCACGCCGGCTTCGCGGGCGCGATCCCAAAGATAGCCGCTGGCCGGCGTTGCGACGGGAAACACACCTTCGCTCGGATACGGAAACTTCGATTTCTTGTGACCGTAGTTGAACGGCCAGGTTTTCTCGACGAAGTCCGTGGCGTAAGCGGCCATGCTCCATTCATGACCGTCGGCGCTGACTTCGCTCTCGGCGTAAAAATTATCCAGCAACACAAATTCACGCGCGAGCTTGTGCAGGTTCGGTGTCACTTTTTCGGGAAACAAACACAGCTTCGCGTCGCCATTGCCTTCGGGCATATCGCCAAAAACCTGATCGTAAGTGCGGTTCTCTTTGATGATGTAGATGCAATGCTTGATCGGGCTATCGTCGCCGACCCGCGCTGGAATCGGATTATCCTCTGGCCGCGCCAACGTAACGGAAGCATCTTCGCGCAACGGCGTGCATTTCAAAACCTCCGCCGTCCACGCGGCCATCTGCTGCGGCAATTCTTTTTGTGACGGCAGAGCAATAATGCTCAACGTGCCGCGCATCAGGTGTGCGATGTATTGCTCGGTGGATTTGCCGCGCACCGGTTGCGGGCCTTTGGGATTGGCCATCGCCACGTTGCCCTTGCCGTTGGCGATGAGCAGTTTTTTCCCATCCGGCGTGACGCGCACGGAAGTCGGATACCAGCCGCTCGGAATGAATCCGAGCGAGCGGCTTTTGCCCGGCGTCTCGACATCAAACACACCGATGGCGTTGATGTTGGCGTTGGCGACGAACAAATTTTTTTGATCCGGCGAGAGCGCGAGACTATTCGGCGTCGCGCCGCGCGGAGAGTTGGGAAACAGCGTGGCCCAGATCGTTTCAACCGCACGACCAGTGCTGACATCAATCACCGTCACCGTGTTGTCGTTCGCGTTGGCAACGAATAGAAATTTTCCATCGCGACGCAAAATCATTTCGCACGGATGCGCGCCCGTCGCCCAATGCTCAACGACTTTCTCCGTTTTCAAATCTACGACGGCGATGTTAGCTTTCGCCCATTCGCTGACGTAGAGCCGATCGCGCTTGGAGTCCACCACGCACGCGTAGGGGAATGCCGCATCGGGATTTTCGGCGAGTTTGGCAGCCTTGGCGCGTTTAGTCGCGGCGGCGGTGTCCTCATCCTCGACGACGGAGGCCTCGGAATTTTTTTCCTTTTCATCGGTGACGAGCGCGATGTCGTGAACCGATTTGTCCGACAACTTGACGCGCGAAACCGTGTCGCCCCACAGATTCACGGCGTAGAGATTTTTACCGGCATCATCCACCGCCACTCCCGCTGGCACGCCGCGCTTGGATAGCTTGCGGAGAACGATGCTGCGGGAATCTGAAATTTTTCCATTCTGAAAATTAAAGCTAAAAACACACTCACCACTCGCACCGCTGCAATAAATATTTTTTCCATCCTTGCTGAACGCGAGACCATAGAAAGCCTCAGCCACATCCGCGCGTGAAATAATTTTTTTATCCGACAGGCTTACCGCGATGAGTTCGTTCTGGCCGTAGCCGGAATGAAGCACCACCGCGAATTTTGCATCCGGCGATACGGCGATGTTCACTGGAAAATCGCCCAGCTCAACGGGTTCGCCCGCCGGGCGCAGCGACCATTGGTTCGGCAATTGCATGGAACCATCGGGCGCGAGGCCGGGCCATCTGATAGAATCCGCAGCCGGCGTGGACGCGAGTGAAAAGGCAAGGGCGAACGAAACAGAAAAGAGCAGCGACGTTTTTTTCATGAATTCAAATATGGCAAATTGGATGGCAGTTTTGCTGCCATCCAACAAGAATTTTTGCTGGCCGATTATTCAAGGAAGACTACGGCCCAGGTTCGGTGTTGTTGCTGTCCTGGCTCAAGTTGAGCACTTTCAGGTAGTCCATCCGCTTGATCCACTGGGCGTGGCCATCACAGAAATTCATGCAGGTGCCTTCGGCTCCATGATTATCTTCGGGATCGGGCCAGTTATTGTGGGTGCTGCCAAGACCGCCGCTGCCAGTATCGTCTGCGTCCAGCGTCAACATGATATCCGTGGGACTGACTCGCTGGCCGAGTGCGCCGCTGTATTTGGTGATAACTTTACTGCTAATGCTTTTTTCAGTTTTTTTTACCGAGGTTGAAACGCCCCCAATCATCGTAGAAAAAGTGCCAAAAATTTCGTAACTCGTGCCGTTGGCTGTTTTACTCACGGCATTGTCTTTCAGATCAATGTTAAAAGAGGTGGTGGTGAAAGCATAATTTGCGCGATCCGGACGCACCACGTTGTAGGTAGAAGCGCAGGTATAGGACTTCAGCATTTTGTTGTAATCATACATCCAGTTGGCGTCATCATCGGAACCGCTGCGATCCGAATAGGCCGTCGGCACATAGGTCTGGTAGGCGCCATAGATCACGGTTGGACCGGTCAGGTTGCCGTTAAAATCCTGCGCATACATCATGCTTGCCATGCCTTGTTGGCGAAGGCCGCTGATACAACTGATCCGCTTGGCGCGCTCTTTGGCCTTGGTGAGTGCGGGTAAAAGTAGTGCCGCCAAAATGGCAATGATGGCGATCACCACTAAGAGTTCAATTAGGGTAAAACCTCGGGCAAGAGTATTTTTGCTGGGATTTTTCATTTTCGATATGAAGCAGAGAAAAGTGGGCGCAGAAAAACTCTGCACCCACCTTATGGTTTTTATTGGGACACCACGCGATAGAACGCCGTGGCGGACAACGGCGCGTTGTCATTGAAGCTGCCGTTGCCGCTGCCATCAGGCGTGGCCGAGCCGAGATCAATCCACGCACTGGTCAAACTGTCCGCGCGCCAGATGTGATACGCCAAGCCGGCAGTGCCGGTGAATTGCACCATAACCAACGTCGGGCTGACGACGAGTGGCTTGAGGTTCGCCGGGAGCGCAATTGCACCCGCCGTGAAATACACCCGGAGTCGCGGACGTTCCTGTTCCGGCGCGTAGCCCGGAACCACGCTGCTCCACTTGGATGAGCGGAAGCCCCAGCCGTCGGTGCCGCCGACCCAAGGCAAAACCACCCAGCCGTAATTTGGGCGTGCGCCATTAGCCCAAGTCTGTAGATCACCGGTCACTTCAAACGTGTTGATCGTGCCTTGAACCAACGGATTCAAACTGCTGTTGCCCGCCGCGAACGAAGGGGTGGCTGCCGCCACGATGTCATCAGGTTGAATACCATTGGTGCCGTAGGTATTCCAAGTGATGGTGGCATCCGACCACGGTTGAAGCATCTCGTAGAAACGACCGCCGTTGCCCATGCAACTATTGCCGACGCTCGGTAATTCGAGCACCGCCGCATGAATGAGCGAGCCGGGCGGAATCTGGTTCGTGCCGCCGCCAATGATATTATCGAAGCGCAGCAAGCTCTCCGTGGTGTTGGTGCCGCCCGCGTCGTGATAATCGCTGAACGCGGTCACGTCGGCGACGTAGTTCACATCAGGCGTGGCCTGACGCAAATTGGTGTCAGCAGTGTTCGTGTAGTTATCCACGCCCTGACGAAAACTGGCGCTGGAGAAACCTTGATCCAGCCACAGCACGCGGAGACGCGGACGATTCGAAATGTTCGGTGTTTCCGAAGGACTGAACGCCGTGCCGTCGGTCATTAACGTCCAACCTTTCATCACCCAGCCGAAGTTGTTCGTGCCGTTCACCCACGTTTGCACGTCAGGGGTGACGCCGACGGTGACAATGCCTGTGCCGGTCGCGCCGCTGCCATCTTCCACGCCCAACTGCGAATCATAAATCGAACGCGATTCGATATCGTCCTGTTGCACCTGAGAGGGTTCGCTTTTCTGGACCACTGATTTGTTAG
>CAIWFB010000004.1 GCA_903911825.1 uncultured Verrucomicrobia subdivision 3 bacterium
ATGTCGCAGAGACGGTCGGCGCATTCGCAGGGATAGAGTTCGCCGGTGGCGACGCAGTTGCGGAAGAAGATGCGAGCGAAACTTTCGGCGAGCACGAGTTGGCAATTAGCCGAACCCATGGCGATGGGCGCGTGTTCGCGGGAGCTGCCGCAGCCAAAATTTTTACCGGCTACGACGATGGGGTAATCGCTGTCGAGCTGACCTTCTTTGACGTAGCGCGTGGTGTAAAGCGAATCGGGCAAACCGGCGAGCGCGTGGCTGCCGAGCTTTTCATATTCCTCGGCAATGGTGGGCACGAGGTTCAAAAATTGTGCCGAGATGATCTGGTCAGTGTCGATGTTGTCGCGCACGACGTAAACGGGGCCGGTAAAAACTGTTTGCATAGCGAAGTTAATTTGCCGTGTGACGCGGCAGTTTTCAATCAGATTTCAATGGTGGGTGGCGAAGTGGGTGGAGCAGGCTGGCGCTGTTCCCGTTTGCGAAAGGCAATGACGGCAGCGGTGCAAGCGGTCCACGTGGGTAACATATCTATGACGGGCACGAATTCGACGACGAATGTGGGTAGTAACAACAGATGAAAGCCCAACAGCCACATGATTAAAATCATCGCGACTACATCCACGGCAGATTGGGCGAAAGTCCACGCTATGGGCAACAGCAGAACTTGTAGCGCATCGGCAGCGACGGCGACGGCGAGCGCAAGGACGATTCTTTTGCGCGTCACGATGGGTGTGCGGAAGAGGAAATTCAATTTTTCCGGCAAATTCATGCGCCAAGATTAAAACCAATCCGCTTGCCGCATTAAAGTCTGTTTCTTAAATTGTGGCGTGCTCGACATCAAATTGATCCGCGAAAAAACCGACTTTGTGCGCTCACGCCTTGCCATTCGCGGGGCAGGGGACGAAGTCAAAATTGACGAGATTCTGAAATTCGACGAACTTCGCCGCAAAGCATTGGGCGAGGTCGAAACCTTGAAATCACTTCGGAATCGCGTCAGCAAAGAAATCGGCGCGTTGATGGGGCAAAAGAAATTAGCTGAAGCCGAAGCAAAAAAAACTGAGACCAAAGACTTGGGCGACAAGATTGCGGCTTTGGATAAACAAGCTGCGGAAGCTGAAATCGCGCGCGACACATTGATGTTGCAGTTGCCGAATCTCCCGCATGAATCCGTCGCGTTAGGCAAAACAGCCGAGGATAATCCCGAAGTCCGCGTTCACGGCGCGAAAGCCAGTTTTGATTTCAAACCTAAGTCGCACGTGGAGCTGTGTGATTCGCTCAAGCTCGTTGATTTCGCTCGGGCAGCCAAACTTTCTGGTAGCGGCTTTTTGCTCTATACGAATTGGGGCGCGCGCTTAGAGCGCGCCTTGATCCAAATGCTTTTGGATCTGCACATCACTGAACATGGCTACACAGAAATCGCGCCGCCGTTGATGGTCGGGGAACAATGTCTAGTGGGCGTGGGACAATTTCCAAAATTTAAAGATCAGTATTACGGCGTGGCCGAAGGTGATGACGCGAAAAATCTAGGCAAACTTTATTTGATTCCCACGGCAGAAACTCCGGTAGCAAATATTCATCGCGAAGAAATCTTAGCGGAAAAACAATTGCCGATTCGTTACTGCGCTTACACACCCTGCTTTCGCGGCGAGGCGGGCGCGGCGGGCGTCGGCACGCGCGGTATGATTCGCGTCCACCAATTTGATAAAGTCGAATTGATCAAAATTGTTAAGCCTGAAGTCGGCTACGACGAATTGGAAAAGATGGTGGGTAACGCGGAGAAAGTTTTGCAATTACTTGGCCTGCATTATCGCGTCATTTCGCTGTGCACGGGCGACATGGGTTTCGGTAGTGCCAAGACTTACGACATCGAAGTGTGGGCACCAGGGCAGGGCAGTTATCTCGAAGTTTCAAGCTGCTCCAACTGCGAGGATTTTCAATCGCGCCGGATGAATATGCGCTTCAAAACCGAGGCGGGAGAAAATAAATTTCCGCACATCCTCAATGGTAGCGGCACCGCGCTGGCTCGCTTATTCGTGGCCTTGGTAGAGACTCATCAGCAAGCTGATGGCAGCGTATTAATTCCGGCGCCGTTGCAGCCATATCTCAAAACGGATCGGATTACGGCTTAATCGCAGTATGAAAATTCTGCTCGCCAGTAGCGAAGTTTTTCCGTTCTCCAAAACGGGCGGCTTGGCGGATATGGTAGCTGCCTTGGCGCGGGCATTAGCTGATGCCGGACACGAAGCGCGCGTGGTGACTCCGCTCTATCGCGGCATCCGCGAAAAATTTCCGGCCATCAAACGTGTAGATTGGCAATTCCATCTGCCGATGGGCGATCATTACGCTGACGGCGGGCTGTGGGAATTGGACGTTGCATCAGGACTAAAGATTTATTTTGTTGAGCAACCGGATTATTTCAATCGGGCGGGAATTTATCAGGAAAATAATTGCAGTTATCCCGACAATGATGAGCGTTACATTTTTCTCTCCAAATGCGTCGTGCATCTGGCCCGCTATCTGACTTGGAAACCGGAGGTTGTTCACGTTCATGACTGGCAAGTAGGCTTAGTTCCAGCCTTGATATTACAGCAGAAAAATGAAGGGTGGGGGAATCCGACTCCTACTTGTCTCACCATTCACAACCTTGCGTATCAGGGTGTTTTTCCGGAGGAAGCTTTTGCCCTGACTAATCTGCCGCCCAGTTTTTTTAATCCCGAAGGCGCGGAATTTTTTGGACTCTTAAATTGTCTAAAAGCTGGAATCGCTTACACAGATACTATCACTACTGTCAGTCCCCGTTACGCCCGCGAAATTACGACCGAAGAGTTTGGCTGTGGTCTTGACGGTGTGCTGCGGCGGCGCGCGCAAAATCTGACCGGCATTCTGAACGGCGTTGATTACTCAGAATGGAACACCACTAAAAACCCGCATTTGTTTAAGCCATATTCGGTAAGCCGATTGGCAGGAAAAAATGCAGGCAAAGCCGAATTACAAAAACTGCTTGGACTGCCCGTCAATAAGTCGACGCCGTTATTCGGAACCATTTCCCGGTTAGCGGAACAGAAAGGCGTGGATATTCAATTGGGCGCGTTGGCAGAAATGTTGAATGCCGACATGCAATTTTGCCTATTGGGTAGCGGCGCACCCGAATTTGAGAATGGCTATCGCGAACTGGCCAAACGGTTTCCCGATAAGGTCGCTGTGCGCTTTGGCTACGATGAAAAATTAGCGCACCGGATCGAAGCCGGTTGCGATTTTTTTCTGATGCCATCGCGATTTGAACCCTGCGGCTTAAATCAAATGTATAGTCTGCGCTACGGAACCATCCCCATCGTCCGCGCTACCGGTGGTCTCGACGATAGCGTAGCGGATTTTTTTGAAGTTCGGCACCAAGCCACTGGAATAAAATTCTACGAGTATTCCGCTCGGGCTTTGGCTAAGGCCATTCGTAAAGCATTGGCGATTTATCAAGAGCCCAAACTAATCTCTCAATATCGGCAGGCGGGTATGAAGGCTGATTATTCATGGGAAGCGTCCGTCGCCAAATACCTCAACGTTTACGAAAAGCTTCTGGAGAAACAATAAGGGAGCTTTACCCACATTTAAATTAAATATAACAAACATTGTGCATCTATATTAATATTAAAGAGGGCAAAAGGAATTACAGTCTGGCACTCATTTTAAATCATTGTATTTGCCGACTAGTCTCCGAATGATGGCACGCGGCAAGAACTTAGGAGCGATAGCTAAAAGTTTATTGCTCCAGCCGGGCACGCTAAAGCATTTGGCTTGTCGAAAATTTTGGTAGCCAATCTCCGCAACCATTTGAGCTGACATTTTTTTGGCTTGAGATTTGCGCGTGCGATGGCTGCGAGCAACTTGAGAAAAATTAGTTTCGGTTGGGCCGGGACACAAATCGGTGACCGTAATTCTAGTGCTGCGTAATTCCTCATGTAACGCTTCGGAAAAAGACATTACGAAAGCTTTGGTTGCGTAATAAACGGCCATGTGCGGGCCGGGAATAAATCCCGCAACAGATCCAACGTTCAAGACTCCACCGCGTTGACGTTTAATCATGCCGGGCAGAAACTGTCCAGTGAGCGCGACGAGCGAGGCGACGTTCACTTGGATCATTTCCAACTGACGGGCTAGGGGGAGCTCGGCGAACTCGCCGTGTAGACCAAAGCCCGCATTATTTACCAGCACATCCACGGTCAGCCCCCTGCCCTTTAATTCTGTAAAAATCTGCTCTGGGGTTTCACTCAACGATAAATCAGCGGTGAGCACGTTGACTTTGATTTTATATTCACGGCGAAGTTCTTCGGCAATTTTCCCCAACGCCTCAGTGTTGCGAGCGACTAGAATCAAATCAGATTTGTCCGCTGCAAAACATTTCGCCAGTTCCAGACCGATGCCGGACGAGGCGCCCGTGATGTGCACGGTTTCGGTGGTCGCCGTTTTCATCGTTCCTAATCAACGATTGCCCCAGCCGAAGCGTTCGGTCAACGGCCAATAAACGAAGAAGGATTTGCCGATGACATTCTGGGCCGGAAAACCACCCCAAGCGCGCGAGTCGAAACTGTTGCAAGTGTTATCACCCATGACCATGTAGGTGTTGCCGTCGTTATTGTAAACCGTATCGCTGTTAGGAAATAGTGGAGCTAGGTTGGGATATAATCCGTAGGTGCCCGCCACGGTTCCATTGACGTGACCAGAGAACTGACTTTCCTTTGGCGCCTTATTGGGATTGAAGCCATAAACATTCTCGAAGTGAGGCGTCGAGGCATCAAGCCGTTCGCCGTTGATGCGTAAATGCCGGTCATCGCCCAACTGAACTTTCTCATGCGGCAAGACCACCAGCCGTTTGATGTAAAACTGGTCTTGCGGCATTTTCGGATGGTCAATGCCTTTGGTTTCAAAGACCACGATCTCGCCGCGCTCTGGCTTGCGGAAATTAAACATCATGCGATCCACAAACAAGTGATCACCCGCACTCATCCGCAGTTTTATGATGTGGTCGCCAGCCTTGTATTGGCGCCCTGCTTCTAAACCCGCACGATATACAAATGGACTAATGCCTTCATATGGCGGCTCACCGTAATCCGGCGGAAACCAGATGGTATATTCCTGTCCACCCATCTGAAACTTCTGCCAGAAGTTGATGATCTTGATGCCGACCGGCGGATTAATCTTTTCGATCTGGCCATCATTTTTGGCGACGATGTCAATGTAGCTATTGCCGCGCAGCGTTTCTTTGATGCGTTCCCAGCCCGTGGGGAAAACGGCGTTCGCGTCCGCGCCCGGCGCGAGATAATTCTTGGAAGTCACCCCAAACAGCGTCGGCTGCATCGAGCCCGTGGGGATCTTGAACGGTTGCAGAAAGAACGTGCGGATGGCCATCGCCACGGCGAGCGCCACGAGGAGCACTTCGACGTTCTCCCGCCACGACTGATTCGGATACGCCTTGATGTTTTTCTCGGCGGCAAACTGCAATTCCTCCGCTTTGATATTGATACGGCCTTTGTTGCCCTCGGCAATCGCGGCTTTCAGCTCATTCAATTTCAACTGCACCGCCGCGACGGCTTCGCCGGTCAGGATATCGCGGTTCGCCGCGAGCAGGCGGCGGTAATGTTTATGCACCGTGCACGCGTTGCGGATCGTCTGCGAAATGAACCACCGGATGATTGTCATAGTTTGTCCCCTGCTCTGACGGGCTGATGCGCGATTTCGTTCATGGAAACTTTTACGCCTTCAACACCGCGATGAACGCCTCCTGCGGAATATCCACGTTGCCGATGGACTTCATGCGTTTCTTGCCTTCTTTTTGTTTCTCCAACAGTTTGCGTTTGCGCGAAATATCGCCGCCATAACATTTCGCCGTCACGTCTTTACGGAACGCGCTGATGATTTCCGACGCGACAATCTTGCCGCCAATGGCTGCTTGAATCTTCACTTGGAATTGCTGGCGCGGAATCACTTCTTTCAACTTCTCCGCGAGAATCCGTCCCCGGCTCTCCGCTTTCGTGCGATGCACGATGCACGAGAACGCATCCATCGGTTCTGTGTTCACCAGCAGATCCAGCTTCACCATGTCGGATTCCAGTTCGCCGTCGAATTCATAATCCATCGAACCGAAACCGCGCGTCATGCTTTTGATGCGGTCATGAAAATCAATCAGGATTTCGTTCAGCGGCAAGCGGCTCGTCAACATCACGCGGCGCGCATCGAGCGTTTCCGTGTGGTCGAGCATCCCGCGCTTCTCGGAGATCAACGCCATCAGATCGCCGATGTTTTCATTCGGACAGATCACGAACGCTTTCACCATCGGCTCCTCAATCTTCTCGATGAGGCTGGGGTCCGGCATGAAGACCGGATTGTCCACGTGCTTCACCGTGCCATCGCCCAGCGTCACTTTGTAGATGACGCTCGGATACGTCGCGATGATGTCCATGTTGTATTCGCGGCGCAGCCGTTCCTGCACAATCTCCAGATGCAACAAACCGAGGAAGCCGCAGCGGAAACCGAAGCCGAGCGCCACGGAACTTTCCGAGGAATACGCGAAGGCCGAATCGTTCAACTGCAATTTCCCCATGCTCACCTTGAGCTGTTCGTAATCCGCCGTGTTGATGGGATAAATCCCGCTGAACACCATCGGATGAATCTCTTGAAAGCCC
>CAIWFB010000005.1 GCA_903911825.1 uncultured Verrucomicrobia subdivision 3 bacterium
CGAATGCAAACGGCGGTCTGACGATGCTGCATTTCGACAGGTGGGAACTGGGTTCGCAAAACTGGTCTGGAAAATTTCGCGAGGAATTCCGCAAGCGGCGCGGTTACGACCCGCTGAAATTTTTGCCGACCTTCACTGGGCACGTCGTGGACAGCGCGGAAATTTCCGAACGCTTTCTGTGGGATGTGCGCCACACGGCGTCGGAACTGGTGGTTGAAAATCACGTCGGCCACCTCGCGGAGTTGGCTCATAAAAATAATCTGACGCTTTCTCTAGAGCCTTACGACTTGAATCCGGCCGGCGACTTGACGCTGGGCCGGGTTGCCGATGTGCCGCAGTGCGAGTTTTGGTATCACGGTTTTGACTCTGCCTTCAGCGTGATCGAAGCCGCGTCCATCGCACACACGTGTGGACGTCCGATAGTCGCAGCCGAGGCGTTCACTTCGGAGCCGGGCGAAGATTGGAAAGCTGATCCAGCCGCGTTGAAACAACTTGGCGACTGGGCGTTTTGCACCGGTGTCAACCGCATTGATTTTCATCGCTTTCAGGCGCAGCCGTGGAATGACCGCGCGCCGGGAATGACGATGGGCCGCTATGGTGTGCATTGGGATCGCACGCAGACGTGGTGGGATATGGCGGGCGCGTATCACGAGTATCTCGCGCGTTGCCAATTCATGCTGCAACGCGGCGTCACGGTTGCCGATGTTTGCTTCCTCGCTGCCGAGGGCGCGCCGCACGTTTTTCGTCCGCCCGCTTCCGCCACAGTCGGAAATCTGCCAGATCACCTGGGCTACAACTTCGACGGCTGCGCACCGGAAACATTGCTGGAACGCGCCGAAGTGAAGGACGGAAATCTGATTTTCCCCGGCGGCTCGACCTATCGGATTTTGGTTTTGCCCGAACGCCAGACAATGACGCCGCAACTGCTGCGCAAAATCAAATCGCTCGTGCGCGACGGCTTGACGGTCTTCGGCCCGCCGCCGGTGAAATCACCGAGTTTGGAAAATTTTCCGCAGTGCGATGCTGAAGTGAAAACCCTCGCGCGCGAAATCTGGGGCGACTGCGATGGCAAAACTGTCACCGAACATCACGTCGGCAAAGGCCGTGTCGTTTGGCGCGCGTCGGAAGTGCTGCCGATGGAGCAATACGGCGATTACTCGCTCGTGACCGGTTTGCTAGCGGAACAAAATGTGCCCCCGGATTTTGAAGCCAACGTGCCGCTGCGATTCACGCATCGGTGCGAGGCAGGAACGGACATTTATTTCGTGGCAAATCCCAAAGCTGCGACCGTCAACGCGAATATGGCGTTCCGCGTGACTGGACGCACGCCCGAACTCTGGTGGCCGGATTCAGGACGGACCGAGCAGGCCGCTTTATTTGATGAATCGGGCGGACGATTGCGAATGCCCGTGACGCTTGGCCCGAACGCTTCCGTGTTTGTGGTCTTTCGCGATAAATCGGTGAAGTCGCCGCAAATCGTGTCGGTAACTCACAATGGCAGCGAAGTTCTGCACACCGATTTCATGCCAATTGTCAGGAAGTCCGAAAAAGCCGTTGCGGACAATTTCACTTTTGCCACATGGGTCAAGCCGTCCGCCGAAACCACTTTGCGCTACGAAACAAATCGCAGCGTTATCCGTCGCTTTGAACTGCGCAATGAAGTCGTGACGCCGCCGCACGGCGATAGTTTCGGCGGGACTAACCATGCCGGATTCGGTCTGGCCGTCGGGAACAACGGCGTGACCGTGATGGAGCACGGCGCAAATTATTTTGTGTCTCCGCTCGTCTACGCTGCCGCGATCACCAATTGGACGCATGTGGCGGTTGTGTATCGCGACGGTCAGCCGAATCTTTATCTGAACGGCGCGCTGGTGCGAACCGGGCTGCGCAGTTCGCATCGCGTGCATTTGCGCGCCAGCCCGGATGACGGTCAGAATTTCTCCGGCCAGTTTGGTTCGTTCGAGACGATCATGCACCCGCTGACCGATGCCGAGGTGGCGTCGCTGGCCAAATCCATGGCTCGTCCAATCTTCAGTGTGACCACAGTGCCTCCCAGTGTGACTCGCAACGAAAAATCCATTACCGCCGAGGTGGTGATGCCGGGCCGTTATCAATTCAAATTCGCCAATGGTCGCAAGCAGCAGGTGGAAGTCGCTACTATGCCAGGCGCGCAGGAAATCGACGGGCCATGGGAAGTGGGCTTTGATCCCAAATGGGGCGGGCCACTAAAAATTACTTTTGATTCGTTGGACAATTGGAGCAAACGACCCGAGACCGGAATCAAATTCTATTCCGGCACGGCGGTTTATCAAAAAGCATTTGAAATCGCCGGGCAAAAAATCGCGGCGAACAACCGCTATTTCCTCAATCTTGGCGAAGTGAAAAATCTCGCGAGGGTGAAACTCAACGGTCAAGTCGTTGGAACGCTTTGGTGCGCGCCGTGGCGTGTGGACGTGACCGATGCGATCAAAGCTGGAAGGAACGATCTCGAAATTGAAGTCGCGAACCTGTGGCCGAACCGGTTGATCGGCGACGCCAGTCTGCCCGCCGACCAGCGGCTATCGTGGACCAGTTGGAGTCCCTACAAAGCCGACAGTCCGTTATTGCCGTCCGGCCTGCTCGGCCCGGTGACGCTGCAAACGACATTGATGCTCGACTTAACTGAAAAATAGAAACTAACGGGTAAATTGGTCGTGCGAATTTCGGCAAGCCACTGAATTTATTTTACGACGAAATGGTAAGTGCCGGATTCAACCTGAAAAATGGATTCACCATTTTCCTGCCGCAACCAGCGAACGCCTTTGGCTTTTTCAACGACCTTGCCGCTTTCGCGCACGTTGGCCGGCCCATTGGCGGGAAGGTAAATCGTCGCCGATGACGTGACGGGCACGGTGAGATCGAGGGTGAATTTATTTTTTGCCTGCCGCCATTCCACGCCGATGGGGCCACGCACGGAATTGTTTCGCGCCTTGCACCACGAAACCTCGTCGCAAGGTCGCGGATGAATCGTGAACGCTTCGTAGCCCGGCCTGGACTCGTCTGGGTTTAGTCCGGCGATCTCGCGCCACAGCCATTCGCCCACGGAACTGTGCGTCCAGTGATTCAGCGAACGGTTTTTCACATCGGCGTCGAAGGATTCCCAAAACGTCCCGCTACGCTTCGCCATGTAACCCCACGATGGCACGGTATCGAGATTGAACATCTTCGCGGCCACCTCGTGACGACCATTGCCGGAAAGCGCCAGCAACAGCGTTGTCGGCGTCCAAAATCCGATGGTCGGATGGCCATTTGCTTTTTCAATCGCCGCGCAGAGATTTGAAACGGCGAGCGATTTCAAAGGTTCGTCGAGCAAACCAAAACCGATGGCGAGCGCATAATTTCCTTCGGCGATTTGCCCGTCTTCGCTGCTAGGCGTCAGCGACACCACGCCATTCGACGAAACATAACTTTGCACGAACGCCTTTTTGATGTTGGCGAAAAGGGTGCCATATTTAGTTGCGTCTTCGTCGCGGCCCAAAGCCTTTGCCATGCGCGCAGTCAGATCGGCGGACAGCGCAAAGAATGCCGTCGCGCCAATTTCCTTCGGCGAGCCGTGGCCGCGGGCGCTCATCCAATCGCCCCAATCATTCTGGCCGCGGCCATTTCGCCAAATGAAATCGGGATTGCCGCTGGCGACGTAATCCACCCAGCGGCGCGCGGATTCAAAATGCTCTGCCAGCCCGCGGCGATCGGCGTAGTTCACATATTCCTCCCATGGCAACGACACGCCGCAGTCGGCCCAGCCAGCCGAACCGACGCAAATATCCGTGCCGCGCAGATGCGCGTGCGGCGTGATGTCGCAGTAACGGCCCTCCGCAGTTTGTGCGTCGCGGACGTCCTGTGAGTATTTGGAAAAAAACGCGGCGGCGTCGAAATTGAAGCAGGTGGATTGCACGCAGGGCCGCACGTCGCCCAGCCAGGCAACGCGTTCGCTGCGTGCCGCGCAACCGGCGGGCACGTCAAACATCAGATTCATTTGCGTCCACCGCGCGGCGGACAGGATGCGGTTGTAGAGTTCGTTGGAACACTCAAACTCGCCGGCATCCGGCAGGGCAGAACGAATGTTGATGGCGGTCAATGTGTCGGCGGTTGGTTTTTCTGTCAGGCCGGAAATTTCAACGTAACGGAATCCGTGGTAGGTGAAGTGGGGCTGCAAAGTGCGTTCGCCTTTTCCGTCGAGAATGTAATCGTCCTGCTGGGCCGTGCCCCAAAGATTTTTCATATTCACGTTGCCGTCAGCATCAATCAGCTCGGCGTGACGCAAAGTAATTTGCGTGCCTGCCGGACCACCCGTTTTCAAGCGGCACCAGCCGGTGATTTCCTGACCAAAATCAAAAACGTAAATTCCCGGCTTCACTTCGCGGATGGTCGAAGCATGAAGTTGCTTGATTTCGCGCACTGGTTGACAGCGTTGCCACACGAGCGGCGTGTCGTCGGGTGACTGTGACCAGACTTTTTTCCAATCGCGGTCGTCAAAATTGGATTCGTCCCAGCCGGCAAGTTCTATCCGGCAATCCGTCGCTTCGCCGTCCAGCAAATCTGAACAACGAACCGAACCGGACAAAGTGCTGCGCCAATTTTCATCGGTGACGACAGAAATTTTGCGACCGTCCTCAAGTTCAACGTCAAGCTGGGCGAGAAATTGCGGAAACGTGCCGTCGAAGCAGCGGTTTTCGTAAAGGTTCATGTGCCCGGCATACCAACCATAACCAAGCAGCACGCCGATGGCGTTGCGGCCGTTACGCAATAGGCTGGTAACATCGTGCGTTTGATATTGAAGCCGCTGGGAATGGGAAGTGTAGCCCGGCGCGAGCAGTTCATCGCCGACGCGATGGCCGTTGATGCGACATTCATAAAATCCGCGCGCCGTAACCGAGAGCACTGCGCGGGAAATTTTTCCTTGTAGATCAAATTCACGGCGCAGCAACGGCACGCGGGAAACAGTGTGCGACGCGGGCACGTTCGGAAAATTCACCACCACTGCCGGTGAATCGGGCGCGAAGGAAACCTCGCCTTTGCCATCCACGAGAAATTGCTTGGACCAAAAATCATTTTCGAGCGAGTCCGAGCACTCGACTTTGGCATGAAGCGCGAGCGAATTGGTGCCGTTGAACACCATGAATCCGCCGAGTGCCAAACCAAAATCCTGCGCGTCCCAGCGCGCGAGCCGGCTCACATCCAATCGCACAAATCGCGCAGTGACGCCGGGAAAAGTGAAGTGACATTTTTGAAAACGCGGACTGGGATAATCCGCGCTGGTCTGATCCACGACCGTTTGTGCGTCGCGAAAATCTTCGGTCGTGGCCGTCTCAATTTTGAAGCGCAGCGGAAACATCACCGTGTGAAAATCG
This sequence comes from uncultured Verrucomicrobia subdivision 3 bacterium, assembly GCA_903911825.1. Lineage (GTDB taxonomy): Bacteria > Verrucomicrobiota > Verrucomicrobiia > Limisphaerales > UBA11358 > UBA11358. The sequence goes on from CAIWFB010000005.1 coordinate 5,391, forward strand.
AAGCTCAACTTCGCGGGACGCGCAGCCAGCAGGTCAATCGAGTCCACCTGGTTCGTGGCGCCCAAATCAAGGAGGATGCACTTCGGCGCGTCGGGCGTGTTCGTCAATGCGCTGCGGTAGCAGTGGATTGGTGACAGCGGACGATTTGTGGCGTCAGCGAGAACGAGATCACTGATCCAATGCGCCTGCCAATCCGTCGCGTTCAACAGGCCCATGCTCCATTTCGCTGATGCGCTCCAGTCGCTCGCACTTCCGGTTTCGTCCCAGACACGGACCTTCCAAAAACATTGCTGATGCGAATTAAAGCTGCGGCCCGCATATTCGACATTGAGAGGGCTTGCCGATTTGACTTTTCCGCTGTCCCAAAGATCCGCTTTTCCTTCCGCCAAAAGATTTGGGCGGGACGCGACCAGAATCTGATACGCCGTCTGGCTGGCACCACGTTGATTTGACTCAACGACCCACCCGAGACGAGGCTTCGCCACATCCAGTCCTTCGGGATTCACTCGATACTCGCAGCGCAGAGATTCGACTGAAACTTTTGCGCTCGCGGTGACGAGCGTTGCCAGCCACGACACGATAAGAAAGAAGTTTACAATTTTGGAAGGGAACGAATGACGGTGATTCATGCAAGGTTTAGTGGTGTCATCGTCAATTCGTGGCGCGTTTTCGTCAATCGTTTAGCGCTCAAAATATGTAGTGAGAATTAGCCACTAGGCTTTGCCGTTGCGAGAACGCATTATTTATGGGACTCGCAGATGATTGGATTTGAAATGAGCAGGAAACATCTTCGCATTTTGAAAGCGTGCTTCGGCGCTAGTCGGCGCGGTGGATTCACGCTGATTGAGTTGCTGGTGGTCATTGCCATCATCGCAATTCTGGCGGCGTTGCTTTTGCCGGCGCTGGCATCGGCCAAAGAACGTGCGCGGGCGATGCAGTGCCTCAACAACGGTCGGCAAATCCAAATCGCCACCAAACTCTATCTCGACGACAGCAATGGACGGATGATTCCATTGTGGATTCAGCAGGGTGCTGCGGGCTATGCAAGCTGGACTTACGATCCGGCCTCGTTTGTCGTCCAACACCCGACGTTTCTTTGGTGGTCAGACAATTTGCGACTCGCGGGTTATCTCAAAACGGCGGCAACGTTCAGTTGCCCGAGCCTGACGCAGCCGGCTACGTTGGCGTCCGGAGGCTCGGCGAGCACAAATCATTCGTTGGGGATCGCGATGAATTACCCGGAGTATGGCACGGTGGTCCCATCGGCAGCGTTGGGCGCGCCGGTTTATGGCAGTTGCCGGGAAAATCAAGTGGTGTCGCCAAGCCAATCTGTGACTTTTGCGGACGGCGCGGGCATCTCCAATCCGACCGAGACGAACCCTGATCTCTGGAAGGAAATTCCCGGCACCGGTTGTGTTTATTTCCGAGTTCCCAGCGACACGGCGGATTATCCGCGCGGCGATGCGCGCTCGGTGCCGCGCCACGGCAAGCAGGTCAACGCCATTTTTTTCGACGGTCATTCCGCGCGCATCAAGAACAGCAGCATCGGCTATAACTTGCCGCGCACGGACGGAAACATCCAGTGGGCGAAGAACAACAGCGGGCTTATTCCCTGATCGGCGAATTTACCGGAGCGCAAATAAAAACCATGACCCGCAAGAGTCGAAACTTTTTGCCGCTGAAATTTGGTGCTGCGTCGGGCGCCGGAAGTTTTGCCTTCACCCTGATTGAATTGCTCGTCGTGATCGCCATCATTGCGATACTCGCGGCGATGTTGCTTCCGGCGCTGGCATCTGCCAAAGCCAAGGCCACTCGATTGCAGTGCGTGAACAACATGAGGCAGCTCGGACTGGCCACGCATTTGTATGTGACCGACAACCGGGATTTCATGCCATATCCCAACTGGAATCCGCCCTGGTGTGCGGGCTGGCTCTACGATGGCACTGGTTTAAGCACGCCACCCGATCCCAATCTTGCGGGATACCAAGGCGGCCAACTGTGGCCATACATCAAGACCATAAACGTCTATCGCTGTCCCCTCGAAGATGCGACCAACGCGTTCGGTTTCGTTTTCCGTTTGCAAAAACTTTCAACCTATTTGGAGAACGGCGCGATTTGCGGGTTTGGCGCGCTGGGCACGACTGCCTATAAATTAACGTCTCTCCGGCAGGATGCTTTCATTATGTATGAACCAGACGATTTCGCTCCCGGCGGATGGTCAGAATACAATGATGGCGCGGCGGTTCCCGATCCGCTCAACGACGCGGGACTCGGCCACCGCCACGGAAAAATCGGCGGCACCGTGCTGGGCATCAGCGGCAACACGCAGTTCGTGAAATACGCCGATTGGGCCGCGCTTGCCCTGTCTCCCAACGCCAACAGCGTTTGGTGCAATCCCGGAAGAACGGACGGCCATTGACCCTGTCATACGATTGTGAAAATAATTTCCTCGGCAACAATCATCACCCTGATGCTTTGCGTTTTTTTCGCGGGCTGCGACCAGCGCAACGTGAACAAATCGGCTTTCGATTCTGCCAAACCCGAAGTGAAACAAACGTGGCAGGCCGCACTTGCAGCCAGCAAGGCGAACAATTATCTGTCCGCCAGCACTAATTTCCTCTCGCTGATTTCGCGGGACATCACGCCCACGCAGTTGGTGGCTGTGCAAGACGCGATGGCTGGCTTGACCGAGCGGATGTATCAGGCAGCCGCCAAAGGTGACGCCGGAGCCAAGGCGGCCCTCGACGCCTTGAAACAAAGGCAAGCCGAACAAATGCGCGCCCTCACGCATCCGGCGCATTGACGGCGAGCCGCTGCCATGTTCAAAATTCGCGCATGAAGTTCCTGCCGCTCTTCAGACTTGCGAGCTTTCTCCTGCTGATTTCTTTGGCCGGTTTTGTCCGAGCCGATGACTCTTGGGCGTTTCTCGACAATGGTCTGGTGCGCATCGGTGTCAAAAAAAATTCCGGCGCGGGCATCGGCTGGTTTTCCGCAAGCGGATCGCAACGCAACTTCATCAACGATTGGGATCGCGGCCGGCTCGTGCAGCAATCGTATTACGGGCAAGTGGACAATTCATTTTGGGACAAACAACCATGGCGCTATAACCCCGTGCAAGGCGGCGACTGGCGTGGCAGCGGTGCGCGCGTGCTGGATTTGCAGGTCGGCACAAATTCGATTTACGCCAGGACGCTGCCAAAACATTGGGCCAGCGGCGCTGACTTGCCGGAAGTGACGATGGAAGAATGGATCACGCTCACCGGCAAAGTGGCACGTGTTCATTTCAAGATGACTTACAGCGGGACAAATTCACATCCCGTCTCGACGCAGGAAGTGCCGGCGTTTTTTGTCGAACCGGATCTCGACACGCTCGTCATTTACGATGGCCCGAATCCGTGGACCGGTGACTCGCTGAACCGTTCCAAGCCCGGCTGGCCGAATGAACCGCGAAAAATCACAGAGCATTGGGCGGCATATGTGGACACGAATGATTTCGGCGTGGGCGGATTTGTGCCCATCGCGAGTGAGTTGACCTGCTACCGGTTTGGCGACGGCCAGCGCGAGCACGGCAGTTGTTCCTATTTTGCGCCGTTGGTGAAATTTCCCCTCACGCCGGGTAAAGTATTTGAATACGATCTATATCTTACTTTGGGTCGCAGCTCCGAAATCCGGACGGCCTTTGATCAAATCAACGTGACGCTCGGTAAAGCGCCGCAAAAGACTTCCGCCGTAAAATGAAAAAATTTTCAGTGCTCATCGCGCTCTGCGTCGTGCTTTTTCATGGACGTATTTTCGCTGCGCCACCTGTGCCTCCTTACATCGGTGGGTCCTACTACCCGGAAGTAGCTGGGACGCAGATTGACGAAGACATTGCCCGGATGAAAAGTCTCGGCATCAATCTGGTGCGGTTCGGCGATTTTTCCTGGTCGCGCATGGAAACCAACGACGCGCAATTCAATTTTGCCTGGCTGCACGAAGCCGTGGATAAATTTGCCGCCGCCGGCATCGCGGTCGAACTTTGCACGCCGACCGCCGCGCCGCCGATTTGGCTGACCGAAGCGCATCCCGATGTTTTGCGAGTCAGCGCTGACGGACAACCGATGCAGCATGGCGGGCGCAGGCATTATTGTCCCAACTCCGAAACGTATCGCGTTTACGCCTCACGCATTGCCGAAAAGTTAAGCACGGAATTTGGCGACGCGCCCGGCGTGGTTGCGTGGCAGGTGGACAATGAACTATTTGGTGACTGTTTCTGCACGAACTGCGTAAAAGCATTTCACCTGTGGCTGAAAAATCATTTTGGCACCATCGAAAAACTCAATGCTGACTGGCTCACAGTTCTGTGGAGTCAGGAATACCAATCGTTTGATCAGGTGCCGCTGCCGAATGCCAGTCGCACTTCGCCGCATCCTTCGCTCGTCGCAGCCTATCGGAAATTCATGAGCGATAGTTACGTTTCCTTTTGCGATGCGGAAGCATCGGCGCTGCGCAAGCACACGCGGCGTCCGATCACGACGAACGCCCACAATCCCGCTGCGCAGCAGATTGATCAGGCGGAACTTTTTCGCGGTCTCGATCTGGTTTGCATGGACAGCTATGCCGGACCCAATGACTTGTTGCGCTACGCGTTTGAGTGCGACTGGATGCGCGCTTTGAACAGACCATTCTGGCTGGCGGAAACCGCAAGTTCGCACAGTGCGGGAACCGCCGTCGCGGACACCGCGTCGTTTGAACATCTTCCCGGCGCGCTGCGGGCAAAAATGTGGTTGACGTTTGCGCTGGGCGGTGAAGCCGTAAGTTTCTGGCTCTGGCGCGCGCATTGGGCCGGGCAGGAACTTGAGCACGGCAGCGTCATTTATCCGTGGGGCGATGACAGCGCCAACACTCCTGAAATTCGCCGAGTCGCGGATGAGTTGAAGAATAATGCCGCGTGGCTTCGCGCAACCAAACCAAAGCCAGCGTCCGTCGCGCTGTTTTATTCAATGCCAGCGCAGTGGCAATTCACGGCGACACCCATCGCTGCCGGATTTCGGTATGACTCTGCCATCGCTGCGTATCACCGGCTGCTGCGGCAATCGGGAGCGAACGTTGATCTGGTGATGCCCGGATGCGAATCAAAATTAGACTCGTATCAAACAGTTTTAACTCCTTACACACCCTCTTTCTCCGCGGAGACTTTGGCGCGCTTGCAAAAATTTGTTGAAGCCGGCGGCACCTGGGTTCTCGGTCCGCTGTCCGCCTGTCGCGATGAAGAGACTGCCGCTCACCGCGACGCGTCCTACGGTGCTGATTTGGAAAAATGGCTCGGCATCCATGTGCGGCATCGCATGACTCCCGGCGGGGTAACGCGGCTTGCGGCAAATTCTGAAACAGTCAACTGCCGCTGGTGGTGTGATGCGTTCGCCACCAACGGCGCGCAAAAAGTCCTCGCGAATTACAGCAGCGGCCCGCTTGATGGTTTTGCAGCCGTGGTCGAATGTCGCGTCGGCAAAGGCCGCGTGATTTTGTTTGGGACGCAGCCCGAGGAAACGTGGCTCGCAGCAACGTTGAAGCCGCTGCTGCCGCAGTCCGCAGTGAAAGCCGATGAAGGCATTTTGGTGGTTGAGCGCGTTGCGACGGATGGCAAACCGGCCGGCTGCATTGCCGTCAACACACGCTCCACCACGGGAAAACTGCTTTTGCCAAACGGGCTGTTGGAAACTCTGGAAAGTTACGCGGTAAAATTTTATCCAAAGTAACACGGCGCTTTGTTCCCTGACATTGCTGCTCAGACACAAGTTGCGATTTAACCCGTCAACACGAGCAGGTAGTGATAATTAGTCACTTTGAGTCTGGGCTTCAAAATTCAAAAATACAATATGAGTCCTGTCGTCCAGAAATTGCTGTTTGCTGGAGTTTTGTTTTTTTTCTCCGGTGCTCCATTGCGCGCAGCAGATACGATTTCCATTGCGGGCGAATGGCAATTTGAATTCGCTGCAACGAATGCTACCGAGTGTCCGACGGAATTGACCGGCAAGATTCACCTTCCGGGTTCCACCGACGAGGCGGGTTACGGTGCAAAAACCGAATTCATATTGAAGCCGCGCGATCAGATCAAACTCAAACAGGATTATCGCAGTTGGAGCCGGAAGTATCGTTACGTCGGTCCGGCCTGGTATCAGCGCGACGTCGAACTGCCCGAGCAGTGGCGGGGCAAGCAGGTGGTGCTTTTTCTGGAACGCTGTCAATGGGAGTCGCAGGTTTGGTTCGACGGCAAGCCGGTGGGAATGAAGGACAGTTTGACGACACCGCACGTCCATGTGCTCACGACTGACGCGGTGCCGGGGCGGCATCGGCTTTCCATCCGCGTGGATAACACGTTGAAATTCGATCTCGGCGAGTCGGCCAACATGATCAGCGAGCAAACCCAGCCGAACTTCAACGGCATCATTGGCAAGATGGAATTGCGCGCGGCCGATCCGGTGTGGATTGACGACGTGCAAATTTTTCCAGATTCCTCGCAACATTTCGCCAAGGTGAAGGTGACCTTTGGCAACGACACGAGCCAGGCGGTATCAGGCAAATTGGAATTGAATGTCGTCGGGCCTGACGGCAGTTCGCGTGTCCGCCCGGAAACTATTTCAGTCCACCTTACCAACGGCAGCACGACGCAAGAGTTCCGATTGCCTTTGGGTAAATCACCGGCGTTATGGGATGAATTTTCTCCTGCGCTTTATGATTTAGAGGTCAACCTGTCGGCATCTCTTGGGGACAAAAAATTTCAAGGCCAGCGACGGCTGCAATTTGGAGTCCGTCAATTCTCGGTGAACACCAACAAACAATTTGTCCTCAACGGCAAAACGATTTTCCTCCGTGGGACGGTGGAAAATGATGTGTGGCCAATCAAAGGTTATCCGCCGATGGACGTGGATTCCTGGCTGCAAATATTTCGGATTTGTCGCTCCTACGGATTAAACCATCTGCGGTTTCATTCCTGGTGTCCGCCGGAGGCGGCTTTCACGGCCGCCGATCAAATGAGTTTCTATCTGCAACCTGAAGCGCCGGTGTGGATTCATGATTGGGGAAAGCGCCCGGCGCGCGATCAGTGGGCGAACGAAGAGGTGCAGCGCATCTTGCGGGCATACGGAAATCATCCGTCATTCTGCATGTTGAGCATGGGCAATGAACCGGCGGGCGACTTGTCCATCCCGGATCAAATGACCAAACGATCCAAGGAAACCGATCCGCGTCATCTTTTTCTCCGTGGCTCCGCATGGGGGCCTGGACCTTTCGACGATTACGACCAACGCGGTGGCCCGGTGCCTTGGTTAAAAGAAGAAGGGATGCGCGGCTACGGCGGACCCGGCACCGATTGGGATTTTGCTTCCATAATTGACAAGAGCCATGTGCCGCTCGTCACTCACGAGTTGGGTCAATACTCGGTTTGTCCGCGCATGGAGGAGATTGACAAGTATTCCGGCACGTTGCGCCTGTGGAATGTTGAACTGATGCTGGAAGACATGCGCGCCAAGCATCTGCTCGACCAGGCCAACGCATTCTTTCTTGCCTCCGGCAAACTGGCCGCCGAACTATACAAGGCGGACATTGAGTCGGCGCGGCGAACGCCCGGCCATGCTGGGTTTCAATTGCTGAGCCTCACGGATTTTCCGGGACAGGGAACGGCGCTGGTGGGAATGCTCGATTCCTTTTGGGATTCAAAAGGATTGATCACGCCCGAAGAATTCCGGCAGTTCGCCGGCCCGACCGCCGTGCTTGCCCGGTTGCCCAAGCGAACTTTCACCACTGCAGAATCACTTTCGGTGCGTGCGCAGATTTCACATTTCGGCGCGGACGAATTGAAACAAGTCGTCCCGGTTTGGACTCTTCAACAGGAAAATGGAATCATGATTGGTCGCGGTGAATTGCCGCCATTGACTCTTGCGCCCGGAAGGCTGGCGGAACTCGGCAGTTTTTCGGTGCCGCTCACCTCCATCGCCGGACCGATGAAATGCAAACTCATCATCGCGCTCAAGGGGCGGGACATTGAAAACTCCTGGAACATTTGGGTTTATCCAGAGAAGGTCAGGACGCCAGCGCCAACCAATGTTCTCGTCGCCAGCGAATGGAACTCAGCGGTGTCAAATGCATTGTCAGCAGGCGGACGTGTGGTTCTATTTGGCAAGCCAGATGGCTGGCGAAATTCTCTGCCCGGAATTTTCAGCACGGTGTTTTGGAATCCAGTGATGTTTGGTTCGCATAAAGCGACGATGGGATTGCTGTGTGATCCGATGCACCCCGCCTTGCGAAAATTTCCCACGGCCATGCACTCCGACTGGCAATGGTTTGACCTTGTCCAGCAAAGCCAGGCCGTGGTGCTCGATGACTGGCCGGCAAATTTTCGTCCCATCGTTCAACCCATTGATAACTTCGTCACCGACCGCAAACTCGGAATGATCATTGAAGCGCGCGTGGGTGCGGGTCGGCTGTTGGTGTGCGCCATTGATTTGAACGCACAGTCATTGTCGCCGGAAGCACGACAGTTGCGCGCCAGCCTGCTGGCGTATGCTGGCTCGGATGAGTTTCAACCGACTTGCGAGGTGACTCCCTCAACCGTGGCATCGCTTTTCCCTGATCCATTCTTGAAATCACTTGCGCCAAAAATTCATTCCGACACCGGAAGCTCCGATGCGTATGGCGCATCCGCCGCCATGGACAGCGACCCGGATTCGTATTGGCACACGGCTTGGGAAGGGAATGCGCCGAAATTTCCGCACGAGTTAATTGTCGAGCTGGCCAAGCCCGCGAAGATTGCCGGCATCAAATGTCTGCCGCGCCAGGATGGTTCGGAGCGCGGCTGGATCAAGGACTACGCGCTGTTCACCAGTAACGATGGTCAGCACTGGGGTGAGCCGGTTGCCAAAGGCACTTTCGAGAAAGACGCAGAATGGAAGATTGTAAAATTTGCCCAACCAGTCGAAGCGCGCTTCGTGAAGCTTTTGGCGAAAACCAGTTTTCATTCAAAGCAGCCCTACGCCTCATTGGCGGAACTCAACCTTATCTTTGGAGAATAATCACTGACGTCAAATGCTGCAGAGAAATAAAACCGTAATCTTCATCACGAGCGTCTTGTCGCTCGTGCTGGTGAATTCGCTCAATGCCGTTGATACGCCAATGGCGAGACCAACGGCCATTGTGACGATCAATACGGATGTCCCGTCTATACCATATAGCCGCATGATTTTTGGCGGATTTCTGGAGCACTTCGACAATCAGATTTACGGTGGCGTTTTTGATCCAGGTTCGCCGCTGTCCGATGCGAATGGATTTCGTCTGGATGTAATCGCGGCATTGAGGGAGTTGAAAATTCCGGTGTTGCGCTGGCCCGGCGGATGTTTTGTGGATGCCTATCACTGGCAAAAAGGCGTGGGAAAAAAGCGCGAGCCATACGGCGATTTCCGTTGGGGCGTCATCGAGACCAACACCTTTGGCACCGACGAATTCGTCGCGCTCTGCCGGCGCATCGGCGCTGAACCTTACATTTGTTTCAACGGCCTGGCTTCAGTGCAGGAGAATCTGGATTGGATCGCCTATTGCAATGCCACCAATGGACGGTTCGCCGAAATGCGCAAGGCCAACGGTCATGCCGAACCCTTCAGCGTCCGCTTCTGGAGCGTCGGCAACGAGCGTTACGACCGGGACTATGTCAACCGCGTCCGCGACACTGCAAAGGCCATGAAGTCGCTTGGTGTGGATTTGCAGATCACTTGCGCCGGCTCTCAGGACGGTGACGGAGTCAACTCCTATCTAATGGAGCAGGCCGGCAATTACCTGGACTTTGTTTCCATCCACAACTACTGGCTGCCGCGCGCGGATACGTTGCCAGCCTACGATTATCAGACAGCCATCATGAAATCGGCAATGCCGGAGTCTTACATCGCGACCGCGGCCGAGTCTCTGCGCAAAGCAGGAATGACGCAGACAAAAATTGCATTCGACGAATGGAATCTGCGTGCTTGGCAGCATCCGGGATTTCCGCGCGACGAGGTCAGGGACTATGACGACACAGCCATTCATGAGTTGGTCTCACGGCGGCGTTCGCAGAACGATGTGGCCGGACAATACACGATGGCCGACGCGTTGTTCACCGCGTCGTTCTTCAACGCCTGTCTCCGGCACGCGGAAGATGTGGGCATGGCCAACATCGCACCGTTGGTGAACACGCGCGGTCCGCTGTTCGTTCATCCGCAAGGCATCGTCAAGCGCACGCATTTTCACACGATGGCGCTTTACGCCAACGAACTCGAACCGCGCGTTGCCAAGTTGGATGTGACGACTGACAAACTGACGCAAAGCAATCAATCCATTTCAGTTGCCGTCGCCGTCGCGACCGTAGATGACGCTGGCAAACGCTGGGCCATTGCATTGGTCAATCGTCACCCGGAGCAAGAGCTGACTTGCACCGTGAAAATCAAAGACCGTTCACTCGAAGGAGATTATCCAGCAACAATTCTGGCGGGAGATTCCCCAGAAGCTTTCAACGACATTTCGCATCCTGATCGCGTCTCGCCACTCAAAATGATACTGACCTTCACCAATGGCGTGGTCAATCTCCAGCCACATTCCCTGACTATCGTGAAAGTTCAGTTGAAGTGAGCGGAATAAACCACGCTCCGTATGAGCAAGATAAAATCATTCACACTCGCCGCTCTGCTGCTATTGTCGCGGCCGGCGATTCATGCTGCGGAAATCCATGTTGCCACCGGTGGCAGCGACGCGAATCCCGGCACGCAATCCGCGCCGTTCCGCACTATCCAACATGCCGCCAGCGTTGCTCAACCGGGTGATGTCGTCACCGTGCATCAAGGCGTCTATCGTGAGCGCATCAGTCCGCCGCGTGGCGGCAAGTCGGATGTGAAGCGCATCACCTATCAGGCGGCACCGGGTGAGAGGGTGGTGGTCAAAGGGTCGGAGGTCGTGACGAATTGGGTGAAGCTTCAGGAGAGTGTCTGGCAAGTGACTTTGCCGAATTCGTTCTTCGGCACGTTCAATCCGTTTCAGGATCTCATCCACGGCGATTGGTTTGATGGAAAAGGCAGGAAACATTCCACGGGTGCGGTTTATCTCAATGGCGACTGGTTGGAGTCGGCGGCGAAATTCCAAGATGTCCTGAAGCCGGTGAAGAAAACTGCGTTGTGGTTTGCGGAAGTCACCGCGACGAACACCACCATTTGGGCGCAGTTCCAAGGCGTCAATCCAAACGAACAATTGGTGGAAGTCAACGCGCGGCAGACGGTTTTTTATCCGGAGAAGACAGGCGTCAACTACATCACGGTGCGTGGCTTCACGCTGGAACAGGCGGCCACGCCATGGGCACCACCAACGGCCGAGCAGATCGCGCTGATCGGCACCCACTGGAGCAAGGGTTGGATTATCGAAAGCAATGTGGTCCGTTACTCAATCTGTGCGGGCGTTTCACTCGGCAAGTATGGCGACGAATTCGACAACAAATCCGCCAATTCCGCCGAAGGATATGTTGCGACCATCAATCGTGCTCTGACCAACGGGTGGAATAAGGAAACGATTGGCCATCATATTATCCGCAACAACACCATCTCACATTGCGAACAAGCGGGCATCGTCGGCAGCTTGGGTGCCATTTTCAGCACCGTCACCGGCAACACCATCCACGATATTCACGTCCGGCAGTTGTTTGGCGGCTGCGAAATGGCGGGCATCAAGTTCCACGGGGCCATCGATGTGGAAATCAGCCGCAATCACATCTACCGAACCAACCGGGGACTCTGGCTTGACTGGATGGCACAGGGCACGAGGATCACAGGAAACCTGTTCCACGACAACGCGACCGAAGCTGATCTTCAGCCGGATTTGGGTGAGTCACTCATACCCGGCGGACACCAGGATATGTTTGTCGAGGTCAATCACGGTCCTTTTCTGGTGGACAACAACCTTTTCCTTTCACCGTATTCGATCAACAACCGTTCGCAGGGCGGGGCCTATGTCCACAACCTGTTTGCCGGAAAGATGCGCATCGTGCAGGGGGATGGCCGGCAAACGCCTTTTCACAAGCCACATTCCACGGAAATAGCGGGACTGCACGACAATCCCTGCGGAGACGACCGATACTTCAATAACCTTTTTGTCCGGCGCGCTGATTTGAGCGGATACGATACGGCGAAGTTTCCGGTCAGCATGGACGGCAACATCTATGTCGATGGTGCCCGGCCGTCGAAGAATGAGGTTGGGGCGACTCTGAACCCGGAGTTTGATCCAGGACTGAAACTGGTAGAGAAAGTGGGTGGCCTGTATATCGAAATGAACTTCGCCCAAGCCTGGAGCGATGCGAGAGATAGAAAACTCGTTACAACCAAGCTGCTCGGCAAGGCTGAGATTTCTGATTGTTCCTATGAACGCCCCGACGGATCGCCGCTCAAGATTGACACGGATTATTTTGGTCGGAAGAAAAAAGTTGCGAATCCCACACCCGGTCCGTTCGAGAATCCAGAGGACGGTTTACATTTGATTAAAATTTGGTGACTGCCCAAAAGCAAAGAAATGTCAATGAAATCAATCAAACATCAAACACTTAAAACACTCGCGGCCCTAATATGCTTCAGCATGGCTGCTACCGCCGTCATTGCCTTCGAAAATTCCGGTGCGGACAAACTGGGCTGGCGGCTGGGAGTCCAAGCTTACACGTTTCGTGCGCTGACCTTTTTTGAGACCGTGGATAAAGTTCATCAGCTTGGTTTAAAATATATCGAGATGTATCCCGGCCAGATTCTCAAACCGGGCAGCGAAGTAAAAACCGGCTCGGATTTGGGCGCGGCGGACGTGGCTGAATTGCAGGCGAAACTGAAGGCTGCCGACGTAAAGCTGGTCAGCTACGGCGTCGCCGACGTTCCGCGAGATGAGCCAAGCGCGCGTAAGCAATTTGAGTGGGCCAAGAAGATGGGCATCGAAGTGTTGGTGACGGAAAGAACGCCCAATACGAATGTTGATAAACTGGCGGGAGAATTCGGCATCAAGGTTGCCATTCATAATCATCCATCAACCTGGCCCCCGGAACGGGTGCTGTCGGTCACGGAAAAGATGAGCCCGATGGTAGGCGCGTGCGCGGATGTTGGTCACTGGAAGCGCGCGGGCTTGGACACGGTGGCAACTTTGAAAAAAGTCGGTGGTCGTGTCATCCATTCGCATTTCAAGGATTTGGCTCCGACTGGCGCTGAACTGGAAGACGTTCCCTGGGGCACAGGCCAATGTGACGCGCTCGGAATGTTAGCACAGTTAAAATGCCAAGGTTTCAAGGGCTACCTGATGATCGAATACGAGCACGGCAGTGTGGATGAGCTGATGCAGAATCTTCCCAAGTGTATCCAGTTTTTTATTGAGAATGCGTCAGAACTTTCCAAATAACTTTTACAGAAACGAACTCAAACCATTTACAAACAGCAACCCATCATGAAGACACAAAACGCAAATACCAAGCTGGCCGCAACTGAGTTGTCGCGCCGCAATTTTATCAAGCGCACGACGTTGGCCGCTGGTGCGGCAGCGATTTACTTTCCCTATGTCGGCAAAGCGCTCGGTGCGAATGACCGCATTAACGTCGCTTGCATCGGCGTCGGCGGAAAGGGTGATTCAGACAGCACGGACGCCGCGCTCAATGGCGGTAACATCATAGCGCTTTGTGATGTGGATCAAAACCAGATTGACGGCAAGCTGAAGCAGTTCGGAAAGGATTTTCCTGCATTTAGGCCGCAAGTGTTTAAGGACTACCGGAAGATGTTCGACCGGATCGGAAAGGACATTGATGCCGTAACGATTTCAACTCCCGACCATCATCATGGGTTGGCCGCCATTCATGCGATGCAAATGGGCAAACATGTTTTTTGCCAGAAACCACTCGTGCAAACGGTCAGTGAGGCTCGAATGGTGCGCGCCTTGGCAAAGGAAAAGAAACTCGCCACGCAAATGGGAAATCAAGGAAGCGCCACCGATGGGCTTCGTCGCGCCGTGGAGGTGGTTCATTCTGGAGTCATTGGCAAACCGGTGGAACTTCACGTCTGGTCGAATCGCCCGATTTGGCCGCAAGGTCTGGATCGTCCGCACGGCAAAGATTCAATCCCAAGCACCTTGGATTGGGATTTGTGGCTGGGGCCGGCGGCAACTCGGCCATACAAGAACGATGTCTATCATACTTTCAAATGGCGTGGATGGCATGACTTCGGCACCGGAGCTTTGGGCGACATGGCTTGCCACACTGTCAACATGCCGTTCCGCGCGCTGAAGCTGGGATATCCCAGCGTCGTGGAACTTGAAGTTGCCTCGCGTTTGTATGCCGAAACTTATCCAAAGACATCCCGAATTCGTTTTGAATTTCCCGCCCGCGACGGTTATCCGCCCCTGAAATTCTGGTGGTATGATGGCAATCCCGGCGATGAACTGTCCCCGCTGCGTCCTGATGTCACCGTGGCTCTTGATATCATCAAGTTGCAACACAAACTGCCCGACAGCGGCGCTCTCATCATTGGTGAAAAAGGAAAACTTTTTTCGCCGGATGATTACGGTGCAAAATTCTTTGTAAAGCTGGAGGGCGAAACCGAATTCACGCCAAGTCATGCTCATGAAGCTTGTAAGGTCGTCCCCGTCACCATTCCTCGCATCCCCAAAGTTGAGGGGCGCGGATGGACGACTGCCCACATGAGCGAATGGTTCAAGATGATGAAAGACGGCACGCCAGCCTATTCCAACTTTGAAATTGCTGGTTATTTGACTGAAATCATCCTTTTGGGTGCTGTTGCTATTCGTTGTGGCGAAGGGAAGCGCATGGAGTGGGACGGCCCCAACATGACCTCTCCCAACCTCCATGAGTCAGCGCAGTTCGTAAAACGTCACAATCGCTTCGGCTGGAAAGTATGAACTCGAATCACTGTCGGCCAATAGGGACTGAAGCCGCGGCATTGATGTGCGGATTTTCTTGGAAGGCAAAAGGCTGGATGAAAAAGCAGTTTAAGAATTCATGGTCTTGGCGGACTGGCTGTCCCACAGGGTCAACCAAAGCCCGCCAGATAGGCTTGTTGTGGCGTGCCCAGAAAGCGGCCGCCGCCCCCGGCTGTCCCATAGACTTCCAACAGGCTGCGGAGTTCCCAATTTTGCCAGAGGGCCGAACGGATCAGGGCACAGAGGCGGATGAAACTGTGGCTCCACTGGCCCAGATGCGCGCAGAAGCGCAAGAGGACGTAGGCCAGCAATGCGGTCCAGACCTGCCACTTGACGGCGTTGGCATTGTGGCCGAGGAAGTCGGCCAGTTGGAGGGTCTGTTTGAGTTCCTTGAAGAAGACCTCAATGTTCCAGCGGCAGCGGTAGAGGTCGGCGATGGTCTGGGCGCTCCACGTCAGGTGATTCGTCAAGAAAACCATTTCGCGGAGTTCGCCCTCCACCTCGACGCGGGCGGTGACCCGGCGCAGTTCGACCGGATAAGCCGCTTGCACCACGGGAATGGTCAGGGCGATCAGGTCGTCCCGCAAAATGTTTTCCTCAGCGCCGTCCTGAAACTTGCGGACGACCCGGCATTGCAGGTTGTCCTTGGCGCGCGTGACCCAAAAGACCTCGCGCTGGGACAGGTCGGCGAGGTGGGTGAAGTCGAGGTAAGCCTTGTCAAAGATGATGATTTCACCCGCTTGAACCTTGGCGCAAAGTTCGCGGGCCCGGCGGTTGTCATGTTCGCCGGCAGTCGCCACAATGGCGCAGCGCGGCAGAAAGGTTTGCAGATCCAGCCGAACATGGCATTTGGCGGCGGCTTTACGCCGACGGTGTTTGGCCCAATCCAACGAGCGGGCCATCAGTTGAATCGTGGTGGAGTCCACGACATGGATAAGGCGTTTGAAGCGGAAGGCAAACTTCGGGCGACGGTTGCCGCCGAAGGTGGGCTGCAAGGTTTGCAAATGTGCCAGCATCGCCCAGAAAAGTTGTTCCGCCAGGTGCGGATCGCGCCGCCGGTTGGCGTGCGACAGCGTGTTCTTGGGCGGCGGGGTGGCTCCGCGCAGTGCCGACAACGACCCGGAGTGCAGCCGCAGGGCATCACAGACGTCATTGAGTCCGAGACTGTGGGTGAGTTGGGCATAGAGCAGGCTGACGACGTGACTCCACGGAGTGAAGGTGCGGGCCTGATCTTCCACGCCGGTGGCGCGGGCCAGCTTGGGCACCAGATGCGGCGGAATGAAGTTGCAAAGTTGGCGCAACAGCGAGAATTTACTCGCGGTTGGCTTGTGTCGTGTTTGATTTTTCATGCCCTACCTTGTGGCAGGGCCCAAACCCGCAAGCCAACCTTTTTTTGCACCTCAACCCTCAACCCTGTGAGTCAGCAGTGAACTCGAATTGTTTTTCAAATAAAAGCGTGGCTATTGCCGTATTGAATATTTTGTGAAGCGGCAGTCCAGTGTTCTCCGCTATGGCAATCGTGATTCGGACGCCCACCGACTAGGTTGCGGGCCTAGGTTGATTTCCAGTTTTCCGCCTTTTGCCAGGGCGGTGTGTGGAAACCAAAACTGATTCAGTGGTTGATCATTGAGTTTCACTGATTGGATGTAGCAGTTTGTCGCGGAATTGTGTTTTGTGACAATGGTAAATCGTTTGCCGGAAAAATATTTTTGATTCAGCTTGATGGAAATTTCATCAAATAGCGGCGAGGTAATTTGGTAAGTGGGATTCACTGCCGCACCACCTTCAACGTCAAACAAACCTATCGCCATCAAGGCACTTACGGCACCAAGTTGGCCCTGGTCTTCATCACCATTATATCCACCTGCCGGCGTGATGTCGCCAAAGGCGGTGCTTTGCACGTCGCGCACCCACTTCTGCGTAAGCCAAGGCGCGCCGGCGAAGTTGAACAGATGTGCCATGGCTGTGGATGGCTCGTTGTCGTAATCCACCCAGGCAGCAGCGTGTTGACCGTGTGGCGCTACAAAGCGCGCTGCCGCGGCCAATTCAAATTGCCGGTTTAGAGCGGAGACGTATTTATCCTTGCCGCCGAACAGAGCGATCAAACCCCGGATATCCTGCGGCACAAAATGCGTGTAAATGGCCGCGCTTGCTTCACAGAATCCTTGGGCGGCAAATTCGCCTGGCTTGCCAACCGGCGAAAATGGATTCAGCCACGTGCCGTCCAAATGTCGCGGGTGCATCCATTTTGCCGAGGCGTCCCAGAGGTTTGTGTAGTTGAAAGAACGTTGGTTAAGCCAAGACGCATCGTTGGTTTTCCCCAATGCCAGCGCCATTTGACTGAGACACCAATCTTCATAGGCATACTCCAGCGTCATCGCCGCTCCGTCTTTGTGCATGCCTTTGCCCGGAATGCCTTCAGGAACATAGCCGCGCTTGATATAGTATTTCATGCCGCCGCCGCTGGCATTCGTTCCAAATTCATAGCCTGCATGATCGCGAATGCCTCCCGGCAGGGCATTTTTTCTCAAACCTTCATAGGCTTTCTCGACGTCGAAGCCGCGAATGCCTTTGTTGTAAGCCGCCGCAAAGAACGGCGCGGCGGGATCGCCAATCATCACGAATGTGTAATTGCCACCACTTGGACCGCGAGGGATCAGACCGCCGTCGCGATACATGTCCACCATCGTGTTGCAGAATCCGTCCATCGCTTCCGGATAGGCGAACGACCACAAAATATTCAAAGACCACTGACTACCCCACAACGCGTCGAAGTTGTAATGCGGAAACTGAGGCTTCCCGTTTGCGTCCAGCTTCACACGGCGGATGATTGTTTGTTCGCCGGTGTTGTCGGCATAGCTGCCGTCCACGTCGCTAACGATCCGGCGGCCAAGCAACGCGTGCCAGAGGTCGGTGTAAAATTTGATTCGTTGCCCCTCCGTGCCGCCGGCAACGGTAATTCGACCAAGCTGCACATTCCATTCGGCTCGCGATTCCCTGACAGCGCGATCAAAGTCCCACCCCGGAAGTTCAGCTTGCAGATTTTTTTTGGCGTTCTCCTCACTCGTGTAGGAGATGGCAACCTTCATCAAAACTTTTTCGTCCCGTTTGGTGGCAAACTGGACATAGCCGCCTGCATTTGTGCCAGAGATTTCCGTTGCCCCGCTTATCACCGCCTTATTTTTCCAGACGCCGAACTTCACCGGTCGGCTGAACTCAGCCACAAAGTAAATAGTAAAAGGTTTTGGTCGCCGCATCGTGGCCGACATGACTGAGCAGCCGGCTATTTCTGTCGCGCTGATCTGTCGAATGGAACTGGTGTCCATCCCCGCCATCAAGGTCGCACCCGTATCGAACGCGATGAAGGACTTGTCGCTCGCCGGAAACGTGTAGCGATGAAACCCGACGCGCGTGGTTGAGGTAAGTTCAGCCTTGATACCATAACGCTGCAGGAAAACTCGATGGTAGCCAGTATGCACAACTTCATCCTGGTGCGAAAATGATGATGCGGCAGCGGCTAGCCCGTTGACTGAAAACAATTCGCCGGTCTGCGGCATCACCGGCACGCCATAGAGCTGCCAGCAATGCACATGGCTGAAGCACTGAATATTTGTTTCTCCATAGATGTAACCGTTCATCCAGTCGTCGCCGACTTTTGTGTCTGGACTCAAATTCACCAACCCGAAAGGGCGGCACGCAGACGAAAAAAAGAACCAGCGGGACTTGTGGGTATCAATCAACGGATTGACATAATCGGCGGGAAATTTTTCTGCGACACTATCGCCGGCCCATGCCGTGCTGGTCATCATTGCGACGATGGCAAGCGTGTTGATTAGGTTTTGTTTCAAAATGGACTTTATTTAGGAAACTAGAATTTCAAAACCTTCTCCGGCTACGATTTCAATTGGCTCATGGAGCGAAAGCAAAAGACGCTTGTCGTCGTGTTTCAATTTTACGGGAATGGATTTCCCGGCGCGGCGCACAAGTGCGGATTTCGCGTGCGCCGTTTCGAGGGCGATGGTTTTTAGTTTTAGTTTTCCGAAACGGACAGAGATTTGCGCCGTGAGTTTTTCGCCATCCATCTTTTGAACGTAGCTTCCCCAGCCTTCGGCGCTGGTGAACGCGCACTTGAAATTCTCCGCAGAACTTTTCGGCGCGAAACCGATGTGGCTTTTCGGCCCGTGATATTCAAAACCGCACGCCGCCAGATACACGCCATAGCTGGCCATGCTGCGGGCGTAATGATCGCCGCACTCAACTTCATTCCACGGATTGCGCCGCGAGGCGTGGTAACGATCATGCACGGCGCGCGTTACGGCGAGGCCTTCAAGTGCCAGCCCTTCCCAGATCATGTGGCCGGAGACTTGGTATTCAAAACCGTTCATGCACTCATTGAAATACCCAGCAGCGCCATCCTGTCCTTTACCCTTCGCCTGATCGTAGCTCCAGTCGCGACGCGGAAAGGTGCACATCAGTAAACCCGCCTCACCCGGCATCGCAAACCAGCGGCCCGGTTTGTTCACTGCGCGATAAGGTCCGATGTCAGGCGAAAAATTGTAGTGCCAGAGCGATTTCAACGCGGACACGGTTTCTTTCTGCGGGAACACCCGTGGCAGGCCGAGTTGAAACGCCCAGCTTTGGCCGAACACTTGGTCAATCTCGCAACCCGAGCCGGAATTGATGGCATTGAGATGTTGCGGGTCAACTTTGCTGAAAAAATATTCTCCGTCGAAAAGGGTGGTGACGAGATTCTTCCGACCGGCTTTCAGAATGCAGCGACATTGCCGCGCGAAATCCGCGTCGCCGATTTCATCTGCCATTTCTGCTGCTGCCGTCAACGCGGCAAGATATAAACCACTCAACCAGGCTACCGGTCCAAACCAGTCGGTATCGAGCGTGTTGTGCTGATTGCTCTCAATGAGTCCATCCCTGTTGGAGTCTTTCGCAATGAGCCATTGCGTCGCCAGTTTGATTTTTGTCCAGTTGTGCTTCAGAAACTCCGCGTCAGCCGACATCTGATGTTCGCGCAGAGAACGCAAAATGACGCCAGCTTGGCCGTCCACGGCGGGAAAGTCGTTGAACTCACCGCGAAAATGAATCGCCCCATCGGGCATTTGTGCCAGACCGAAGTCCACCCTCTCGCGCGTGCTGCGTTCTAGTTCCGGAAACAACCTCGCCGTTGCGTGGGCATAATGATAGACGTGACCGCACGTTCCCTCGCAGCAGCCAACGCCTTCGTCGCCATAGAAGCGCCCGTCTGCAAAACGCGAGCAGGTCGAGGTGGCGAGGATGGAAGTGTTCAGAAATGTGCGATCCAGAAACCAAAACGGCAGGCTCGAATCATACCATGTGTCGCGCCAAAGTTTGGTCTGCGTGGCGAGCCGCGTGAAATTTGCGACAACGTAATTCATCACCGCGCTGGCCGACTCAAAGCGTGTCGCGTAGTGCCGCCCGACCCGACCGAGTTTTGGGAGTGAGAAATTTGGGAAATGCCACGCGAGAACAAACGTCACAGTGGCTGATTCGCCGTGCGCGAGTTTGAGTTTTCGACCGAGCGAGCCAAGGAGTTTTTCGCCGAACGGCGCGGTGGATTCTCCGCTCGCATGATCAGCCGCCTCACCGATCACACCCAACGCCAATGTGCCATAATCGGGCAACTCCTCCAGTGGCCCGCCGCTGCCCCGCTGGTCGGTGAACACAATTTTTCCAACCCCGATGTTCGCCCATTGCCCGGTGGCGTCATCAAGGATTTCCAGATGCGCCGCCTTGCCGGCAAATCGGCGGACATCAAAAACGCCATTAGACATCGCATTTTTGTCTTGCCCAGCCGCAGTCTGCGCCGGCTTGCCTTCAACGAACAACGTTAGACCAAAACGCGAGTTGGGCCTTGCCTTGCCGCCGCCAATCCAAAACGAAATGAAGCGGCGTTCGATGATGAAGTCACGGCTGATGAGCCTGCCCGTTGCGCTGTCCTTGGTGCGGGTGGATTTGCCGGGAGCGGTGGCGTGCGAGTTGACTACGCGCTCCGTATCGCCGCCGACATCGTTTTGATAGGGCGGCAGGTCGATCTTCTTCACCGGCCCGTTACCGAAAGCCGTCCCTTCTACCTGCCAGCCGTCGTAGGTTTCCTTGTTCCAATCTTCGAAAACGATGTCCGGTCGAAC
>CAIWFB010000006.1 GCA_903911825.1 uncultured Verrucomicrobia subdivision 3 bacterium
CGGAAGGAATCAAAAGCCATACGCCCGCGAAGCTAACTGAAAAAACGGCGGCGGGCAATCGCTGGCATTTCAACGTGAACGGAGCATGTTGAAAAGCCGTTTGAAAAAATAACCGAGCAAGCTGAAAAAACTGTCCTTAAAAGGCACGTCCCAATTTTCTAATTCTTTCTCAAGAACAAACTTAATTTTCTGAAGGTCGTCGGGGATTATTTGAATGAGCGGCAAATTATTGCTCCGATAGAGCAAGGTTTTTTCTATGCGACGAGCATCATAATCTCGTTCGTTAAGCTTGCCCCAATATTCAATATAAACTGGTTTGCCATCTCTTGCGTATACAACAAAGTCGGGAATCATCTGCCCGCCTTGGATTGTGATTTGCGGCTCGTAGTCATGTCGCACTCCAAGTCGGAAAAGACAATCATCAATAATTTTTTCACCCTGTGAACGCACGCGGTGTGTGTCTTCACAGAAGAATTTGGGCGGAAGCAATAAATAATCCGGTGGCGTCTGCCGTGATGCGCGACTTTCAGTTGGTCTTGAAGCCGTCGCCGTTTGCCCTGTTCGTGCTGTTTGTCCTCTCACTTCTGGCCGGAAATGCTGAAGTAAACTCTCGGCTAGTTCGCCTACATAAATTTTTCCAATAATTTGAGAGCCAACAAGTGCCTGAATTTGATTTCGAGTTGCTTGTTTAATCTCACCAACTTCCTCGATGCGGACTTGATTTGGAAATTGACCATGCCATGCGCGTGGTTCGTAATTGCCGCCATCAGAAGTGGCTCGCCAAACACCAAAAACTTGATTTTGTTCAAAGTTATAAAGCAAACAGAAATCCCCTTGCCTCACTTGAAGCCCATAGCCATCTCCAGTCCCGAAAAGCTGATGTTCAAAACATCCAGCCATAGTTCGGTTATTGCATAAAAAAATTGCCACGCGCGGCATATTGAAATGCTATTTCCACGTTTCGATTTGTCGAGAAGGTAAAATTGAACAATTCTCCCGCGCCTCTGCGTTTATCCCATCTTCTCCTTCACGCGGCGGCTGAAACTTTCCGTGCGGATGACGGCGCGTTTGTGCAGGCCGCGCACGATGACTTCGTGCGCATCGCGGGCTTCAATCTGGAACTGCACCTTGCTGCCTTCGACCGACATGACGCGCGCGGTGCAATGAATCGTCTGGCCGACGGGCGTCGGCGCGAGGTGCTTGATGTCAATCTCAAGACCGACGGAACGCTCGTCAGGTTCGAGATGAGGCGCGAGCGCGTGGCGCGCGGTGCGTTCGAGAAACTGGATGATGTGCGGCGTGGACACGACGGCGGGCATGCCGTCGCCGTGAAATTCCACGGCGTGTTTCATGTCCGTGGGAATGGCCAGTTCGCCGACTTCGCCAATTCTGGGACGCGATTTCATTTTTCCTCAATGCGTTGAATCCGTGCGCCGAGCTTCCGCAGCTTCGCGTCCATCTGCTCGTAGCCGCGATCGAGATGGTAAATCCGGTTCACCTGCGTTTCGCCTTTCGCCG
>CAIWFB010000007.1 GCA_903911825.1 uncultured Verrucomicrobia subdivision 3 bacterium
AATCAGCTCTGACAAATCTACGATGGAGTAGATGTCGTGATGCGGCGGCGGAGAAATCAAGCCGACCCCCGCAGTCGTGCCGCGAGTCTTGGCGATGTCCGGGAACACTTTCTTGCCGGGCAATTCGCCGCCTTCACCGGGCTTCGCGCCTTGGGCGAGCTTGATCTGCAATTCACGTGCATTGACGAGGTAATTACTCGTCACGCCGAAACGACCGGAAGCCACTTGCTTGATGGCCGAATTTTTGGAGTCGCCGTTCGCTTCCAACGTATAGCGAGCGGGATCTTCGCCGCCTTCGCCGGTGTTGGATTTGCCGCCGAGACGATTCATCGCCACCGCCAACGTTTCGTGCGCTTCTTTACTAATGGAGCCGTAGCTCATCGCGCCCGTCTTGAAGCGTTTTACAATGCTTTCGACGGATTCGACTTCTTCAATGGGAATCGCTGTTTCGGCAAACTTGAAGTCCAGCAAGCCGCGGAGCGTGCAGAGATGTTTGGCCTGATTGTTCACCAGTTCCGCGTATTCACGATAAATCTTCTCGCTGCCAAGGCGGCAAGCGGTTTGCAATTTGTGAATCGTCTGCGGATTGAACAGGTGATATTCACCGCTATCGCGCCACTGGTATTGACCGCCAGCTTCGAGTTCAGCGTTGACGGTTTCGCGCGGGAAAGCACGGGTGTGACGAGCGAGGGCTTCGGCGGCAATCACGCCGAGGCCGATGCCTTCGATGCGCGACGGCGTCCACGTGAAGTATTTTTCCACGACTTCGCTGTTGAGACCGACGGCTTCAAAAATCTGTGCGCCGCGATAGCTTTGCACAGTGGAAATGCCCATCTTGGCCATGGTTTTCACCACGCCCTTGATGGCGGCTTTGACAAATTTCTTGATGGCGGTCTTGTGGTCCGTGTTGAGCAACAGACCTTCTTTGATGAGGTCATCAATCGTGTCGTAAGCGAGATACGGATTGATGGCGCTGCAACCGTAGCCGATGAGCAGTGCGAAGTGATGCACTTCACGGGGTTCGCCGGATTCTAGCACGAGGCCGGTGCGACCGCGCAGACCGGTGCGGATCAAATGATGATGTAAACCCGCCGTGGCCAGCAGCGCGGGAATGGGCGCCATCTCGGCATTCACGCCGCGGTCCGACAAGATGACGATGTTGGCCCCGTCGTTGATGACGCGTTCAGCCGCCGCGAATAATTCGTCGAGCGCTTGTTCTAAGCCTTTTTCGCCTTCGGCTGCCTTGAAAAGAATCGGCAACGTGGCCGCTTTGAATCCGGGACGCTCAACGTGCCGGAGTTTTTCCAGTTCTTCGTTCGTGAGAATCGGCTGTTCCAAACGGATGAGCGCGCAGCTTTCCGGTTTGGAATTCAGCAACCCACCGCGTGAGCCCACCATGGTATGCGTGGCGGTGACGATTTCTTCGCGGATCGGGTCAATCGGCGGATTCGTGACCTGCGCAAACAACTGCTTGAAGTAATTGTAGAGCAGCTGCGACTTGTTCGACAACACCGCGAGCGGCGTGTCGGTGCCCATGGAACCCAGCGGCTGGATACCGTCACGAGCCATCGGCCCGACGATGAAGCGCAAGTCTTCAAACGAATAGCCGAACGCTTGCTGCGACTGCAGAACTTTGTTGTGGCCAGCGTCGGTGTGTTGCGACGGCTCGGGCAAATTTTCGAGCAAGACGTGATATTTATCCAGCCATTCGCGATACGGATTCGCCGTGGCGTATTTCTTCTTCAGCTCTTCATCGGCAATGATGCGGCCCTGTTCCGTGTCGATGAGAAACATCCGACCCGGTTGCAAACGGCCTTTGCTGGCCACGCGTTCGGGAGCGATCGGCAACACGCCCGCTTCTGAAGCCATGATGACCACGTCGTCTTTAGTGACGTAATAACGTGACGGACGTAGACCATTGCGGTCTAGGCACGCGCCGATGCGGATGCCGTCCGTGAAGGCCATCGAAGCCGGACCATCCCACGGTTCGATGAGGCAGGAATTATATTCGTAGAACGCTTTGCGCTCTGCGTCCATGCTCTCGTGATTTTCCCACGGTTCGGGAATCATCATCATCATCGCGTGCGGCAATTCGCGACCCGCCATGACGAGGAGTTCGAGGCAATTATCAAATTGCGCCGAGTCGCTGCCGTCTTCATTGATGACGGGCACAACTTTTTTGATGTCTTTACCGAAGAGCGCTGATTTGAAGTTGGCTTGCGCCGCTTTCATCCAATTCACATTGCCGCGCAGCGTGTTGATTTCGCCGTTGTGGGCGATGTAGCGGTTCGGATGAGCGCGATCCCAGCTCGGGAACGTGTTTGTGGAGAAACGGGAATGCACCAGCGCGAGCGCGGTGACCATGGTCTCGTCTTTGAGGTCGGGATAATAATTGGCGACCTGCTCGGGCATCAACATGCCCTTATAAATCATCGTCCGCACCGCGAGGCTGGAAACGTAGAACCATTTTCCGCCATCAATCTTGCTGCCGTAACGGATTTTCTGCTCCGCTAATTTGCGGATGGTATAAAGTTTGCGTTCGAACGCCGCTTCGTCTTTCAGTTCCGGATTACGTCCGACGAAAACCTGTGCCATGTGCGGTTCGGCCGCAACGGCGGTTTTACCGAGCGACGAATTATCCGTCGGCACATCGCGCCAACCGAGCAGTGTTTGACCTTCAGCAGAAACGATCTTGGCGAACTCCGTCTTCACCACGTTACGTTCCAGCGGATTTTGCGGCAGGAACAACATGCCCACGCCGTATTCGGCAATCGCAGGCAGCTTGAAGCCGAGCTTCGTCGTGACTTTGACGAGAAAATCATGCGGCTTCTGGATGAGAATGCCTGCGCCGTCGCCCGTGTTCGGTTCGTGGCCGACCGCGCCGCGATGGTCGAGGTTCACGAGAATCTGGATGGCGTCCGTGACCAACTGATGGGATTGCTTGCCCTTGATGTTGACGACGAAGCCGATCCCGCACGAGTCATGCTCGAATTGGGGGTCGTAAAGTCCCTGTTTCAAAGGTGCGCCCGGAGGCGTCGTATTGGTCTGATGCACGTTCGACATTATTTTCTGGTGAATTGCGGACTGAAAGCGCCCGCGTTCCGTTATTTTTTACTAAATTTTTCCCGTCGCGCAATGAATGATTTCAAAAATATGCGGACGCGAAACCGAAGATAACCTTTTTTTGACAAGGGTTTGGCGAACTCGCGGCCCCAACCGGTTCTGCGTGTCCGAAAAAAACCTGCGCACCACGGCCATTTTTTGCAGTGTCCGCGTCAATCCCACATTGAGGGGAGGGGGCCCATTCAGCCGCCACCGAGCGCACTCGACTTCGTTCGCTCGCTCCGCACGGCGGCGGTGAGCCAACGGTTTCGTCGGGTGGTTTTTGTTGTCATCCGCTCCAAAAAACGGCATTAAAAACCGCGCATGAAACACAATTCCTACTTTGAAGGTAAAGTCCAGAGCCTCGCCCTTGGCACCACCGACGGCCCGGCCACTGTGGGCGTCATCGAACCCGGCCAATACAGCTTCGGCACTGATTGCATCGAACACATGCACATCGTCGCGGGCACGCTCAAAGCCAAACTCCCCGGCGGCGATTGGCAAAGTTACAGCCGCGGCCAATTCTTCGTCGTGCCCAAAGACGTGAAGTTCCAAGTTGAAGCCGCCGCCGACGTCGCTTACCTCTGCTACTATAAACGCTGAACCTAAAATCTAATTCCACTCAACCGCCGGATGAACCTCGTTTCGTCCGGCGGTTTTTCACTTGGTCGCTGCAAAGGCATTTTACACCTCACCGCTTCGTGCTATGCTGTGCGCCTTGTGAACGGTCAAAAGAAACAGCGCGTCGTCTGCGGTATGAGCGGAGGAGTCGATTCCTCCGCTACCGCGGCCTTGCTCATTGAGCAGGGCTTTGACGTCATCGGCATCACGCTCAAGCTCTGGCCGCAGGATTGCGTCAATCGCGCCGAAGACAAATGCTGCGGCCCCCAAGCTGTGACCGATGCGCGCTCTGTCTGCGACAAACTCGACGTGCCGTATTATCTCATTGATGAATCCGCTGATTTCCAGAAGCACGTCATCCAATATTTCGCCGACGAATACAAAGCCGGTCGCACGCCCAATCCGTGCGTCATGTGCAATCAGAATCTGAAATTCGGCCGCCTCATTGACCGCGCCGATCAACTCGGGGCCGACTTCATCGCCACCGGCCATTTCGCCCGTGTGGAAAAGAACGCCGACGGTTCCCGCTACCTCCTCAAGCGCGGACTCGACCTGCGCAAAGACCAAAGCTACTTCCTCTTCTCGCTTCGTCAGGATCAACTCGCGCGCATTCTCTTTCCCCTCGGCGAAAAGACCAAGAGCGACACCCGCGAAGTGGCGCGGCATTGCAATCTCAAGACCGCCGACAAAGAAGAGAGCATGGAAATTTGTTTCGTGCCCGACAACAACTACGGCGGCTTCCTCCAATCCGCCAACCTCGTGCAGAAACATCGCGGCGACATCGTCAATGTCCACGGCCATGTGCTCGGCCAGCACGACGGCATTGAATTTTACACCATCGGTCAGCGCAAAGGTCTCGGCATCACCACGCCCAAGCCCGTCTATGTCGTGGAACTCGACCCCGAGACCAATCGCGTCATGGTCGGTGATGAATCCGCTTTGGAACGCGATGAATTTGTGGCCGACCGCTGCAACTGGCATCCGTTTGCAACCCTCACCGCGCCCCTCGAAGTGACCGCCAAGATCCGCTACAACCATCCCGGCGCCGCCGCCACGTTGACGCCGCTGGAGAATGGGAAAGTGCGCGTGAAAATGCACACCCCGCAACGCGCCATCACCCCCGGCCAAGCCGCCGTGTTTTATCAAGACGACCTCGTCGTCGGCGGCGGTTGGATCATGCGGTAACGGTTTTCGTCGTTCAACGCTGCCGAGTTAAGCCCGCGCTTTGCCAGCCTGAAATCAATAAAAAAGCGGACGGTTCCCCGTCCGCGTGCTGAGAATCCCAACGCTTAATGGTTCTCTTAAATCGGTTTGGGCGTGGGCTTGGTTTTCTTGCGCGTCAGGCCGCTCTTCTTCTCGCTCTTACGCACGTAACCGCACGCGCCGTAGAGGTCACTATTGTCGCCGTAGGCCACATCGCCCACGATGCCTTTGATGGCCGCGCCGTTCGCCGCCTTCGTATTCACGTCCGCCAAGTCGCGGTCAGCGATCAACTGCGTGAGTTGCTTCTCCAGATCGCCAATCTGCGTGCGGAGGTCGTAGGACGGTTTGATTTTGGCCTCGTATTGCACTTCCGTCATGCCGCCGAACGTCGCCGCTGCGGCATATTTTTTCCATGCCGCCTTGATCAGGTCGCTGGCAGCAATGATGTCTTTAGGTCCTTTTGCCATGTTGTATTCACCTCCTTAGTGATTTGCGGATGCTACCGCTTCATTTCGGAAATATAATTATTCCAACACGACCGAAGTGTCAACGGGTCGGCAACTACATTTTTCCGACACGTTGCCTGCCATAAAAATGCCAACCCAAGGCCCATAAAACGAGTGACTAGCCTTGGGAAACGCCAAACATGCGTCAGGGATTACGATTTAAGCGTCGGGAATCGTGATTTCAGTGTCAGGGATCGCAATCCCAGCGTCGGGAATCGTGATTCCCCGGTCGGGGATTGCAATCCCAAGGTCGGGAATCGTGATTTCACTGTCTGGTTTCTGGATTCCCGGGTCGGGAATCGCAATCCCAAGGTCAAGAATCACGATTTCACCATCCAAAATTGCGATACCAGACGCATCGGTTGAAGTTTTAGCCAAGCGCGTAGGGCTGGCAGCGTTGTAGCAACAAAATCCTAATACGATTCAAGCTCCGGAGGCGCGACATTTGTAGCGTCGGTCTGTGACCAACGACGGCGCTTACTTGGTGCAGCCTATCCTCATATTAGGCCACATGGTCATCGTTTAATGGGTAAAGCGTCATTGAATGTCACCGACTCTCGCTTATCGTCGAGCCGCGTAATCACGATGCCAGCCTGCTTGAGAAATGCCTCTCGCATCTGCTTCAGCACCTCTTCCTTCGGCAACGCTCCCTCAATCCGAAATGAAATCTGTGAACTCACAGTCTTGACGCGAGAATCAACCACAAACTCAAGCCCTGACATCTTCTCGTAAATGGGCAGTATCATGGATGGTGGGGCGTTCTTAAAATCTATGATGGACGAAACGGGCTTGGTGTCATCGGCGGACGATGAGTAAAGTGCCACGAGCAAGCTCGCCAGCAATAATGTAAGTATGCGTCTCATAAAGTGTGGTGCGAATGTGGCCTAACGTAGAAAGCTGAGCCACGTGAGAACTAAACCAAAAAACAACCCGCGACCTGTCGGCAAAACTGCAAGCGCCCAACCACGTTGGCTCCGGCGACTGGTTAGGCGACTGGTCGAGCCGGTTATACTATCCAATGGTAAGCGCATAAACTGTGAAAGCTACAATGCCGACGACGAGAGAATATATGCTTTCCTAAAACAAAT
>CAIWFB010000008.1 GCA_903911825.1 uncultured Verrucomicrobia subdivision 3 bacterium
ATTCGCGGCGTGCTCTACGCCAAGTGGAATGCGGAGACGCGTGAAGTGCGCGTGGGCACGGTGATGTTTCGCAATGCCACCATCAATGTTGATGCAGCGGCTCCTAGCGATCCATTTGATGCGGTGATTAAAACGCCGCGCCAACTTCGCTTGTTCGATGCCAAAGCTACCGCGTTTCGGCGGGTAAAAGTTCATGGGAGGATTGTTTATGCGGATGCCACACAGATTTTTTTGGAAGACGATGGCGTGGGGCTGCGTTTGCTGCCTTCGGAAAAAACGGAATTGCATCCCGGCGATTTGGTCGAGGCGGTGGGTTATCCAGATATTGGTCGCACGATGCTGTTGTTGCGTGAAGTCATCCTCCGCAAGACCGCGGGTGCCAGTCTACCACCGGCTAAAAAAATTAAAGAATCTGAATTGGCGCAAAATAATTTGGATTCCACGCGCATCAGTGTGGCCGGGCGGTTGCTGGGTTGGCATTTGGAACAGGACACGATGGTGCTGGAGATGCAGTCTGGTCAGCATTTGTATCTCGCCCGGCTGGCTCCCGGGACTGCCGGGCAAGTTTCGTTACGGGTGGGCAGTCGTCTGGAATTGAGCGGAGTTTATGTCGGTCGCGGGCGAAATCCGCCTTCCAATCTGGAATCGGAATCGTTCGATCTACTGCTCAATTCGGCAGCCGATATTGTAGTGCTTTCGCAACCATCGTGGTGGACGCTGCTTCGGCTCCTGATTTTTATGGCGGTGTTGCTGCTCGTCTTGGCGGCGGCGGCAATTTGGATTACGCAATTGCGGCGGCAAGTGGAGCAACGCACCGTCCAGCTCCGGAGTGAGATTCAAGAACGTGAACACATCGAGCGTAAGCACGCGCTGGAAGCAGAACGTTCGCGCATCGCTCGCGATCTGCACGACGACCTCGGTTCCAGTCTCACGGAAATCAGCGTGCTCGCCAATACGGGGCAGCGCCCCCAGCAAGCGGAAGCCAGTCAGGCGAATCTTTTTCATACGATTGCCGATAAGGCGCGCAGTTTGATTGCGGCATTGGATGTCATCGTTTGGGCGGTTGATCCTGAAGATAACTCGTTGCAATCGCTGGCGGATTACATGACCGGACACGCCGAAGACTTTTTTTCTCACACCGCAATTGCCTGTCGTTTTAAAGTGCCGGTGGCGTTTCCGCATATCACTTTGGATGGTCGGGTGCGGCATGATTTATTGTTGGCGGTGAAGGAAGCTTTGAACAACGTTGTGCGCCATGCCGAAGCAACGGAGGTGGAATTTCGCATGGCCGTGGATCAAGCCACGTTGTCCATTGACGTTGTGGACAACGGCAAAGGGTTCGCCGGCGGCGGTCATGGGCACGGGTTAAAAAATCTTCCGGCGCGGTTATTGAAATTGGGCGGAAATTGCGAAGTGGAATCGCGCTTGGGTGGCGGCACGACGGTGAAAATTCGTCTGCCGTTGCAGTTTGCCATCAATCAGTAGCCCGTAAAAACCAATACGACGTTTGACGGATTTCAAATTGCAGGTGGCGGGCTAGAATGGTTGGCAAACATTGCTGACATGCCAGCCCAATTAGCCCATAGTGGCGACCAAGATTTGATCACCAAAGTCGCCATCGTCGAAGACAATGCCACGCTGCGGAAGTATCTCTCGGAGGTCATCAGCAATACGCCAGGGCTGCGTTGCGTTTGCGCCTGCTCTTCGGCGGAAGCGGCGGTCGTGGAAATTCCCCAGCACAAGCCCAACGTGGTCTTGATGGATATTCATTTGCCCGGGGAATCAGGAATTGCTTGCACGGCTCGCTTGCGGGAGCAAATGCCAAATTTGCAAGTCATCATGCTGACGGTCTATAAAGACATCAAAATGATTTTTCAGGCGCTGAAGGCCGGTGCCTGTGGTTACGTTTTGAAACGTTCCGATGATAAAGAAATTTTGGATGCCATCGCCGAAGTGCGGGCCGGCGGGGCGCCGATGACAAGCGAAATTGCCCGCATGGTTGTCCGCTCGTTTATGGAAACGCCCAAGGTTGCCGACCCGAATGGCACAGATCAATTATCGGCGCGTGAGCTAGAAATTCTTGCTCTTCTGGCTGAAGGTTGCCCGAATAAAGAAATTGCTGCTCGTCTCTTCATCAGCAACGGCACGGTGCGCACGCACTTGATGCACATTTACGAAAAACTCCACGTCCGTTGTCGCACCGAAGCCGCTGCTAAATATCTTCGCTTCAAACCGGCTGAAGTCAGCAGCCTGACTTCCGCTTAAGTTTAAGGTTTTTTGTGTCGCCGCTCCGAGCGGTGTAAAATTCATAGCTGTCAATATACGACGTTTGACGGATGGCTTCATGGCTTTCACAGAAGTTAATATGTTGCTGAAACCACCCATTAAGTTTTAAGGCTAATAAGATTTTGTCGCCGCAGGTGTTTGAACTCAAAATCAGTCAGTCGAAATAAATTTGCATGAAATTAAACAAACAACCGAAAGCAGCGTCCGCTTTCTGGTTAGTTAGTATTGGCCCAAGCTATTTATGAAACCATCGAGATACTTGGTTCGCGCCGGCACCTACATGGCCGACCCAGCGGCGCATGTCTTCGACGGCAAGCTCTACCTCTATCCCTCGCACGACATCGAATCGGGCATCACTGAAAACGACCACGGCGACCATTTCGACATGCGGGATTACCACGTGCTCTCGCTGGATTCGATTGACGGCCCGGTGACCGACCACGGCGTGATTTTGGATTTGAAGGATATTCCCTGGGCCGGTCGCCAGCTTTGGGATTCCGACTGCGCCTGTAAAAACGGGAAATACTACCTCTATTTTTCGCTGAAGGATAAAAACGATGTTTTCCATCTTGGTGTGGCCGTGAGCGACCAACCGGAAGGGCCGTTCATTCCGCAGGCGAATCCTATCAAAGGCAGTTATTCCATCGACCCCTGTGCGTTCGATGACAACGGAGCGCACTACCTGATTTTCGGTGGCTTGTGGGGCGGACAATTACAACGCTATCGCAACAACAAGGCCATTGAGTGCGGCAAAGAACCGGCCGACCATGAACCCGCGCTGTGCCCCAAGATTGTTTGTTTGAGCGACAATATGCTGGAGTTCGCCGAAGCCCCGCGCGACCTCGTCATTCTCGACCAGAATGGCGAGCCGCTTAAAGCGGGAGATCACGACCGCCGTTTCTTCGAGGCGTCGTGGTTGCATCAATACAACGGCAAATATTATTTCTCTTACTCGACCGGCGATACCCACTTTCTGTGTTACGCCACGAGTGACACTCTTTACGGGCCGTTTACATATCGCGGAGTCATCCTGACGCCAGTGGTCGGCTGGACCACCCATCACTCCATCTGTGAATTCAAGGGCAAGTGGTATCTGTTCCACCATGATTCCAAACCTTCCGGCGGTCGGACCTGGCTGCGCAGTTTGAAGGTCATCGAATTGGAATATCTCCCGGATGGATCTATCAAGACGATTCAAGGCCAGCCATGAATAATCAAAAACTCTCCTTCTTCGAGAAAGCCGGTTACAGCTGCGCCGACGCCGCTGCGAATTTCGTCTTTATGACGATGATTCTGTTCCAGCTCAATTTCTACACGGACACGTTTGGCCTGACCGCCAGCGCCGCCGCCGCCATCTTGCTGTGGCCGCGTTTGTGGGATGCCATCTTTGATCCGATCATGGGCGTGCTGGCGGACCGCACCAAAACGCGCTGGGGCCGGTTCCGTCCGTGGATTCTCTGGACCGCCGTGCCGTGGGCCGTCGTGATGGTGCTCGCCTACACCACGCCGAAAGGCTGGAGCATGGGCATGTTGATCGCCTACGCGGGCATCACCAACACGATGCTGATGACGCTCTACTCGATGAACAACATGCCGTATTCCGCGCTCGGCGGCGTCATGACGGCGGACTTGGACGAGCGCGCGCGGCTCAACTCGTTTCGCTTCATCGCCGTCAACATCGCGCAATTCATCGTCGGTGGATTTACGCTGCCGCTCGTGGCCAAGTTTGCCGTCGGCCACGACCGCGCACATGGCTGGCAGATCACGATGACCATCTGGGCCGTGCTCTGTTTGGTGCTATTCATGGTCACATTTTTCAGCACGCGCGAACGCATCCAGCCCGTCAACCAAACCTCGTCATCGCCGTTGCAGGATTTCGCCGACTTGATCAAAAACGGC
>CAIWFB010000009.1 GCA_903911825.1 uncultured Verrucomicrobia subdivision 3 bacterium
CGAACTCGGCACGGTGCTGGCCAACGAGGAGGTCATTGACGGCAAGAGCGAAGTCGGCGGCTTTCCGGTCATCCGCAAGCCGATGCGCCAATGGATGCTGCGCATCACCGCCTACGCGGAGAAATTGTTGGCCGATCTCGACATCATTGATTGGAGCGATTCGCTCAAGGAAATGCAGCGCAACTGGATTGGCCGTAGTGAAGGGGCGGAGGTTGATTTCAAGATAGCTGATGGTAAATGGATTATTACCGTATTCACCACACGCCCCGATACGTTGTTCGGCGCGACTTACATGGTGCTTTCGCCGGAACACAAATTGGTGGCTCAAATCACCACGCCCGAACAGCAAAATGCCGTAGAAGATTATAAGAAATTTGCCGCTGGCAAATCCGACTTGGAGCGCACCGAACTCGCCAAAGAAAAATCCGGCGTGTTCACGGGCGCTTACGCCATCAATCCCGTCAATAACGAGCGCATTCCCATCTGGATCGCCGACTATGTTCTCGCCAGCTACGGCACCGGCGCCATCATGGCCGTGCCTGCACACGACGAACGCGATTTCGAGTTCGCTAAGAAATTCAATCTGCCGGTCATTCAAGTCGTCCAGCCGCATGATCCGTTGAAAGATTGGCAAGGCTACACGGAGGACGGCATCGCGGTTCATTCCAGTGGTCCGGAAATTTTCATCACGGGATTGTTCACCTCAGAAGCCAAGACAAAAATCATCAATTGGCTGGAAACGAAGGGCGTTGGCAAGCGGACCATCAATTACAAACTGCGCGACTGGCTGTTCAGCCGTCAGCGTTACTGGGGCGAGCCGTTTCCGATCATCTGGAAAAAGGATGCCGCCGGAAATCTCTATCACGAAGCGTTGCCGGAAAGTTCGTTTCCGCTGTTGCCGCCGACCTTGGAAGATTACAAACCAACCGCGGGTGGCGAACCGCCGCTTGCGCGTGCGAAAGATTGGTTGAATCTACCCGATGGCTCGATTCGCGAAACGAATACGATGCCGCAATGGGCGGGCTCGTGCTGGTATTATCTCCGCTACACGGATGCGAAGAATTCCACCGCGTTCGTCGGCAAAGACGCGGACAATTATTGGATGGCGTCGAATGGCAAGGCGGCGGGCGTGGACCTCTACGTCGGTGGCACGGAGCACGCCGTTCTCCATCTGCTCTACGCTCGTTTCTGGCACAAAGTTTTGTTCGATCTCGGCCACGTCGCGACGCCGGAACCGTTTTACAAGCTCGTCAATCAAGGGCTGATTCTTGGCGAAGATGGCCAGAAGATGTCGAAGAGTCGCGGCAACGTGGTGAATCCCGACGACGTGCTGGTGGAATATGGCGCAGATGCGTTCCGGCTTTACGAGATGTTCATGGGGCCGTTGCAAGATACGAAACCGTGGAACACCAAGGGTGTCGAAGGCGTGTATCGTTTTCTGGGACGCGTGTGGCGTTTGTTCGTGGATGAAACGAGCGAAACCGAATTTGAGCAGGCGGAAACGCTAACCACAGAGGCACAGAGGCACGGAGAATTGCTGAGCGTGATCAAACTGAACGCGGCTGTCAAAGACGTGGCGGCGACGCCTGCGCAGTTGAAGACGTTGCACACATGCATCAAGAAAGTCACCGAAGACTTGGATGCCATGCGCTTCAACACTGCGATCTCCGCGATGATGATGTTCGTGAACGAAGCCATCACTTGGGAAACTAAGCCGGTCAGCGTGCTGAAAACGTTTCTACAATTGCTTGCCCCCTTCTCGCCGCATCTGGCCGAGGAACTTTGGACGAAACTTGCAACCGGCAACTCGCAACCGGCATCCAACTTGCCTTACGCCGAATGGCCGAAGTTTGATGCGGCCTTGCTGGTCGAGAGTGAGATTGAAATTCCCGTGCAGGTGAACGGCAAGTTGCGCGACGTCATTAAAGTTTCCGTGGACGCCACCGTGGCGGAACTGGAGGCGCTGGCGCTCGCGAACGAAAAAGCCATGCCGTATCTCGAAGGCAAGACGATCAAGAAGATCATCGCGTTGCCGAAACGGATGGTGAATATCGTGGCGGTTTAGAACAGGTAGCAGCCGACGTGAGTCGGCTCAAAAATTCAGTTGGAGCGGACTCACGTCCGCTGCTACGACATCAGGCTTTCTCCCCGCTCGCCAGAATGGTCTGAAAGTGGGGCGACTGTTCTTCAGCGGCGACGATGCTGATTTCAATTCTTTTCAATCCAGCGGCTTCCAGCCAGCGGTGCAGATCGCTTTCGGCAAAGCCGAGCCAGCGGTCGCCGTAAAGTTCGTGGGCTTTCTCAAACTTGTGCGCGAGCAGGTCGAGAATCAAAATCTGGCCACCGGCCTTGAGCAACTTCGCTGCGCTGGTGAGCGCGGCTGCGGGATTTTCCGCGTGATGCAGAGCTTGGCTCAAGATGACAAGGTCCACGCTCGCCGCCTCAATGGGCGGGTTTTGCAAATCACCCTGACGAAATTCCAGATTCTTGAGGTGATTCTTTTTCGCCTTGGCCGCGCCGAACGCCACGATTTTTTCCGAATTATCCACGGCGATGACTTTTTTGCAACGACGCGCGAGCAGTTCGCTCAACAACCCTTCGCCCGCACCCAAATCTGCGACGGTGATGCTCGGCAACATCCGTAACAACAAATGTCCAAAAGCTTGCCAAGAACGGCCCGGCCCGTAAACGCGGTCAAAGCGTCCCGCCACTTGGTTGAAATATACCTGCGCCTGTTCCTTGCGGCGGGCGAGGACGCGCTTGAGATTGATCTGGTCATGGGAATGTTCCACCAGTTCATGCGCGCCGCGAATGGCCAGTTGAATAAATTCGGCAGCGACGTCATCCGCTTCCGGATTTAGTTTGTAAAACGTGCGTTTCCCTTCGCGGCGCGAGCAGACGAGTTCGCAGTCAGCGAGCAAGCCAAGATGTGTGGAGATCCGGGATTGGCCTAGGCGTGTGACTTCTTGTAGCTCGTTGACGGAAAGCTCGTCACGTTCCAGCAGCGCCACGATGCGCAGGCGCGTCTGGTCAGAGAGCGCGCGAAGAGATTTTAAGGTGGAGGACATAGGCTTGGTGGGGCGCCAAAATAATTCTGTGAAACCGTTTGACGCCGTTGAAACTTTTTATATCATCAAATCTTGATACGTCAATATGTTGTTGGCGTGACCATCAAATAAATTATGAGTTCTTACATCTTTTCATCCGAGTCCGTCGGCGAAGGCCATCCGGACAAAGTCGCTGATACCATTTCTGACGCCGTCCTCGACGCTTGTTTGTCGCAGGACAAAATGAGCCGCGTCGCTTGCGAAACTTACGTCAAGTCGAACATCGCCATCATCGGCGGTGAAATCACAACGAAAGCGAAATTGGATTTTGTGAAAATCGCCCGCGACGCCATCCGCGAAATCGGCTACGTCAACGACGACGATGTGTTTCACGCGGACAAAGTTTTCGTGAATGTCATCGTGACCCAGCAATCTCCCGACATCGCGCAGGGCGTGGATGCGAAGAAAGCCAAAGGCAAGAAGACCGCGAAGCAAGGTGCCGGTGACCAAGGTTTGATGTTCGGTTATGCGTGCAACGAAACGCCGGAACTCATGCCCGCGCCGATCATGTTTGCGCATCGTCTCGGCAGCGAACTCACGCGCATTCGCAAAGCGGGTGGCGCGAAATGGTTGCGCCCGGATGCGAAATCGCAGGTCTCGGTCGTTTATGAAAACGACAAGCCCGTCGCCATCTCGAACGTCGTCATCTCCACGCAGCACGCGGCGGATGTCGAACACAGCGAGATCGAAAAATTCTGTATTGAGAACATCATCAAGAAAGTTCTGCCGAAAAATTTGCTCACGCCGAAAACGGAATTTCTCATCAATCCCACCGGCCGTTTTGTGGTCGGTGGACCGCAGGGCGACACGGGTTTGACCGGCCGCAAAATCATCGTTGATACTTACGGCGGCATGGGTCGTCACGGTGGCGGCGCGTTCTCCGGAAAAGATCCGACGAAAGTGGATCGCAGCGCCGCCTACATGGGCCGCTGGGTCGCGAAGAACATTGTCGCGGCGGGTTTGGCGACGCGTTGCGAACTGCAATTCGCTTACGCCATCGGCCATCCTGACCCCGTCAGCGTTCACGTCGAGACGTTCGGCACGAACACAGTTGCCAACGACAAAATCATCAAGGCGGTCAACAAAGTATTCAGTTTCCAGCCGTCGGACATCATTGATCAACTCGACTTGCGCCGTCCGATTTACTCGAAGACAACCAACTACGGTCACTTCGGCAAGAACGACAAAGCGCTCACTTGGGAAGCGACGGATAAAGTCGCCGCGCTGAAAAAAGCT
Organism: uncultured Verrucomicrobia subdivision 3 bacterium; assembly: GCA_903911825.1. Taxonomy (GTDB): domain Bacteria; phylum Verrucomicrobiota; class Verrucomicrobiia; order Limisphaerales; family UBA11358; genus UBA11358. Next base: position 4,344 of record CAIWFB010000009.1, read on the forward strand.
CTCTAAAATAAATTCCTCGAAGGGTTGGAGCACATCGCTCCAACCCTTCAAACTTTCTAAATTAAAAATATGTCCAAAGCTAAAAAATCTACCGCTGCCGCTGCTGTGCTCGCTGAAGTGAACGCCGCGCTGCCCAACTACGCCACGTTCGCTGCGCAGACGCCGACGGGGAAAAATTACATCGTCCGTGATTTCGCGCTCGCCGAATGGGGCCGTAAAGAAATCGCCGTCGCGGAACACGAAATGCCGGGCTTGATGTCCGTGCGCAAAAAATACGCGAAGTCCAAACCGCTCAAAGGCGTGCGCGTCACCGGCTCGTTGCACATGACGATCCAGACCGCCGTGCTCATTGAAACCCTTGTGGCCATTGGTGCCGACGTGCGCTGGGCGAGCTGCAACATTTTCTCCACGCAAGACCACGCCGCCGCCGCGATTGCCGCGACCGGCACGCCGGTGTTCGCTTGGAAGGGCGAGACGCTAGAAGAATATTGGGAACTCACGCTCAAGGCGATTTTGTTCCCCGGCGACAAAGGTCCCGAACTCGTCGTTGACGACGGCGGCGACGTGACCTTGCTCATCCACAAAGGCTACGAACTCGAAAAAGGTTCCAAGTGGGCCTACCAAACCAAGGGCGACAGCCATGAAGTCTCCGTTGTGAAAGCGCTCCTGCGCCGTCTCGCGAAAGAGAAGCCCGGCCTCTGGACGAAGATCGTCAAAGACTGGCGCGGCGTTTCCGAAGAGACCACGACCGGTGTGCATCGCCTCTATCAGATGAAGGAAGCGGGCAAATTGCTCGTGCCCGCCATCAATGTGAACGACTCCGTCACCAAGTCGAAGTTCGACAATCTCTACGGCTGCCGCGAATCCCTCGCGGACGGCATCAAGCGCGCCACCGATGTGATGCTCGCGGGAAAAGTCGCCGTCGTCTGCGGTTACGGCGATGTCGGCAAAGGCTGCGCGCATTCGCTCCGCGCTTATGGTTCACGCGTCATCGTCACCGAAATTGATCCGATCAATGCGCTCCAAGCGGCGATGGAAGGATTTCAGGTTAACACCATCGAAAGCACGTTGGGCGTTGGCGATATTTACGTCACGACGACGGGTAACTGCGACATCGTCACCGTCGCGCACATGCTCGCGATGAAGGATCAGGCCATCGTTTGTAACATCGGCCATTTCGACAATGAGATTCAAGTGGACGCGCTCAAGAAGCAAAAAGGCGTGACCATCGAAAACATCAAGCCGCAATACGACCGCTATCATCTCCCCGGCAACAAGAGCATCTATATGCTCGCTGAAGGCCGCCTCGTGAACCTCGGTTGCGCCACCGGCCATCCGAGCTTCGTGATGAGCAACTCGTTCACGAACCAGACGCTCGCGCAGATTGATCTCTGGGCGAACAAGGACAAATACGAAAAAACCGTCTATCGCTTGCCGAAAAAACTCGACGAAGAAGTCGCGCGTTTGCACTTGGAAAAAATCGGCGTCGTGCTGACCAAGCTCACCAAGCCGCAAGCCGAATACCTCGGCGTGTTGGCAGACGGCCCTTACAAGCCAGAACATTACCGCTACTGAGCTGTTAAAATTCCAAGGCGGATGGGCTGAAGCTCGTCCGCCTTTTTTTGCAGTAAAAATTTATATTTCTAAGGCGCTATGCCTAATCCTACCAGCGGACATCCTGATTCCCTCGGCCCCGTCACTTCGGGTGTGCCGAAAAAAATCCGCACGCCGCGCGTCGCAAAATCTAAATTTGATGCCGTGACTAAAGCTGGCGTTGTGGCCACCGCCGCGCCTGCCGACGCGCAATTCAGTTTTAACCTCAAGCCCGCCGACATCGCGAAGCATCTGAACCGTTTCGTCATCGGCCAGCGCGAGGCAAAAAAAGTTTTGAGCGTGGCGTTGTGCGATCATTTTCAACACGTCCGCATGACGCTTGAAGGCCAGGCCGCGCCGTTTTATCAAAAGCAAAACGTGCTGCTGCTTGGACCGACGGGCGTGGGCAAGACGCATCTCATCCGCTCGGCGGCGGAACTCATCGGAGTGCCGTTCGTGAAGGCGGACGCCACGAAATTTAGCGAGACGGGTTACGTCGGCGGCGATGTGGATGACCTCGTGCGCGACCTTGTGCGGCGCGCGGGTGGCGATGTGAAGAAGGCCGAGCATGGCATCATTTATCTCGACGAAGTGGACAAGCTCGCGACGCGCGGCGACGGTGGCGGACGCGATGTTTCCGGTCGCGGCGTGCAAACAAATTTGCTCAAGCTGATGGAAGACGGTGATGTGCCGGTGGTTTCGCCGAACGACATGACGGGGCAATTGCAAACGGCGATGTCCTCCATGCGCGGTGCCGGCGGGGTGCAACCGGAGACGATCAACACGCGGCATATTTTATTCATCGTGAGCGGCGCGTTTTCTGGCATTGATAAATTGGTCTGGCAACGGCTTGGCTCCAAAAACAAGCAATCGCTGGATCAATTGATCGCGCAAACTTCCACCGCCGATCTGATTAGCTACGGACTTGAACCGGAATTCATCGGTCGCTTGCCCGTGCGCGTGGCGTGTCACGGCTTGGACACGGACGATCTCTTCAACGTTCTTCGCAAGAGCGAGAGCAGCTTGATCCACCAATACGAACGCGCCTTTGCCGCCTACGGTATCAAGTGTGAGTTCAAAGACGACGGCCTGCGTCGCCTCGCGGAACTCGCCGCCGATGAAAAAACGGGCGCGCGGGGTTTGATGACGATTTGCGAACGCGTGTTCCGCGATTTAAAATTCCAATTGCCGTCCAGCCGCGTGAAAAAATTTGCGGTGACGGACAAACTGGTGGCGTCGCCGGAACTTACGCTGAAACAATTGCTCAAGTCACGGCGTTGAAACGCCGTTAATATTTATGCGGGTTGCTGCTGCGTGAGGCAGTGCAGGGAACCGAAGCCCCAGACCAAATCCACGGCGTTGATGCCGACCACCGGGCGGTCTTTGAACAGGTCGCCGAGGATACCGAGTGCGATGCGGTCGTTTGGGTCATTGAAGGTCGGGACGATGACGGCGGCGTTGCAGATGTAAAAATTCGCGTAGCTCGCGGGCAAGCGGATGCCCTCAAAGTAGAGCGGGTTGGGCATGGGCAGTTCCACGACTTGCGGCTTTTTGCCATCTTCGAGGCGGAAATCTTGGATGCGGTCCCAATTTTCGGCGAGCGGCTGGTAGTTTTCGTCTTTGGAGTTTTTTTCCTTCACCAGCACCAGCGTCTTGGCGTTCACGAAACGGCAGATGTCGTCGATGTGGCCGTGCGTGTCGTCGCCTTTTGGACCTTTAGCGAGCCAAAGCACGTTGGTGACGCCGAGATAATCTTTGAGCGCCGTTTCAATTTCCTTTTTGCCGAGGCCGGGATTGCGCACCTGAATCTTGGGGTGCAGATAGCATTCCTCGGTAGAGACGAGCGTTCCGCGACCGTTCAATTCCATGCCGCCGCCCTCGATGACGAAGGGTTTGCTGCCGAACACCGCGTGAAATAATTTTTTGCCGAGCAACTTCGCAGCAGTTTGAGGAACTTTGGTGTCCTTACGCCAATTGCTGTATTTTGCCCAAGCGTTGAAATGAAAATGCACAATGGCGGTTTCGCTTTTCGCGCCCGCGCCGCGCTTCACGAAAATGGGGCCGGTATCACGCGTCCAGCCGCGATTCGTGGGGTGCACTACGAATTTGATCTTTCGTAAATCCACGCCCACTTTTTTGAAGATGTGACGCGCTTGGGCTTCATCTCGTTTGTGGCGGATGATGAGGCGGACATTTTCGCCCGCAGAAATTTTGCGCACCATTTCGCCATAGACCCACGGAATGACTTCAAATTTGCCCGGCCAATCATTGGCGTTGTGTGGCCAGCCCAGCCAAGTGGCTTCGTGTTTTTCCCATTCAGCAGGCATGGTGAAACCGAGTTGAGCAGGCTTGGCGGTTTGGGTGTTTTTGGCTTCGGACATAAATTTCGGACGCAGCATAACGGCTTCGTGATTTTTGGAAATGCAGAAAGAAAAATGCGGTTGTGAAAAAATAATGACGAAAATTAAAAATTTAGTTGGACTATTTTTTCCAGTGGCCGACATTAAATCAGAAATCCCGATTGGCCAAAAGGTCTCGTTCCTATGAAGACGAACTTCAATCATATCGGTAGTCCGGTGGCACTCGCCGCCGTCGCACTAGTTATCTTCTTCCTCAATCTGCCCGTGCGGGCGACTGCTCAGACGTATAAATCTAGCGTGGAACCGGTGAGTATCCTGTTGCCTATGGGCGTGACGGGAGCCGAAGTTCAGCGCGCGCTGGATGATTTGCCGGAAGCGGGTGGCGAAGTGGTTTTACCCGCCGGAGAAATTTCCATCCGCCAGCCGCTGGTGTTGTGCCGCGATGCGCAAACGTTGCGTGGAGCTGGAGCGAGCACGATCTTGCGGTTGGCGGATGACGCGAATTGCCCCGTCATCATCATGGGCGAACCTATAAACCATCCGCTCCGCACCGTCCGCGAACTCTGTGTGCGCGACTTATTCATTGATGGTAATCGCCGGCATCAACAACGCGAATTATGGAAAGTCAGCGGCGAAGGTTCTTACATCCGTAACAACGGTATCACAATCCAATCCGTCAGTGATTCTTCCGTGATTCGCGTCGTCAGTTCGCGTTGCCGTTCCGGCGGCTTGGTCACCACCTTGGGCGTGCAAAACCTGACCGTGCGTGGCTTGGAAGCGTTCGATAACGAGTTCGATGGCCTTGCCTGTTACCTCACGACGAATAGTTTATTTACGGATTTATATCTGCACGATAATCCGGGCGCGGGCATTTCGCTCGATCTCGCGTTTAATCATAATGTCATCAGCAACGCCGTTTTGAATTCCAACGACCTTGGTATTTTCATGCGCGCCAGCCGCAATAATCAATTTCTCAACGTGAGCATCCAAGACAGCCATAACTTTGGCGTCTTCATGGCCCACACCGAGCAAGCCACGGCTACCGGCGTGCAACCCGCGCCCCGCACCGAGTGCGCCCACAATGCTTTCACGAATTTGATCGCGGCGAACTGTGGTAATGCCGCGTTTCGCGTCAATAATTCCACCTGCACGAACAACATCATCATCCGCCCCAAGTTTGACCAGAACCTGAAGGGTGGCCTTTCCCTTGCCCAGCCAAATCTCGTCACGGTTCGTTAAACAATTACTGAAGGAAAAATTTTCCCTGTCGGGTAAAACCTGTTAAAAACCGCGCGTGCTTTTTCTGCCGGGTTTAAAAACTTTGTTGCGCACTGCTATCGGTGAGTGCGCTAGCCAGCGTGATTTGGATGCTATCGTGGCAGCCATGCGTCACCGACTGCTGGCGGGTAAGACCAATCAGCCGCCCAAGCTACCGCGTTGGTCGCCGCAGTTTTTTAGGAAACGGTTAGACACACTGCAATTGCGGAAACTGCGCCGGACCGTCGGCTACGTGACGGAACACCTTCCCTTTTATCAGCACACGCTGGGCGCAGCGGGCATCAGTCGTGACACCATTCGCACGCTGGCAGATCTGCGAAAATTGCCTTTTACCGAACGGCATCATATTGAGACTCAGGCCAGCAATTTTATCAGTCGGGCACCGGGCATGATTGCTTCAGTGCTTCTCCCGAGCACGGGAACTTCTGGTCAGGCGCTGGATGTTTTTTTTAACGTCACAGGAATTTGAGCGCTTCACCTCGCTACAAGCGATTGCCGGCATGGTTTACGATTTCCTTGGCCCCGCGCACATCGTGCAATTGCATCTGCCGGCCGATTTAAGCATCGCCGCTAAAATTCTTACGCAAGCGGCGAATAAATCCGGCGCGCTCACGTTGCCGATGGGTTTGGTTGGTGACTTGGATGAAAGTTTGGATTCGCTGTTGCAAAAGCGCGACGTGCCGGGAAAATTTCGGCAGGTCAGCGCCTTATTTGCCGCGCCGGGTTATCTGTGGGCGCTCGCGTCACGTTCGTTGCAACGCGGTTTGCGACCGGAAGATTTTGGGATCAAAAATATTTCTTCCGGTGGCGCCAAAGTGAGTCGCGACCTCCGCGCACTGGTGACCAAAGCTTGGGGCGTGACCTTACGCGAGGGCTATTCGATGGCTGAAATGGTGTCTACTGGCGCTTATAGTTGCGATGAAGGCAATCTGCATTTTCTGGAATACTCTGGCATTCTTGAAGTGCTTGATCCTGTGACGCGGGAACCGGTCAAGTTCGGCGACGTTGGCGTGGCGGTCTTCACTTCGTTTTATCCTGACCGCGAATTGATGCCTATCCTTCGTTACTGGACGCGCGATTTGGTGCGGTTGATCGCCTGCCCCTGCGGGCAAATCACGGTGGCGATCGAAGAAGTTATTGGACGCACCGACCACATGATGATTGTGGGCGGCCAGAATTTTTATCCGCAACCTATCGGCGATGTGCTAACGGCTTTTTCCGAATTGGTTCAGCCTCCGCGTTTCCATATCCGCAACGAAGAGCGCACTACCATGTTGCACACAATCGTGGAAATTGAATGTGCCACCACGCTGACCGAGGCGGCGCGCGCGGAATTGGTAGAAAAAATTCGTCTGGCACTGCCCTTTTCTGGGGCGATGCACATTCAATTAGGCGTGGTGCAATGTGAAATTCACCTCATGTCACCGGGCAGTATCGCTGCGCCCTTTCGCTACAAATTGCAAGGCCCGACGCCAGTTTGAGTAATTTCTTTATTGGCAATCCCGCCAACATCCGTATCGTTTGCAGAACAAATTTCTATAATTATTATGGCCAAGAAAAAGTCGACCAAACCAGCTCCACTCACCGGCGGACCCGTCTCCCGTTTCATCCAGCACCACTATCGCCACTTCAACGCCGCGTCGCTCGTGGACGCCGCGAAGGGCTACGTCGCGCATCTTGATGGCGGCGGCAAGATGATGATCACGCTCGGCGGCGCGATGAGCACCGCCGAACTCGGTCTCTCGCTCGCGGAAATGATCCGTCAGGACAAGGTGCAACTCATCACCTGCACCGGCGCGAATCTCGAAGAAGACGTTTTTAATTTGGTCGCGCACGATTACTACGAACGCGTGCCCGGCTACCGATCACTGACGGCGGAAGATGAGCAGAAGCTCCTCGAACGCCACATGAACCGCGTGACCGACACCTGCATTCCCGAAGGTGAAGCCATGCGCCGCATGGAAAAAGCCATGCTCGAAGTCTGGACCGACGCCGACAAAAAGGGCGAACGCTATTTCCCGCACGAATTTTTCTACAAGGTTTTGCTCTCCGGCAAATACGAAAAGTATTACCAGATTGACCCAAAAAATTCCTGGATGCTCGCTGCTGCGCAGAAGAATTTGCCCATCGTCGTTCCCGGTTGGGAAGATGCGACGCTCGGCAACATGTATGCCGCCGCTGTCATTCGTGGCGAAATCAAGAACGTGCATACCGTCCGCACTGGCATTGAATATATGACGTGGCTCGCGGAGTTTTATACGAAGACCGCCACCAAGAAGAGCACCATTGGAATGTTCCAAATCGGCGGCGGTATTTCCGGCGATTTCCCGATCTGCGTCGTGCCGATGCTGCATCAGGATTTGCTGCGCACCAGCGTGCCGCTCTGGGGTTACTTCTGCCAGATCAGCGATTCCACCACGAGCTACGGTAGCTATTCCGGCGCGGTGCCGAATGAAAAAATCACCTGGGGTAAACTCGGCGTGAAGACTCCGAAATTCATCATCGAATCCGACGCCACGATTGTTGCGCCGCTGATTTTTGCCCACGTTCTCGGCTGGTAACCGGAGTGGCCCTAACATGACTAAATTCCCCCCACGGTCAGGATACGAAACCGTTGGTGGAATTGTGATGTTTGGACGGACGCTGGACAAAATTCGCCTGCGTAACGGTGAATTGCTGCCGGAGGATTATAATTTGGGACACGGTTTAGATGGTCGAGTTTGCCGTTTCTTGGATGTTGACTATGAATTTCTTGTCGCCGAAACATCGGAAAATAAATCTGACGAAGAAATTTTAAGCGGATGTTTCAAAGCCCGAAAAAGACCATCGGAGGAAGAGATTTTAATTTTCAATCATTTCATGATGAAGCGCGGTTGGCGTGATGACGCATCTGAATGGTTGATTGAGCAGAAACAAAGAAGCGGTTTTGCCACACGAGATGAAATACAAACGGCGTTTGATTTTCACGACGCCGATGAAGGAAGAGAACCAAGATTTTCAAAATGATATGAAACCAAACAATTTTACCGACGCGCGCGTGCTGGTCACCGGCGGTGCAGGCTTCATTGGCAGTTCACTTGTATGGGCACTCAATCGGCGCGGCTGTGAAAATATCGTCGTCTGTGACATTCTTGGTAAGGATGAAAAATGGCGCAACCTGACTTCGTTGCGCTTCGCGGATTACGTCGAGGCTGCTGACCTGCAAACGCGTTTGCAGAGCGGCGCGCTCGGCAAGTTTGACTTGGTGCTGCACCTCGGAGCTTGTTCGGCCACGACTGAAAAGGATGCGACGTATCTCGCCAAGAATAATTACGAATTCACCAAAGACCTCGCCCACTGGTCGCTGGCGAACAAAGCGCGCTTTGTTTATGCGTCCTCCGCCGCAACTTACGGCGATGGCGCGCAGGGCATGGAGGATAACGAGACGCAGCTCGATACGCTGCGGCCGTTGAACATGTATGGCTACTCAAAGCACTTGTTCGATCTGCACGCCAAGCGCTCGGGTTTCTTGAATAAAATTGTCGGCCTAAAATATTTCAACGTCTTCGGCCCGAACGAAGACCACAAGGGCGACATGCGTTCGCTGGTTCACAAAAGCTTTGCGCAGGTGCAGGAGAAGGGGATCATTCAGTTGTTCAAGAGTTACAAGCCTGACTTCAAGCATGGCGAACAGAAGCGCGATTTTCTCTACGTGAAAGATTGCGTGGCGATGACGCTGCACCTTGCGGCGACGCCCAAGGCGAACGGTCTTTTCAACATCGGTTCCGGTCAGGCGCGGACGTGGGTTGACCTGTCCAACGCCGTATTCACGGCGCTTAAAAAGAAGCCGGTCATCAAGTTCATCGAGATGCCCGAAACGATTCGCGATAAGTATCAATATTTCACGCAAGCCAATCTGCTGCGGTTACGGGGTTCCGGCTACGATGCGCCAGTTACCTCGCTCGAAAACGCGGTTCATGATTACGTGCGGAAGTATCTCGTCTTGGATAAGCGCTTAGATCCGTCGCAGGATTGATTGCTGAAATATTCTCGGTGCCCCTTTTAGTTGTAACGCGACTGGTTAGCGTGGGCGTCTGACCACGATATCGAACGCTATGAAAAGGAATCATTTAATCTCCCTCGGGCTGGCTGCCCTGAATATTTTCTGCGGTGGCAAAGTGTTGGCTGATGATTTTGCGACTACGCGAGCGGCCGTGGGGCGCAGTGCTGAAGGGCTCATCACGCCGGTCAACCAAGTGGTCACTCCGGTGGGGTTGCAAGTGGATTTGCCTGGTATGCGACCGCAGGCATTGGCGTTGAGTCCTGATGGAAAAATTCTGATCGTCGCCGGACTCACCCATGAACTCGTCGTGCTGGAACCGGCGACGGGCAAAATTCTCCAGCGCGTGGCGTTGCCGCCTGATGCGCTAGGTGAACAGAAAGCCGTCACCTCGCTGATCCTTAGCCCGGACGACAAGGCGCAGCTCAGTTTCGCGGGGCTAACCTTTTCGCCGGATGGCAAACGGATTTATTTTTCGAACGTCAATGGCGACATCAAAGTCTTTCGCGTTGAGAAAAATAATTTGGTGGCGCCGCTTATTTCTTTTCCGCTACCGGCGGCTACTGCGCCTTCGCGCAAGGCGGAAATTCCTGCGGGCTTGGCCGTGTCGGCGGATGGTAAAAAACTTTACGTCGCGCTCAATCTTTCTAATCAACTCCTCGAATTGGATTCTGCTACGGGTAAGACGCTGCGCTTATGGGAGGTTGGGGTGGCTCCGTTCAACGTGGTCTTGGCCGGACACAAAGCTTACGTCAGTAATTGGGGCGGTCGCCGTCCCGACGCCAGCGCAGTGACCGGACCGGCAGGGCGGGGAACGCGGGTGCGCGTGGATGCGCGGAGCATTGCCAGCGAAGGCTCGGTGACGGTGATTGAACTGTCGCAACCTGTGGAAGCCGCGCGGCAAAAACAAATCATCACCGGCCCGCACGCGTGCGCACTGGCGTTGTCGCCGAATGGCCGCTGGCTCGTTGTTGCGAGCGCGGGAGCGGATATGTTGAGCGTGATTGATGCCCGTAACGATGAGGTTGTGGAAACCTTGAGCGCGCGGCAAAACCCGGGTGATTTATTTGGTGCCCAGCCCAATGCGTTGACTTTTGATCAGGCTGGTAAAAAATTATTTGTCGCCAACGGCACCCAGAATGCCGTGGCGGTTTTTAAATTTCATCCGGGTCAATCCCAGTTGTTGGGGCTGATCCCGGTCGGCTGGTTTCCGAGTGCGATTGCCTTTGATGCGCGGCACAGTGGGCTGTGCGTGGCGAACCTGAAAGACATCGCGGTGAAAACGCAGAAAGCCCGCTCCGGCGCGGAAGGTTTTGGTTTCAATACACATCAATACGGTGGCACGCTGACGTTGGTGCCGGTGCCGAACCAGCGCGAGCTCGCGGCCGATACCCAAAAAGCGTTAGCCAATCTACGTTATCCGCTGTTGGCGCAAGCCAAGTTACCCGCGCGGCCCAGCCGATTGCCCACACCGGTGCCGGAACGCGTCGGTGAACCCAGTGTTTTCAAACACGTCATCTACATCATCAAAGAGAATCGCACTTACGACCAGATTTTGGGTGATGTCACGACGGGCAATGGCGATGCCAGCTTGTGCATTTTTGGTGAGCGCGTGACGCCAAATCTACACCAACTCGTCCGCCAATTCGCGCTGCTGGATAATACCTATTGCTCCGGCATCTTGAGTGCGGATGGCCACAATTGGACGGACAGCGGCTTGGCCACCGATTATGTGGAGCGTGAATTTGCTGGTTGGCCGCGCAGTTATCCCTGCGGCGGCGATGGCGAGCCCGGTCGCGACGCGCTGGCCTACGCGCCTTCCGGCTTCATTTGGGACAACGCTCTGGCGCATGGCCGCAGCGTCGTTAACTTTGGTGAATTCAGCACGTCCACGAAGCGCTGGAAAAATCCTTCGCAAAAAGGAAAAATTGGTTTTGCTGAAACCTATCGCGATTTCACCAGTGGTGCGAATGCCATTGAATACTCCTGCGAACCGGACATCGAAGCGCTGCGTCCGTTCTTGGTCACCAACTTCAGCGGCTGGGATCTCGCCGTGCCGGATGTGTGGCGGGCGGCTTTTTTCAGCCAGAAATTAAACGCTTATGAGCAGACGGACACGCTGCCGCACCTGACGATACTTTGGCTGCCCAACGATCACACCAGCGGCACGGGAGCGGGCAAGCCCACGCCCGCCGCGCAGGTGGCCGACAATGACTTGGCACTGGGCCAGATTGTGGACGCCGTGAGCCATAGTAAATTTTGGAAAGATACTTGCATTTTCGTCATTGAAGACGATCCGCAAAATGGCTGGGATCATGTCAGCGGCTATCGCACCACTGCCTTGGCGATCAGTGCTTACACCCGGCGCCAAGCCGTTGTGGGCACGCAATACAACACTACCAGTCTGTTGCGCACGATGGAATTGATGATGGGATTGCCGCCGATGAATCAGTTTGATGCCACCGCCACGCCGATGTTTGATTGCTTCACGAACACGCCGGATTTCACCGCTTACACGGTGGTGACAAATCAGGTGCCGTTGGACGAAGTGAATCCGTCGCCAAAGAAAATCTCCAACGCCCAACTCCGTCAGGATGCCTACGCCTCGGCACGGCTGCCGTTGGAACAACCGGATAAATGCCCCGAAGATGTGCTCAACCGCATTCTGTGGCGCGCGATGATGGGGGACAAACCGTATCCTGCGTGGGCGGTAAAGATTGTGGATGAAGACTGAGAGCGGCGAAAAAAATCAGCGCAAGGAACGGACTTGGGTTTGCCGTTTCATTTGCTCTCCCGAGATTAGCTTTGGCGAATTTTCAGAATCAAAAATGCGGAGTCTTCTTACCGTTCGTTTATTGAATCCATTTCAATTTGTCCCTGATTTAGCAGCTCCCGGTGATGGCAAATTTTGTCTCACCTTTTCCAAAATCGGTTTATCAAATTCTTTTCAGCAGTTGGGCGCGTGGCCGATGAGCAAGTAGTTGATGCTGCCCAGCGCAGACTCGACTGAATAAGCCGCGATTCGCCCGGGGAAATCGCGCAGTGGAGCTATGAAATTACAGACTAAATTATTCACTGTTTTGGTGGTGGGGCTGCTGGCCGTTTATCTCGGTTCCTGCCTAGTGCAACGGCATTTCGATCTGAAGCTGGTGGATAAATTCGCTAGCGATAGCAAGGCTGGGGAAGTGGAGCGCCAATGGCAGTGGGTGGATTGTATGCAGGAATCCATGTCTACCTCGCTCAAAAAAGTCATGGCGATAGGCGACATGGATCTATTTGAGAAAATCATCCAAGAGCAGGCGAAGTTGCCGAGTTTGAAGGAGGCTTCGCTCACGGATTTCAAAGGTATCGTGCGCTACACCACTATTCCCGCTCGCAAACGCGGTGAATTGCCGGCGGAGTTGAAGGGGAAATTATTATCTGCCGCCGATCCCATCCGGCGGCAGGCGAATGATTCGTTTGAAATTTATAAACCGTTGCGGGCAGAAAAATTGTGCATCACGTGCCATACGGAGCGGCACGAGGGTGATGTTTTAGGCGTGTTGAGTCTGCGGTTTTCCAACGATGCCTTGAAAAAAGCGGAGCAAGCCTGGGATGTGTTTGATACCGATTTCAGCCGCGCCAACGCGATTTCAGCCGTCATCACCACCACGATTCTAGTGATTTTATTGGCGGTGATGGTGGCGCTAAGTGTGCGGTATTTCATGAGCATTCCCATTCAGCAGGCCGCTGATGAAATCGCGGAGCAATCGCTACAAGTCCGCCATTCGGCTGGACACTTTTCGGATACGAGCCAGTCCTTGGCGGAAGGGGCTAGCAAACTTGCCGCTTCCATTGAAGAAACCAGTTCGGGTTTGACCCAGCTCACTTCCACCACGGCGCACAACACTGAGCACGCTAGCGAGGCTACGGAAATCGCCCGGCGCACGCGCGCGGCCGCCGAGGATAGCGTGCGGCAGATGGCCGTGTTGAGCGAGACAATCAACGAGATCAACGCTTCTAGTGCCGACATCGGCAAGATCAATAAGATGATCAACGAGATCGCGTTTCAGACGAACTTGCTCGCCCTGAATGCTGCTGTGGAAGCCGCGCGCGCCGGGGAAGCGGGCATGGGTTTCGCTGTCGTGGCCGAGGAGGTCCGCAGCCTCGCGCTCCGCAGCGCTAGCGCCGCTAAGGAAACTGCCGATAAAGTTGAGGGAGCGATGCGCCGCACTGCCCATGGCGTGGAAATCAGCCAGCAAGTTGCCGCTGCCTTGAATGACATCGTCACCAAAGCTCGCCAAGTGGATGAGTTGGCTTCGGAAGTTTCCGGCGCATCCGCCGAGCAGAAGCAGGGCATCACGCAGATCAACAGCTCCGTGGGTCAGATGGATAAAGTCACCCAATCCAACGCCGCCAGTGCCGAGGAATGCGCCTCGGCCGCCGAACAATTGAATGCCCAGGCCGAGACCATGAAACAGTCCGTTAACAAATTATTGCAACTCATCGGCGCCGCACATCCCGTCGCCGCGCCCAGCGTTGCCTCGGTGATGCTGCCGCCCAATCGAAGCAGCGCACCGCCCGCCCCACGCCCGTTGGCTCACCCCACGATTCGTCGGTGAAGAGTTGCGTCGCCGTTTGTGCCTCATTAGGCTAAGCAGCACTAACCCATGAATACCTTGCATCCCGCGCCTGTGCCCGTGGCCGCCCCGTCAGGCCATACCTTCGCCTTCGCGTATGCGATTTTCTCCATCGTCTTTTTAATTACGATGATCGCGACCACCGCTATCACCTATATTTTGCCCGAGAGCTATGCCAGCACCGCGCGCATCAAAGTGGAACTCCCTGCGACTGTCGATGGCTTCAGTGCGTTGCGGTCGGAAGTGGAAATCATCCAATCCCAAGTCGTGTTGGAAAAAGTTATTCGCGCACTAAATTTGAACGTGCTCTGGGGTAAAAAATATTTCAACGGTGAGAATCTCAAAACCGGCGAGTCATTGACCATTTTGAAGTCCCGTTTGATCGTGTCGCCCGTGGCCAACACCCCACTCCTCAGCATCAGTGCCTATAGCGACGAACGCCGCGAAGCCGCCCAGGTTGCCAACGCCGTGGCGCAAGCGTATCAGACATACGCGCTGGAACGGCAGGCGAAGACCCAAATGGAGACCACGAACGCCTCGGTGTTGCTCACTGCTCCCGTGCTTATCGTTGACCAGGCTGAACCCGCGCTGCGGCCTTGCAAACCCAACAAACCTTTGAATCTCGCGCTCGGGGCTGGAGTGGGCTTGGTCTTGGGCGGTTTGGCAGCCGCCTTCGTCGGCTTTCTCAAATCGCACTTCAGCCGGTGAAAATTGCCTATGACGGAGGGAAAATGCCTAGCTAATTTTTCTCCCTTCTCAACCAAAACCGCTCCAACTGGCAGCAGGAGCACGCGGGAAGGAGGATTAGTTTTAATTTTCTAGTGCGACAGATTGGCCAGTAGCGGTGAACTCAAATGGCCGACTGAATAAAAGCCTTCGCGTCACTTGCCGCCCAAAATTCGGGCTTTTTGCGTTTGATATTCCGCGTCCGAGATGGCGCCAGTAGTTTTGGCGGTCTGCAAGTCAATCAACTGCTGGCCAACCGTGGCCTTGGTGACTTCCTTTTTATCGCCCCCGCCAACCTGCAAGGCCAGACAGCCGCTCAGGAGCAACATGGCGGAGAGGGTGGCGACCGTGGTAACGAGTAGTTTTTTCATGATCTGTTTTAGTTGATTACTGTGTGGATAAAATGTCATTGATCTTGGCGGATAAACAATGTTCCCGCTTTGATCATTAAGCATTTTTGTCAAAGCTTTCTGCCTCGCTTCAGGCGCGACGTTGCGCGGCAAGTTGCAGAATCAATTCCGCTGCTTCCACGTCGCCATTGATCTCGAATTTCGGCGGCATCGGCTGGCGGCCGACCCACGAATCTTTCGCGTGCATAGCCATCATGCGGTCAAGCAGGTCAGCCTCCGTGACGTGATAGCCCAAGCCGAGGTCTTCGGTCATACGCGCGTTGATGAATTGCTCGGCGTGACCCGGCACCGGCAGCACAAAGGTCGGCTTGCGAAACGCGAACGCCTCGGACAACGCTGAGTAGCCGCCGTTGATGACGAGTGCGTCAGCGCGGGCGAGGATTTCGGTGTTGTTCATCAGGCGCCCGTGAAATTTTACGTTGCCGTGCGAATTGCCGTCGCGCCCGACGACATCCACGTTGAAGGGAAATTCGCGGTTGTCAAAATTCACCAGCGTGGCGTGAACGGAACCGCTCAACATGAAGACAACATTCTTCAACTGCTTCGGCGAAAGATTTTTCACCGGCGTCGTGTCAATAATTTCGCGGACGTTTTTACGGACGATGAGGCCGATGCGTTTGAATTTCGGATGCCGCGTCGGCGTGCGCAAGGGATACGGGCTTAAAATGAGATCGCAAAACTTGCGGTGAAACAGGTAGTCGGAAAACTCCACGAACCAGAAGTGACTGCGCACACCCTTCGCCTCGCGCCGATGTTTGAAGAATTCTGTGACGACGACTTCGGAATTATTGATGGCTGCGATGGGGATTTTTTTGCGGCGCAGCGGCGCGGTGGCGTATTCGGAATCGGTGACGGCGATATCCGGTTTCACTTCCGCAATGATTTGCTCCAGCTTGGCGCGCTTGGCCTTGGCCAGTTTGGCGAGGTTACCAACGGTCTTGATAGTCGCCCAGCCGCTGACGCCGCCATTGCTGCCGGAATAATAAAACGACGCCATCTCATGCAACGACGCGATTTCCGGGCGGTTGGAAAAATATTTCAGTCCGTTGCCAGAGGTCAGAACGTGGACTTTCACGCCCGCCGCCGCTAGGTTCTCAATCACGGCGTGGCAGCGGGTGCTATTGCCCATGCCAAGGCCGTTGATGAGGAAAAGACAGGAAAAGGACACGCGAATAAGTTGCCATTGTCCGCTTGACAAAATCAACGATTATTCAGACAAGCGTGCGATGATTATTTGCGCCGACGACTACGGAATGCGCGCGGACATTGACCGCGCCATCCTCCAGCTCTGCGACACGGGCACACTCTCCGCCGTGTCGTGCATGGTCTTGTTCGAACGCTGTGACGCGGCGAGCATGGAAAAAATTCGCGCCCACGAAGCTAACGTAGATCTTGGCCTACACTTCTGCCTGACGAATGAAAATCTCCCGCTCTCCGCGCCGCTGGAAAAAACCGTGCTGCCGGAGTTTGGAAAACTTTTTCGCCGGGCAATTTTTCGCCAGTTAAAATCTGCGGAAATAGTTTCGTTACTCGCCGCCCAATACGAATTGTTCGTCAAACAATCCGGGCGCACGCCGGACTACATTGACGGTCATCTGCACGCGCATCAACTCCCAGTAGTGGCGGGCGCATTGGTGGATTTCGTGTGCCAATTGCCGGTGAGCCAACGGCCCTACATTCGCAATACGCGGCTGTGCACGCGGGACCTTCAGCGCCAAAAGTTGCCGTCCATGAAAGCTGGTTTCATCGGCGCGTTCGGGTCACGGTTGGAAAAAAAATTGCGCGCAGCGGGCGTGGCGACGAACGATGGATTTTCTGGTATCTATGATTTTAAGGAATGGCAGCGCTACGCGGAATATTTACCGAAATTTGCCGCCTGCCTGCCGCAGCCGAATGGCATTCTCGTCACGCATCCCGGCTTCGACGAAGACTGGCGGCGAAGTGAATTTGAAGCCTTGAAAAATTCTGCGGTGCGCGGAAAGCGCTTTGTTCACGGCAACGCTACGAGCGCGAGACCGTTGCCGTAAAATCCGAGCGTCGGGTCGCTGGGATTGACGGTGCTGGCGGCGCGTAATTCAAAAACTTTGACGGGCTGGGTGGCGACGTTGGCGAGGGGCAATTCCACTTGTCGCGCGTTGACGTAGCGGCGGATCAAGCTGGCCCATTGATGGATCTTGTCGGGCTCTTTCAGCGTCGCCAGATACGCCGTGTCGCTCACGCGAATCGGCGCGTTGGAAGTTTTCCGCAACGCTTGATAAACGGATTCCAACTTGGCAAAGCTCGGCACAAAAACTGGGCTGTGCGCGATGCGGTCGCGTTCAAACCAACTCATCGTGGGAACAAACCAAAGGTTCGCTGCGATGGTGAGAACGAGCGCAGGCAGAAGTAATTTTCGTAGCCGTGGATGCGTTAAACCCTGCGCCGCTGCCGCGCCCGCCAAGGCGAAAATTAGCGGCAACACCAGTAGGCAATATCGGGCGTGAAACGGTTTGCCGGCAATCAAATTGAACAACAGATAAGTCGCGAGGAGGAAGCCAGGTAAGGCGAGTCCGGGTGACCGCAAAAAGGCGAGGCGCGGGCTGGAGCGAAATTGTTTTACGGTCGTAATCGCCAATTGAATCAGGGCAATCAGGAGAATTGCCGCGAAGATGACGGAGATGACGTTAGCCATGATGAGTCCGGCGGTGCTGCCGAACGTGTGGCGAGCCAAAGCTTGATAATCGCCGGGCGCATACGTCCAGCCGGGATTCCAGAAATTGACGAGAAAGCTAAACGGTGAGGAAAATATTTTCAGCGCATCCGCCGAAAAATGACCTTCGCCGCCAAATAGAATTCCCCGCGTATTCGCCCAATGATGTTGCATTTCGCCGTGGAAGTAGGGGAGATAGCAGGCAATGCCGGAGACCAAGCCGCAGATGAGCCAGCGCCAATTCACTTTCACTTTTGCCAGCCAAGCGTAAGCAATCAGCGGGAGAATCAAGGTGAGGGGCGACATGTGAAATTGCGGGCTGATCAGGATGAGAAAGGGAATCAAAAAAATCAGCCGCGACTTTTCAGTTCGGAGATTTTGCGCTAGCGCGAGAAAAATCAGCGCGCCAAATAGTGGCATGAGCGAGGGGTTCCAAACGATGGTGGCGTAAAAAACTGCCCACGGCGAAGTGGCCATGAACAGCGCCGCCAGATTCGCCGCACGCGGTCCGAACCAGTCTCGTGTCAAACGCCACGTCAAGCCGATGGCCAAGACGTTAGCGAAAATCGTGAGCCACATCACGCCGGACATGGAGCCAGTTAATTTAAGTCCGGCCACGCCAAACAGCGTCCAGAGCGGCCCCGGCAGTTTGGAGTGCGCGTTGCAATTCGGTTGCCCGATGTATTGCGCCCGCTCGTCGCCAGCCGAGTAGTGAACGGCGACTTCGTAAGCCTCTACGCCGTCCGTTTGGTAACTCAAAGCATTGCCTTGCGCCCAGCCCAAATAAATCAACCGAAGCGCGAGCGCCAAAACTAAAATCCCCACGAGCGGCCAGTTGATTTTTTTTTTGGCCGCGTCACTCGCTGCGTTGGTGGGCGCATCCATGCTTATTCTTCGGCAAACAGATATTCCAGATCCGTGGCCGTGAGGCTGCGGGCGAAGCCTTCTTCGCCAAGCACGTCGGCGATGGTTTGCGCTTTGCTCTGTTGCAGCTCCCAAATCTTTTCTTCCACCGTGCCGGGCGCGATGAGGCGGTAGGCATTGACCGTTTGCGTTTGTCCAATGCGATGCGAACGATCAATGGCTTGCGCTTCGACCGCCGGATTCCACCATGGATCATAGAGCACGACGTAGCTGGCGTTGGTGAGATTCAAACCCGTGCCCGCCGCGCGGAGGCTCAATAGGAACACGCACGCGCCGGTTTCTTTTTGGAAATCGTTGACGACGGCCTGACGATCTTTCGTCTGGCCGGTGAGCACGTGGGTGTGGATGCCGCGGGCTTTGCATTCTTTCTGCAAGATTTCCAGCATCTGCACGAACTGCGAGAACACCAAAACTTTTTGGCCGTCGGCGATGAGCGGATCGAGCAATTCAAACAACGTATCGGTCTTGCCGGACGCGGTGTCGCTACCGACAAGCGACGGATGGCAGCAGACCTGCCGCAAGCGCGTGAGCGCGGCGAGGACGTGCATCTTGGATTTGTTGAGGCCCTGGGTCTCCACGGCTTTCATCACTTGATCGCGGCTGCGGCGCAATTCGGCGAGGTAAAGTTTCCGTTGATCTTCGCCCAGCGGACAATCGCGACGTTCCTCGATGCGGTCCGGCAAATCTTTCGCGACGTGTTTCTTCAAGCGGCGCAAAAGCAGCGGACGCAACTTCGCGGACAATCGGCGACGCGCGATGCGTTGTTCCGCCTCGGCGTTCTCGCCGCCTTTGGGTTCGTAAGTCTCGAGAAAATGCTCCTGATTGCCGAGATAACCGGGTTGGATGAAATCCACGATGCTCCACAAATCAAGCAGGCGATTTTCGAGCGGCGTGCCGGTGAGCGCGATTTTATTTTCGCACTTCAACTGCTTCACGGATTGCGTGACTTGCGCGCCGGGATTCTTGATGAACTGCGCTTCGTCGAGAATGACGGCTCGAAAACTGAACTTATGGAATTCTTCCAAGTCGCGGCGGAGCAGGGCGTAGTTCGTGACGATGATGTCGTGCTGTGGAATCTGTTTCCGCAAGTTGTGACGCGCCGCGCCGCTTTCGAGCACGAGCACTTTCATATCGGGCGTAAATTTTTCCGCTTCGCGCCGCCAGTTGTGCAGCACGGACGCAGGGCAAATGACGAGTGACGGTTTGGGATTCTTTTTGTTCTGCTCTTTCAACCACGCGAGCCACGTCAAGGTCTGGAGCGTTTTGCCAAGACCCATGTCGTCGGCCAAAATGCCGCCGAGATGGATGCGCACGAGGTGCGCAAGGAAATCGAAGCCGTCTTTCTGATACGGACGTAGTTCCGCCGAAAGTGTCTTGGGCAATTCCGCCGAAGGCACGCCTTTGAAATCGCGCACGCGGTCGCGCAACGCCTGCGCTTCAGGTGAATCGACAAAGCGTTGCAAGCCGTCTTCGTCCAAGTGGGCGACGTGTTCGAGACCGACTTTTTGCGGCACGGCGATGAGCCCTTCCACGCCCATGTCGGCCATGGCTTCGTGCGCGCCCTGCACGGCGTTCGTATCGAGTTCCACCCAACCGGAGTTAGGCAATTTGACGAAGCGACTCGTCGCCGCCGCGAGGCGTTCGAGATCCGCTTTGGAAAGTTTCAACCCTTCCGCTTCCCACTCCGCCGAAACTGAAAGCCAATCAATGCCGCTGCCTTTGACGACGAGGCGCGGCTTGAGCGCGCGCGGCGTCAGGAACAGGCGATGGAACGCGGCGTTACCGAGAAATTCTGCTTCCGCCGGACGCTCCGCCCACGCTTCGGCGAGGGCACCGAGAAAATTTTCGTTTGCATCGCCGATCCACAGCCCGGGTTCCTGCATGAACCAATCCAATTTCCGCAGCCAGTGGATCACCGGTTCGAGGCGCGGGTCGTCCAGAATTTCCGGTTTGTCACCCGGCTTGATCACGCGGCTATGCGGCGTCCATTCGTGGCCGCTCCAGAGCCACGTGCTCTTGTCGCGCTGACTCTTGGCGAACAGCCGCAAGCGCACCGTGTCTTCGAGCAATTCAAAAACAAATTGCGGCGCGGCTTGATGCGCTACGCAGAGCTGATCCCAATCCACACCCTGATTCGTCTGCGACTTCCGCAGATGCAACAGCAGGCGATGGCTCAACTTGCGCACGGGCACCGACGGTTTTTGCGCCAGATATTTCAGCACACCAACGGGTGGCGCATTGCGTAGGAGAAAAAATTCATTGCCCACGAGCGCAATCGGTGATTGGCGATTGAAAAATTTGGCATCCGAAACCGAACAGCTTTCCCCGCTCGGCAAAGCGATGCGGTGCGTGAAAGAAAGTTCCTGCTCACCGTTCTCCAGATGCGGCGTGAGCGCGATGATGTGTCCGTGAAAATAAAGTGGCTGATTGTTCGCCGCGAGTTCGAGGCGATCCGTGTTGCCCCAGCGCGCGAGCCATTGCAATAGTTCCGCATCGGCCAACAGCAGTGAGGTCTCGTGCCCGGCGCGTTCGCGGTGGGTATCGTAGATCCATTGGATAAATTCCCAATCCCACGGCGTGAACAATTCCTGTTCATGCGCGGCGCGAACGACAAGATCCACGAGATCGTGAAGCGAACGGGCTTTTTCGCCCGTGCGCGGACGCAGCAGGAGAAATTGCAGATTCAGGCGGAAGCGCGAAGGCTCCTGCGCGTCTGGTTCCGGGCGGCAAACCACGCGCAACGTGGCGCGGGGCGTGTCCAGATGCAGCGGCGCGGGCGGCGAGAGCCAGTGTTCCAACTCCTTTACCAAGCGCTGTTCCTGCTCGGCTTCTTCGGCTTTGGCGAAACGATCAGGGTTAGCGTGGAGTTGTAATTCCGGCGGCACGGAACGCTTGGCGCGGAGAAAAAGAAACGCCAGTTCTTCGAGGCGGGCTTTACCGGTGGCGGCGAGAACTTTCGGCCACCAATCCGTCGCGGGAAAATCTTTGCGCGAGAGCGCGAGCTTCTCAAAATAATCTTCCAGCAACAGCCAGGCGCGTTGGGAATCCGGGCACGTCGCGAAACTGCGCAGCATATCCTCGCGTTCCGTGACCGTGCTTTTGGAGTCGGACAATTCGCGGCGCAAATCGGCGAAGGCACCGTAAGTTTGCGAGAGGACTTTGTGATGGGCGTCGTATTTATTCGCGCCGGTGCGGGTGGCACCATTTCCGTTTTTGATAGGAGTTCTCGGCATCTGGACAAAATTACTATGTTCTATCATTTCGACAGAACCCGCCGTGCCGGTCAATGTGAAAGCTAAAGTTTTTTGGTCGGGTGAATAGTGATTGCCTACTTGTGCTCTGGAATTTCCACGTTGGTGGTGAGACGCAATTTATTTCGGTTCTGCCGCGTCGGTGTTCAGTCGGCCTGTTCGCCGCCGTTGCCAGGTGACCGCCCCGACCAACATCAGGCTGGCTGGCACTAGTGGGTTGATTTCCGGCACAGGCGTAATGTTGACATCCAACGCGTTGAAAGTAACCCCGGCCTGCGTGCCGAAGAAAAACCGGCTGTCGCTGTTATCGAGAAAACCTACGCTGCTCGCCAGACTGAATGTTTGGCTGTAATCCGCCACAAAGGTTCCGCTGCTGGAGTTATAGTCGAGCGCGAAGGTCAAGGAGTCGCCCGTTTTCGTGATTTGCACGCGAGAAGTTGCGCCGGACAGAAGATTCACAAGTGTAGCGCCTTCATTCACGCTGCCCGCACCGTTGTTGATGGTCACATGCACCTGACCTGAGCCAAAGTTTGGTGGGCAGGCGCGGAGATAGATTGCTTTATCCGGTTCACCATAAAATCCGCCCGCGGGCGTGCCGTTGCCGATACCGACAAACATGCTGTCGTTGCCGGAAGCGATGGTGTAGGTCAGCGTCGCAGTAAAATCAGCGGCCAGAAAATCCGTGGCGGTTGTGGCGATATAGCTCCGATCACTAGCCTCCGCGATGGTGGCCGGCCCATTGAACGAGTAATAATTTGGCGACGGCGCTTGTAGGGCTGAATTGAGCGTGCCGCCCGCGAAGTTTTCCGAAAAGGACACTGCCGCAGACGCACTTAAAATGGTTGATACCGTAATTCCAATCAGTGTTGGAATGAGCCAATGTTCCATGTTCCACCGAACCGAGCAGGGTTTTATATTCATAGTGTAAACGGCGGTTGAAAAGTGCGGCGGGTGGCGCTCGAAAAGTGCCTCACCTTCCGAGCAAAGGGAACTGGATTTTCAGGTC
>CAIWFB010000010.1 GCA_903911825.1 uncultured Verrucomicrobia subdivision 3 bacterium
AGCGTCTGCGCACGATCCAAACCCACACGGTGATTCATGCTTGGCAAAGACGCCCCGCCACCTTAGAAGTTTCAACACAATGAAAGAGTTTTCACACAGCCTCTCGCCGGAGCCAACGTGGTTGGGCGCATCCGTTTTGCGCTGGAGCGTTTGGCTTCGCCGCGTCTCGGTGCGTGTTTTCTGAGCGGACTCACGTCCGCTGCGACCCACGTTGTTTCACTTCAATTCCTGCCAGAGATACGCGCTCATGCGTTGACCGTTCTCAAAACAATCGAGGTTGAATTTCTCGTTGGGCGAATGCGCATTGTCATCCGGCAACCCCAGGCCGAGGAGCAACGAATCGGCGCCGAGAATCTTTTTGAATTCGTTCACGATGGGAATGGAGCCGCCTTCCCGCATCAAGATGGGCTCGGCATTGAAGGCTTTCTTCAAAGCGCGCAAGGCAGCTTGCGCTTGCGGGCCAGTGGGAGAAACGAGGTAGGCTTCCGCGCCATGACCAGCATTGATTTCCAACTTCACGGTCGGCGGACAAATTTTCTTCAAGTAGGCGAGCACGGTCTTGCGGATTTTGGCCGGACTTTGGTGCGGCACGAGGCGGCAGGTGATCTTGGCGCGCGCCCACGAGGGCACGATGGTTTTGCTGCCTTCGCCCTGATAACCGCTGGTGAGCCCATTGATCTCAAAGGTGGGGCGGGCGCTGCGCTGTTCCGTAGCGGTGAAGTCGCGTTCGCCAAATAGTTTGGGGGTGCCGAGCAGTTTGTTGAGGTCGGCGTCTTTCAGCGGATAACGCGCGGCTTGGGCGCGTTCCAATTTGGAGAGCGGTTCAATGCCGTCGTAGAAACCCGGAATGGTAATGCGTCCATCAGCGTCGTGAACTTTGGCGAGCAGGCGGGCGAGCGCCATCGCGGGATTTTCCACCGCGCCGCCGAAGATGCCGGAGTGCAGATCCCGCGCCGGGCCGCGCAGCGTGATTTCAAACGCGATGATGCCGCGCAGAGCGTAAGTGAGTGCCGGATGCTTGGGGCTGGGCATGCCGGTGTCGGAAATGATGACGGCATCGCAGGCAAGTTCAGCGCGGTGGCGCGTGAGAAAACCGGAGAGGCTTTTGCTGCCGACTTCTTCTTCGCCTTCGATGACGAACGTGAGATCGCAGGGCAGTGGCGTGCCGGTTTTTAAATAAGCTTCCACTGCCTTTAGGTGAGCGAAATTTTGCCCTTTGTTATCCGTGCTGCCGCGGGCAAATAGATTGCGACCATCTATGCGGGGTTCGAACGGCGGTGTTTTCCACAGGTCGAGTGGCTCTGGCGGCTGCACATCGTAGTGGCCGTAAACCATGAAGTGTGGGCGTTTGGTCTTTGATTTTACGCGCGGCGTTTTGGCGACGAGAATGGGGTGGCCCGCCGTGCCGTGGATCTTGGCTTCGAGGCCGATCTGCTGGCAATGGTTCGCGAGCCATTGGGCGCAGGCAACGAGGTCTTTGTTGTGTTTGGACTGCGCGGAAACGCTCGGGAAGCGGAGATATTCAAAAAACTCCGCGAGAAAACGTTTTTGATTCTGTTTTAGATAATCCAGGACAGCTTGCATCTGACTAGGTAACCGAGGAATCGCCCGATTGCCAAGCAGAACCGGTGTGAAAAGCTAAATTTTAAGGGTGTTTTGAGAGGCCAGAGCTTTGAGGCGCGCGCGAAAAATTTCGACAATTTCGCCCAGCCAGGCGTTTTGAAACCGCTTGCGAATGGTCAGGGCGTAGTATTTTTCCGCCAGTCCGGGCACGCGCAACATGAATTTGATTTTGCGGGACTGTAATTCCCGTTCGACCACGATCTTGGAGACGAGCGCCAAACCTTCGCCGGATAGGGCCAGCAAACGGAGCAACGCCATGTCATCCACCTCAGCGTGAACGAAGGGTTCGATACCCGCATTCGCCAGCAGCAAATCAAAGTCGGCCCGCACATCGCTTTGGCGGCTCGGGAGAAAAAGCGGGATGTGTTTCAGAAATTGCGGGAACTTCGGGCGCGTCAGTTTTAGAGTTTTGCCGCCCACCAAAAACACCGGCACTTCGCCGAGCAGGTGATTGAAGACGTTGTGTTCCTGATCCGTGCGCAGCGGAATGTTGGAGAGCACCAGATCCACTTTATGGTCGTGCAGTTTTTGAGTCAGTTCGTCCAAAGCCCCGGCCATGACGACGACCTTCGTTCGCGTATCCGCCAACAGCGGCTGGATGAAATCGAACTGTAAATTTTTGGAAAGCGGACCCACGGCACCGATCCGCAGGACGCGTTGCTGGGTTTCGCCGGATTGGCGGAAGCGGGTGATAAGTTCGTGGCCCGTATTGTAAATCGTTTCGGCGTGTTCCAACGCGACGCGCCCGGCGTCCGTCAGATGTAGCTCCCGCCCGCGTCGATCAAACAATGGCCGGCCCAGCCATTCCTCCAGCTCCCCTAATTGTTCGCTCAAGGTGGATTGAGAAATTTTCAGCTTGGCGGCCGCCTTGGTCATGCTGCGGTGCCGAGCGATCATCCAGAAATGTCGCAGATGGTGATAGTTCAACCATTCCGGGTTTTCAAACGCAGAATTCATCAGATCGAAATAACCGAACGATAGCATGGGAACAATCTATTTTTGCGAAGGTAATGGCTGGTTTAAGGTGGCGGCGTGCAAATTGATTTTATCCATGCGCTTTCGGCCAACTTGTTGTCGCCGGCTGTCTTGTTCTTCGCGCTAGGTATCACGGCGGCGCTGATCAAAAGCGATCTGAAATTTCCGGAAGCGCTTTACGTCACCCTGACGATTTATTTGTTGCTGGCTTTGGGTTTCAAAGGTGGGGTAGCGATCAATGAAGCCGGTATCAGGGTCGTCATTCTTCCCGCGCTGGCGGCGTTGTTGCTCGGGGCGTTGATTCCATTGTGGACGTATCCATTGTTGCGCTTCGGTGGGAAGTTAAGGCCGGTAGATGCGGCGGCTATTGCGGCCCACTATGGGTCGGTGAGTGCGGTGACGTTTATCACGGCGACGAATTATCTCAAGGGCATCAATGAGCCTTACGAAAATTATGCCACGGCTTTTCTCGCCGTGATGGAATCGCCAGCGATTATCGTGGGCGTATTACTGGGTAAGATGACGTTGCAGCGGGAGGATTCAGTCTTCAACGGTTCTTTCAAATCACTGCTGCGGGAAGCGGTTTTTGGGCGTAGCGTCTTTTTGCTGCTTGGAGCATTGTTGGTCGGGGCTCTCTGTGGCAAGACGGGCATGGAGAAGGTGGAACCCTTCTTCGTCACGCCGTTTCAAGGGGTGCTCGCCTTGTTCCTGTTGGAGATGGGCATGGTCGCGGGGCAGCGCCTTGGGGATTTGAAAAAAGTCGGGCCGTTGCTCGTGGCGTTTGGAATCTTACTCCCGCTGTTTCACGGCTTTCTTGGGGTGTTGCTAGGCAAATACGTGTGCTTGAGTCTCGGTGGCGCGACGCTGATGGGCGTGCTCGCGTCGAGTGCGTCCTATATCGCCGCGCCGGCGGCGATGCGCCTGTCGTTGCCGGAAGCGAATCCGGCGCTTTACCTGACGCCGTCGCTGGCCATCACGTTTCATTTCAACATTACCATCGGCATTCCGGTTTATTACGCTTGGGCGCGCTACTTTTTGAACTGATATGAATACTCATTCCATGAAACTCGTGACCATCATCGGCGAAGCGTTAGCGCGTGCGCCGCTAAAGAAACTGCTCGCTGAAGTGGGCGCGCACGGTTACACGCTGTTCACGGTGGAAGGTGATGGCAGTCAAGGGCGCCGCGTCGCCGACATCCAAGAGTTTGCCAACATCCAGATCGAAGTCATCGTGCCTCCGGCGGTCGCGGAAAAAATTCTGACTCGGCTAGAACAGGAGTTTTTCGCTAAGTTTGCGATGGTCGCTTACGAAACGGACATCCGCGTTTTGCGGCGAGAGAAATTTTAACGTATGCACGAACCTTACGATCCGGAAATTCAAAAGCTGGGCGCACCAAAAAATTATCCGGTGCGACTCGGCATCATCGGCGGCGGACAGCTCGCGCGCATGACCGCGCAGGCCGCCTTGCCGCTCGGTTGCGAAGTCATCGTGTTGGAGAAGAATCCGTTCAGCCCCGCCGCCCGGCTCTCGCCGGATTCCATGGTGGGCGATTGGAGTGACCCGGAAACCTTGGCGAAGTTCGCTGCCCGTTGCGATGTCATCACGCTGGAAAATGAGTTTGTGGACGCGGGTGCGTTGGAAGTTCTGGAAAAAGCCGGACATAAAGTTTTTCCCAGCGCCGCCTGCATCGCGCTCACGCAGGATAAACTGACGCAGAAGCAGGCGTTGCAAGCCGCCGGTCTGTCCGTGCCGAAATTTCAAGCGGTCAAAACGCCGGCCGAAGTCATCGCGGTGGCCCAAGACTACGGTTGGCCGTTGTTACTCAAAATGCGGCGCAATGGTTATGACGGCAAAGGCAATTTCACCGTGCGGTCCGCGGCAGACGTTGAGGCGGGCTGGCAAGCTCTTGGGGGTGGGAAAAACGAATTGTTCGTCGAAGCCTTTTGGCACTTTCAGCGGGAGCTGGCGGTGATCGTCACTCGTGGTCGCGATGGTTCCACGGTGGTCTATCCCGTCGTCGAGACCATCCAACGGAATCACGTTTGCCACGTCGTCAAAGCTCCGGCGGAAATTTCTCCGTCGGTGGCGCAGCGGGCTACGGAATTGGCCCAGCGCGCCGTGGAGGTGGTCGGCGGCATCGGCAGCTTTGGGGTGGAATTATTCATGTCAGCGGATGAGACGCTGGCGATCAACGAACTCGCGCCGCGCGTCCATAATTCCGGACACTACACCATCGAGGCGTGCGCTTGTTCGCAATTTGAAAATCACGTCCGCGCCGTGCTCGG
>CAIWFB010000011.1 GCA_903911825.1 uncultured Verrucomicrobia subdivision 3 bacterium
GGTGGCGGTGGTGGGCTTGGCGCTGGCGAGTTTGAAAATCAAGGGAGTGGGCTTGGGGATCGCCGGAGTTTTATTTGCGGGCATCATGGCGGGGCATTGGGGGTTACACATTGAAAAAGAGATTTTAGAATTCGTCCGTGAGTTTGGATTGATTTTGTTTGTCTTCACCATTGGCCTGCAACTCGGGCCGGGCTTTTTTGCCTCACTCCGCAAACAAGGATTAAGGTTAAATCTCCTCGCCGCCACGGTCGTCTTGATGGGCGCCGCCATCGCGCTCGCCGTGGCCAACGTGCTCGGTGTAGATGTCATTGCGGCGCTGGGTTTATTTTCCGGTGCCACCACCAACACGCCTTCGCTCGGGGCAACCCAGCAAACCTTGAAAACGCTTGGTGGCGCGATGGCTGATCAGTCCGGCTTGCCCGCGCTCGCGTATGCGGTGGCGTATCCCGGCGGTGTGTTCGGGATCATCGCGGTGCTGCTGTTGTTACGTTTTATTTTTCGCATCAATCCCGAAAAGGAAGCTGAAGCCTTTCGCGCAGAACAACGCAAAGGGATTGAACCGCTCGGTCACTTGAACCTCTTCGTGGCCAATGCCAATTTGGACGGCCTCGCGATTGCGAACGTGCCCGGTCGTTCCGCTGGGGTAGTTGTTTCGCGCATCAAACGAGCTGGTTCCAAAGAGGTTCAAACGGCCACGGAGCAAACCATTCTCCATGTGGGCGACGTGATTCTCGCCGTCGGCACGCGCCAAGCGCTGGCAGAATTCCGCGTTGTCATCGGCAGCGAAAGCGAATTGAATCTTGTCAAAGTTCCCGGCCAAGTCGTCACGCGCAAATTCATCGTCACGCAGAACGGCATTCTTGGGAAAACGATTGAAGAACTGGCGTTGGATGATCGTTACGGCGTCACTGTCACGCGGGTGGCGCGGGCGGATATCGAGATGACGGCGGTGCCCGAACTGCGCTTGCAATTCGGCGACACACTGCAAGTTGTCGGCGAAGAGGCGATGATGGATAAAGTTCGCCAAGTGCTCGGCAACTCCGTTCGCGCGCTGAATGAAACAAATTTCATCCCCATCTTCATCGGCATTGCGCTAGGCGTTTTGTTTGGGTCGCTCCCCATCGCCATTCCCAATATGCCTGTGCCCGTGCGTTTGGGCATCGCGGGCGGGCCGTTATTACTGGCAATCATCTTGAGCCGCATCGGGCGCATCGGGCCACTCGTTTGGTATATGCCCGCCAGTGCGAACGTGGCGTTTCGTGAATTGGGCATCGTCTTGTTCCTCGCGTGCGTCGGGCTGAAGGCAGGGGAGAAATTTTTTGGCACCGTCTTCACTACGCAAGGTTTAGACTGGTTGATCGGCGGCTTCGTTATCACCGTGATCCCGATTTTAATCGTAGGATTGATTGCTCGGCTGGTGTTCAAAATGAATTTTACGGTCATCAGCGGTTTGCTTGCGGGCAGCATGACCGATCCGCCTGCGCTCGCCTTTGCTAACGCGGTGACTGCATCGGATGCGCCGTCCGTGGCCTACGCTACGGTTTATCCGCTGACGATGATTTTGCGCATCTTGATCGTGCAAATCCTCGTGCTCGCGCTCTGCGGATAAAGCCATTCGGCTCCAAGAGGCAACGAAAAATCCCGCGCCGAATTTATGGCGCGGGATTTTTATATTAACGGAGACGTCAGAATTTCCACATCGCATCCACTTGCACCCGGCTGGCGCCGCTCGCGGAACTCACCGGGTTGGGATGGATTAATTCCGTCAGAAAATACGTCACGCTAAACGTCAGGGAATCGTAGGGCGAATAATCTAGTTTCAACACATGACCACGGACATTAGTGCCCCCGGTGTAGCAGCCGCCCGTGCCGCCGGAATTCGGCTGCGACGCTTGGTAATACGCGGCGAAATCCACGTCAGTGAGTTCTTCAAACCACGAGTCCGCTTGGATTTCTTGCCAGCGATAGCAGAGGCTCCATTGATGTTTCCTGCCGGATTTTCCGAGGGAAAAACCGACCGAATACGCCTCATTGGCCGTCGGGGCGCTGGGGTTTTGTAGATATTCGCCGCTGATGCTGATGGGAAATTTCCCGGGATAGCCAGGAAATTTATCCACCGCGTAAGTCAGCGTGGCGTCGGTGTGGATCGGGTTGAAATTATACTGCGGTGCGCCATTCGCTTGGCGCGTGTTGCCGCGATTCACATTCGGCATGCCATCGTTCACCAGACTATTTTTTTCAGAAATCGCCAGCACGGAAACGCCCACGCTGGAGGAGATTTTTTTTGCCCACGACGAATCCAGATGCAACTGCGCCACGCCCAGCCACGGATCTTTGCTGCTGGCGGAGAGTTCATCTAAAACGAACGCGGTGGTGTTCAGTTTCAGGCTGTGCTGCGCGTTTAGTTTGTAAGCCAATTGTGCGGCAAAACCTTCGGGTGCGTAATCTTTGCCAAACACGACGGAGGAGGGGAACGTGAGTGGGTTTTCCATTTTGCCAAAAGTAAAAGCGCCATTCCATTCCTCCGTATCAATGGGTGTCCACTTGGCGTAAGCGAGGCCGAGCCAGATGAATTTCTTAGAACCGTTGTCGCCTAGGGTCGTATTGCCGGAAATCGGATTGCCGCCGAAATTGCCCACGGGCTCACCCGAAGCGAGCCGGAAGCCGACTTCGAAATCATCGCGCAGATTCGCGGTCACGCCGAACCGAAGGCGATAGCGTAAGCGTTGCCGATCCACGAGCGCAGCGTTATCGGCGTAGATTCCATCGTAGCGCCCGCGAAAATCGCCGCTGAATTTCAACTGATTCACCCAGTCCGGTAACCCGGTTTTAGTTTGGTAGGCGGCGGTGAAATTTTTGTCCGCCTCGGCTTTCAAAGCCTTCGCCTCTTGCGTGGTGAGAATCCCTTTTTCAATCAGCTTGTTGATGAGGGCATCGCTCGACTGCGCCGCCGCCGAGCCGCTCATTGCCAATAACGCCAGTGAAAAAGTTGCCGCCTGACTGCCGCGATTTTTAAGTGTGAACATATTTGGATGACGCGCCGGAAGGGCGCTGTCATGACCAAATCGTATTTGTTCTGGGGGCGGCGGCGATAAACCGAAATTGGCAAACTATTGCCTAATCTGGTGATTGCGGCCGTAGGCTGGCGTTGAATGAATCGTGACTGTGGCGTAGCGGAAATCCGCGTTTATTAAAACTCCGCCTCAGGGCAATTCATGCGTGGCGACACTGCACTTGGGTGTTTCGCCAACCGGTCCAAGCGTGTAAGTGCCGCCCGCTGGACACGTCGGCCATTTGCTCAGAAACGGCAGTAGATTTTCTTTGGTCGGGACGTCTGTGGCTTTTTTTCCGGCTTCCAACGCCCACTGATTTTTTGCAGCGTCGAGCTGCCGCAGATTATTGATGCAGGCATTTTGCTGTGATGTGCTGCGGGCTTTCACGAAATTCGGAATCGCGATGGCGGAAAGCATCGCGGGCACGGCTACGGCGGGGAGCAACGCCATGTTGGCAAAGCTTTGGCTGCCGTTGCCGACGGTGAAGCAACCTTGCGGGGTGTTCGCGCCGACGGAATAGGCAAAGGCCGGATGGTTGTGGAAGAGTGATTGCATCCACTGCGATTGTGCCATGCCACTTTTAGCCAGCGGCCCGCTGATGGCTTGCTGTTGCACTTCCACGAGGACGCGCCCGAAACGTTCGCTCATGTAGGTGAACTGGTTGCCTTGCGTCGGCATATTTTGCGCGAGATGTTTGAATTCCGCCGTGCCTTTGAGGCCGGGCGACTTACCGCTTTTCACCGCGAGCGCTTCATTCACCAACTCGTCTGAAGAAGCGATGAACAAGTAACCGCCACTGCTGGCCAAGGTCGGGCGCAGCATGCCGATGAACGGTAGCGGCACCGGCATCGTCCGCATTTTTAGGCCGGCTTGTTCGACCGAGACGATTTGTGGATTCGCTTTCAACTCTTGATCAATCCGGTTGAAAATCGTGTCGTCATTCACCTTGAGCACTATCAGCAGACCGGGTTCGGGAATCGTCAAAGCCGCGCCGGGCAAGGGGATCGGGATGGTGTTGGATTCATTGAGCGTCAGGACAAAACCGAATTCGCCGCCGAGGGATTTAACGAGGACATCCCATTTCAATTTCGTTTTCTTTTCAAATTCCACCGGCAGTTTTTGAAGGAATTCCTGCGCTTGCGGAAAACCGGATTGAGCAACCTCATCCTGCGTAACCTTCCAGAGCAATTGCATATCTACGTCCGAAAAAGTGGCCAACGCCGTGTTCGCTGGCAGTAAATCGAGGCCGGTCAGAGCGTGCGGTTCCTGGCCGCAGAGTTTCCAGAGAAAGCCATCGCCGCTGCCTGAATAATGGTGCAGCAACATTTTATTGTGAAACATACCTTTCTCGATTTCCACGGAACTCATGCCGACGCCCGAGATGGTTTCGATGCCGCTATCTTTGATGAGATGATTGACGAGGTCGAAAGCTTTATTCACGTTCGCCGCATCCGCCGGTTTCAGATCCGGCATCGCGGTGACAGTGGTGCGCCACCCTTCCACTTTAGTCGAAAGATGTTCGAGCCACTGCGCCGTGCCAAGATAGAGAAAAAAGTTTCCGCCCGGATCCAATTGCTCCGTGACCTCGGTAAAACTGGTGCGCTCCGCCGAGCCGGGGCTGGTGGTCGTGGTTGTGGTCGGTTTGGCTGGTGCAGACGATTTGCCGCAACCGAAGCTGAACCAAGCAAGACTGCCGATTAAAATCAAGGTGGAGGCAACGAGAAGTGAAGGTCTTTTTTTCATAGTGGAAGTGGCGTGGATTTTCTTGGGCGCTAACTCGTTCAGCCAAACAGTTTCCGGAAAAAGGTAAAGCGAAAAATAATCAGTCCTGAATCATTCTGCTGATTTGATTAGGATTAAGAATGGCTTGAAAATGTCCGCCTTCGGTGCATAGTTGCCCCATGAAACCTATCTCCCGCCGTTTCACCACCCAAGGATTCACCCTCGTCGGTCTGCTCGTCATTGTGGCTGTGCTGGCCATTTTAGCAGCGCTGCTGTTGCCCGCGCTCGCCAAAGCGAAACAGAAAGCGCACTCCATCAACTGCGTGAATAATCTGAAACAATGCGGTCTCGCCTTTCGCATTTGGGAAGGTGACAACGATGATAAGCTGCCCATGGCGGTTTCAACGGAGAAAGGCGGCACCAAAGAATTCACCACTGGCGCCGATACCTTTCGTCACTTCCAAGTCATGTCGAACGAATTGAGCACGCCGAAAATTTTAGTCTGTCCAAACGACACGCGCACGGCGGCTAATAATTTCATTCGCTTGAGTAATAAAAATGTCAGCTACTTCGTCGGCCTTGAAGCTAATGACTCGAATCCACAAAGATTCCTCACCGGCGACCGGAATATCACCGGCGAGAGCGAGCCGGAGCAGGGCATCCTCAAACTCGTTCCCGGTCAGCGCGTCAGTTGGACAGCGGAGATTCACGGCAATCAAGGCAATGTCGGTCTCGCCGACGGCAGCGTGCAGCAATATTCCAATTCCGCTTTGAGCATGGCCCTCAAAAATTCCGGCGACGTCACAAATACGTGGCACCTTTCGTTGCCCGAATGAATTCCCCTTCGTTCGCCGCCTTACTTTTATTTTGAATTCCGCCCGTTTCGCAGCCACAATCTGCGTTCACTTCGGTTCTGGATTCTGACTCCTGATTCCTGAATTCGAGGAAAACTTTTACATGAAACGCACGCATCATTGCAACGAACTGCGCCCGGCACATATCGGGCAAACCGTCACGCTGTCCGGCTGGGTCCATTCCCGCCGCGATCTCGGTGGCCTCATCTTCATTGACATCCGCGACCGCGAAGGCCGCACGCAAACCGTGTTTGATCCGTCGGATTTGACTCCGGAAATTTTTGCCCAAGCCGCCGCGCTCCGCAGCGAATGCGTCGTGAGCCTCACCGGCAAAGTGCGTCATCGTCCTGAAGGCACGAACAACGCGAAGATTCCCACCGGCGAAATCGAAGTCGGCATCACCGCGCTCGAAGTCTTGAACATGGCAGAAGTGCTGCCGTTCCCCGTGGATGATCCGGAAATCGCCAACAAGGTGAACGAAGAATTACGTCTGCAATATCGCTACCTCGATCTGCGCCGTCCCGAAATGGCGCGCAACCTGCGTCTGCGTTCCAAAGTTGCCATCGCCGCGCGCAGCTTCATGGATGAGCAAGGTTTTCTCGAAGTTGAAACGCCCACACTCTTCAAGTCCACACCTGAAGGCGCGCGGGAATTTCTCGTGCCGAACCGCCGCGAGCCGGGAACTTTTTATGCGCTGCCGCAATCACCGCAGCAGTTCAAACAAATTCTCATGGTCGCCGGCGTGGAAAAATATTTTCAGCTCGCCCGCTGCTATCGCGATGAAGATTTGCGCGCGGACCGCCAGCCGGAATTCACGCAGGTGGACATTGAGATGAGCTTCATCGACCGCGAAGATATTTACGCGCTCATCGAAGGACTCATCAAGCGCGTCTGGAAAACCGCTCTGAATATCGACGTGCCCACGCCGTTCAAGCGCATCTCGTTCGAAGAAGCGTTGAACCGCTACGGCATTGATAAACCGGATACACGCTTCGGCATGGAGCTCGTGAACATGACGGAAGATTTCAAAGCCAGCACCTTCAAGGTGTTCTCCGGCACCATCGCCAACGGCGGCGTGGTAAAGGCGCTCAACGCCAAAGGCATGGCCGGCGCGACGCAGGGCCAGATCGAGACGATGACCGAATACGCCAAGAGTTTTGGCGCGAAAGGACTGGCGTTCATCAAAGTCGAAGGCGGCGAATGGAAGTCGCCCATCGTGAAATTTTTCAGCGAAGCGGAAAAGGCTGCGCTCACAACGAAGCTCGCGATACAGGAAGGCGATTTGATTTTATTCGCCGCCGATCAATGGCTCAACGCCTGCGAAATCCTTGGCAAGATACGTTTGTATTGCGCCGACGTTTTGAAAGGGCAGGGCAAGCTGGTGATTGATCCGAAGCAATTCAATTTCCTGTGGGTCATCGAATTCCCCTTGCTCGGTTTCGACCGCGAACAGAACCGCTGGTATTCCAGCCATCATCCGTTCACCGCGCCCGTGGCTGAGGACATCGCGTTGCTCAAGACCGACCCGAAGAAAGTGCGCGGCCAGCATTACGATATCGTCGTGAATGGCGTGGAACTCGGCGGTGGCTCCATCCGTATCCATCAGCCCGACGTGCAGAAAACGATTTTCGAGGAGTTGCTCGCCATTCCGCCGGAAGAAACCAAGTTGCGCTTCGGCTACATGCTCGACGCGTTCAAATACGGCGCTCCGCCGCACGGTGGTATTGCGCTCGGCTTTGATCGCCTCATCGCGATTCTCTGCGGCACGTCGAGCATCCGTGATGTCATCGCCTTTCCGAAGACCGCGAAGGGAACTTGCCTGATGACCGATTCGCCGAGCCACGTTTCACCGAAACAATTGCGCGATCTTTACCTTGAAGTGAAGGTCAAACAGCCGGTAGCACCTTTGACTCCGGCACAATCCTAGCAATTGGCAGGGCGATGAAGGACTGGAGCAAACTGAAGCGCTCTCTCGTTCGTGTGTTGCAACTGCTCGCCATCGTCTATCTGCTTATCCTTCTGGCGGTGCTGATTTCTCAGCGCCGCCTGATTTATTTGCCCACCAAGATTCCCGCTGATGTCATCGAGTCGGTCGCGGCGGGACATGGCTTTGTTCCGTGGAAAAATCCAGCCGGCCAGATCATTGGCTGGAAAATTCCCGCCAACGGCAGCGCAACTGGCAGTGTGCTCATCGTCCACGGCAATGCTGGCTGTGCGTTGGATCGGGACTATCTAGCGCAGCCGATTCACGAAGCCGCATCGGTGGACGTGTTTGTTTTGGAATATCCCGGTTATGGCGCGCGCGCAGGATCGCCGAGCAAAAATAATTTTATCGCTGCTGCGGAAGCCGCGTTTCAATTGTTGGCAACTAACTCACCCCGCTACGTCGTGAGCGAGTCCATTGGCACTGGTGTGGCGTGCGAACTGGCGAAAAATCATCCGGCCGAAATCGCAGGGCTCGTCTTGTTTGTTCCGTATGCCAAGCTGGCGTCCGTTGCGCAAAAGCAAATGCCCTTTTTGCTAGCTTATTTTCTATTGTTTGACCGCTTCAATCCGGCGGAATGCCTGAAAAACTATCGTGGCCCAGTGAAGTTTATCGTAGCGGAGAAAGATGAAATTATCGGCGCGGCTTCCGGGGAAAGTTTATTTGCCAGCTATGGTGGCCCCAAAGACCTGCAAGTTTTTCCGGGCGCGCACCACAACGATATTTCCGGGCAACCGACGCATTGGTGGGGAAATGTTTTCCGCTTTTGGCAAGAAAATGCTGCCAGCAATTCGGCGGCTCGCTGAAAGTTATTCCTGAATCAAATTCGTGTTCCCCGTGAGCAACGTCGCGCCTTTGAGCAGGCGGCAGAAATCTTTTTTGCTCGTGGTTTGGTGTTCGCCTTCCGCACCTTTTTTGAGGGAGAGCAGGGTTTTGTAGCCGACCTCGAGGCGTTCTAATTGGACGATGCGCACAAATTTTTCGCCCACTTTCCACGTCTGGCCTTGTTTCAATTTCATGCGCATATGATAAGTTTTTTAGCCAAAACATGCGAGCGCTAAAGGGAAAATGAAATGAATTTAACCGCTAATCTGCGCATATTTTCGCTAATGCTGGAGCCCGAAAGCAAATTTTTGAAAAGCGGTGGAATAGCCAGTTTTTGTCAGCGAGGATCAGGGCAGATTAGCGGTTAAATCAGAGTTCACTGCGCGACTTTGGCTGGCAATTCATCCGGCCGTTTCACGAGGGGCAGTTCGGTGGGCTTGGTTCGGCTCACGCCACCTTTCACGCTGACTTCGCCGTTATCATTCACGCCGAGGTGCGGGCGGCTGTTGAAGTTATCGTAGATTTCGCGGTTGGCTACGTTGCCATTGGGATTGATGAGGCAATAATTGAAGGCTTGAGCGCCGGTCTGCCACAGCACATGGAGCTGGCAGGTGCGATCCACTTGGGCTTCCGGTTGGCTGAAGGAAACCAGGGTGCCGAGGGCTTCGGCGTGGAACACTTGCGCTTCCTGCGCGTCGCTCAGTTGCACGTAGAGCCGGAGTTGTGAGCGGAGATAATTGGCCTGACACAGGGAAAACTTACGGACTTCAGGAGCTCCATTGGTCGCAGACGGCACCCCGAATTCTTGGGCCCAGATCTTGGAGCCGTGGACGATGTCGAAATGTTTGGCCGCGCTGTTGATGTTGGCGTTCCAATCTTTGATGCGCAGGGTGGCAATGATTTTGTAACGGCCCGGCTTGGACATCACGAAATACGGAGTGAGATCCACGCGCTTGATCGCTAACTGCGAGGATTCGAGATCGAATTCGCCGGTGACGGGCACTTCGGATTTCTTGATGATGACGAAGCCATCGACGGATTCCACACTGAAGGTGAGCCAAGCCGGGTCGGCACCGAGATGGATCTGTTGGCCGGAACGGTTGGTGATTTTCACGGCGAGCGGCATGGCCTCGCTGGGGAGAAATTGTTCCTGCGGCAGTTCCAGTTCAATGCTGACTTGCGCGCTTGAGCGCAAAATCATCAAACCAAGCCCAACGGCAGCGAGTAATGTTTTCATGTGATTGATGGACAAGTTAAACCGCGTGGCGTTCGAGGCAACTGCAAAAAAGCGCTTCTATTCGGTGGGCTAAGTCACGTTGCGGCTGAGCCCAGTTGGCTTCAATGCGGACGCATCAGCCGGAAGAACTGTTGCTCGGCCAGCGGAATCGTCGTGGTCTGGCCGTTGGAGAAGTATAGCGGCGGATAGGGCGAAAGCGTCCACGGTCCGCTGGCCTCCGGCGCGGATTCGATAAAAAATCCATCGAGGTCGAGCGGCCACGTCACGGCGACATTTTCGGAGTCCACTTGCTGAATCCTCAAGCCCGGCGCCGTGGGCAGCACGGTCACGCGGATGGGTGCCGACCAAGTGCGGGCGCCAAGATTATCGAAGGCGCGGGCGAAAAAAACGTGTTCTCCGGGCGGCAGGTTCGTCAGCGTCAACGCGTAGGGCGCATTGGACACGGTGACGATCGAGTTAGCATCACTGTAAAAATTTACCTTATTGATGCCGTCGGGATCGCTCACGGCGGCGGCTAACGTGAGGTTCGTCGGCCCGATGAACACAGTTCCATTAAGCGGATTCGTGATGGTGATAGCGGAAAGTGTGTTGGTCGGCGAATTGATGTAGAGGTTGACAACGGCCGGCGCTGAACTGACCGAGCCGTCTCCCACGACAAAGGTGAATTGATCCAACCCGGTGACATTATTGCTGGGCGTATAAGTCAAATCGGGTGGCGTGCCGGTGAGCGTGCCGTGCAGCGGTTCGGTGACGATGATGAAATTCAGGTCATCGCCATCCGCATCGCTACCGGTGAGCGTGAGGTTCGTTGGCGAGTTTTCCCAAAAATTCAGATTTTGCGGAAGTGCGAGCGGCGCGCGATTGTTGATGGGCGGCGGCGTGCTATCGAACGAATAAATAATATTACCGATGCCGATCAAAAAAGTATTGTCGAACGCGGTCAGGCAATTGCCGGGCGAAAGCGCGGTGCCGACGTTAGCAGAAACCGCTGGCAAGTTGTCATTGAACTGCGACCAGTTTTTCCCGTCCAGCGCGCGATAGACGCCGCCGAGATTATTGCTGCCTTGGTTCATGAACGTGTAGGTCACGCCGGAAGAGCGTGTCATTGCATATGAAACACCGTAGCCCACCGGCAAACCGTTAGTGGCGCTGAACACCGAGCTATCGCGCGGATTCCAGCCTATGAGTTTCACGCCGCTCCAGATATTTTGTGCGGGGCTGTTGGCGGGTAAAAAGTTTTCACAGAGAAAATTTCCGTAGTGATCAATTCCCGCCACCCGGGCATCGCCGGTGCGCCCGAGCGGGTTCACAGAATTGGTGTTGGTAAAATTCTGATCGAGGCTGCGCCACGTCGCGCCATTGTTGGTCGTGTGTAGAAAGCCGCCGGTCTCCGAGCCGATGACGACCTCGTTATTCCAGCCCGCGCACACGGAAAAAAGTGCGCCGAACGTGCCTTGGCCGGAGAGCGGCATAGGAAAATAATTCGTTGGCACCCGTGCGTTAATATCGAGCGCAGTGTAACTATGCCCGCCATTCGTGCTGCGGTAGGCATAGGGATAAAAACCAGAGCAAGTCCACAACGAGCCATCCGGGGCGATGGAAAAATTCCCCACGTTGCTGGTGTAAGGATACGATTTGCCAGTCACTGTTGCCGCGTGCCACAGCTGGTTCGTCTCATCCCACCAATAAAAAACGGGCAGCGTATTGTTGGCGGAGCCGGGCGGATTGAACGTGATCAAATTGGAACTGACATTGATTGGACTGCCTGAAATCACAACCGTGCCTTGCGGCGTGGCAGCGATATGCGTGACAGCATAGCCATTTGTATTCGTGTTGGCGTCCCACAGCGGAAAGCCCGTGAGCGGCAGCACGGAAAAATTTCTGTCAGCCAACGTCGCCCGATAAACACCGTCGAGAGCGGTGGAGTAATAAAGGTTCGTGCCGTCCGTCGCGAGCTTCGTTCCGTTATTGCCAAACTGCTGATTGGCAATAAAAACCTGGCTCCAATAATTCCAACCATCGGCGCGGGAATTGACGGCCCCGACTTCCAGACCAATCAACGCCAACAGCCACACTACGTTCACGGCTTTGGCTAAATTTATTAAAGGATGCACTGGCGGCAAGCTAACAGACATGGCTGAACTTTCAATTGGTCACATTGTAGAAGCGTCGTGAATAACGCCACGCATTCGTGTCGGTGAAACTGAACGTGCCGCTCACGCTGCTGGTGAGCACGGTAAGATTTGTCCACGTCACCAAGTTAGTGGAAGCGCGAACGGTGTAAGGAATCAGCGGAATCGCCCCGCTGGCATTGAAGTTCCATAGGCCATTCGTCAAGCCTTGCGCCGCGAGCAGCGGGCCGACCACTACGCCGTCGCGCACGAGCGTCACGTCGTTGCCGGTGCCGCCCCCGTAGTGGATGCGAAAAGTTTGGGCGCCGACCGTAAGTGGAGAATTTTCTGGAAGTCCGCTAAAAATACCGTTCACCGCGTCAGCTCCATCGTTGGCGATGATGGTGAATTTTGTTCCGGCGGGCACGCTCGGCATCGCCGTGACTTGCAACGTGCAGTTACTGATCGCTACCGCGCCGGTCACGGACAACGCATCGTAGCTCACGCCTGCGACCGGCCCGGTTCCGTCGATCACGAGCGTGACGTTGGAATTCAGATTCAGACCGCTGGAAAAATTCATTTGCCCCGCGCCGCCTAGCCCGGGCGAAATAGTTCCGCCGGTGAAACTATTCGCGCCAAAAGTTCCCGCGCCATCCAGTGTGCCGCCCGCGACGTTGAACACGCCGCTGAAGTGCGCGGCCAGCGTGCCGCCGTTGAGTCGCAATGTTCCCGATAGATTCGTCGTGGTTGCGGGCAGTTGCAGGATGCCAGCATCTACTTGCACGAGCGCACCGGGTTGGTTGAAAAATTTGATCGCGGTGTTGTCCGCCGCGCCGCTGCCGCCGGTTTTGCGGAACATGCCGCTGTTCGTGAAGGCCATCGTGCCCACGCCGCCGTAGCCGAGGCCGAAGTCGCCAGTCATCTGCCAGACACCAGCGTTGACGATGATGGTGTTACCGCTGCTTACGCCGAGGCCATTCATCAACACCGTGCCGCGATTGAAAAGCGTGAGCGGTGAAATAGCTTTCGTCGCGCTCGTGGCGAAGACGAGTTGCCCATCCGGCTGCACCAGTAATTGCCCGGCGAGCGCGCCGGAATTCATCGTCAGCGTGCCGCCACTGACGATGTTTGTGCCGCTGAGCATTGCGCCATCAAGCGTGAGGTTCGTGATGGCGCCGGAGTTTTGAAACGTATTCGTGCCGGTGATGAAAATAGTTCCGCCGACGAGTTGCAGCGTGGGCGGGACGTTCGTCCGTAAGTTTAACGTGCCGGAAAAAAATCGGTTCGTCCCCGTGCCGGTCGCCACGCCGCCCGCATCGGTCCATGTTCCGTTGGCCAAATCAATCAAGCCCACTGCGTTGAACGTGCCGCCGAATTGGCTGTTCGTGTCGCCGTTCAAAATCAAGCGCCCGGCGAGACATTCCACGAGTCCGCCGGGCAGGTTCGCAAAATTATCATCCAACTGGCTGAACTGATTGACAAGCCCGCTGCCGACGGTCTTGCGAATGATGCCGGTGTTCGTCCAGAAGATATGTGGAGTGTTGCCGTTATAGACACTGAAGTCGCCGGTGATCAACCATAGGCCGCTGTTAAAAATTGAGCCGCCACCGCCGACGTTCATCGTTCCACCGCAAACCACCGTGCCTTGATTGATGAGCGTGACTCCGTAAAGCAGTTTTCCCGCCGTGCCGTTGGCGATGAGTTGG
This sequence comes from uncultured Verrucomicrobia subdivision 3 bacterium, assembly GCA_903911825.1. Classification (GTDB taxonomy): domain Bacteria; phylum Verrucomicrobiota; class Verrucomicrobiia; order Limisphaerales; family UBA11358; genus UBA11358. Next base: position 13,493 of record CAIWFB010000011.1, read on the forward strand.
CCCGTGGGGGCGATGGTGAGTTTTTCCGGGATGCTGCCGTTATTGAAATTGAGCGTGCCGGTGACGGTGTTCGTGCCGCGTAACGTCGCGCCATCGAGCGTGAGGTTCGTGATGGCCACAGCATTTTGAAACGTGTTGGTTCCGGTGATCCAGATATTGCCGCTGGCAAATTTCAAACCGGGCGGAACGTTCGTCCGCAAGTTGAACGTGCCGGCATTGAACGTGTTCGTGCCCGTGCCGGAAAAAAATCCTCCCGCGTCCGTCCAAGTGCCGTTGATCAAATTAAAACTGGCGGGCGCAGTGTTCGTGAATACGCCGGATAAAAAATTGGTTGTGCCGCCGTTGAACTCGAGTGTGCCGGACTGCGCCTCAATCACGCCGCCGAAATTTTGGAAGTTGAACGTGCTAATGGACGATATGTTTGTGCTGCCCGACTTGCGGATTGTGCCGGTGTTGATCCAGATTGGCGTGCCGTTGCCGCCACCGCCGTAGGCGAAGGTATTGTTGCCGGTGATTTGCCAGAGGCCGGAATTATAAATCGCGGTGCTCGGCGGCCCGCCGCTTGAAAGCCCGCCGCTGCTCCAAGTGACTGTGCCTTGGTTCGTGAGGATGAGGCCGTAGAGGTAGGAGTTAACTGACGCCGCTAGATTTAACGAGCCGCCTGCGGCCACGGTGAGCGTGCCGGGCATCCACGCATTGCTCAACGTGAGTGTGCCGCCCGCGTTCACAAAATATTTTGCCGCCGTGAGCGGCGCATAGCCGTCCACCGCAAACGTGCCGCCGGCGTTGATGACGCAGTTCGAGATGGTGAAAGTAGCTGAGTTATTCACGAACACGGAGCCATCATTTGTGAAAGAAGTCGCGGAAGCCGCGAGCGTGGCGGAACTGTCCAACACGAACGCACCACCCGCCTTCACCGCCAGTGTGCTCGGTGTGAAGATGGAATTGTTGCTTACCACCAGCACGCCGCCGTTGGTGACCACACAGAGACCCGCGACCAACGGACTGGCTTTGCTCACCACGAGCGTGGCCGCGCCGCCGATGGTCAGGCTGGAAAGGGTGACGCCCGGTGCTCCGTTCGTGACCGACACAGTGAAGCTGCTACTGTTGGTGAGATTAACGGTGTCGCCCGTGCCGGGCAGGCCGATGGGCGACCAGTTGGTAGCCGTTTGCCAACTGCCGCTGGCGGGACTGTTCCAAGTGAAAATCGTGGCGTGCGCGAGTGGCGCAGTCACCAGCAGCAGCGAAAGATAAAATGTAATGACGCGATTCATTAAATCAACCTTAACGGACAAATTCAGTTCACCAATACGCCGAACGGCGTATGGCTGGCGTGCAAAGAAAGTTTGCTCGGTGAAAACTGTTTTAACAGTTGGCTTGCAGGGCAAACCTACGGGTTTGCCGGGCGGCGGGGAAGGCGACGCGGCAGTGTCGCCCCACCACGTCACGGATTCTTCAGGCGGAAAAATAAATTTCCAGATGGGTTCACAAAGGTTAGGTAGTTCGTGCCATTCGTCAGCGTCGGGCTGCTGCTGGCGTTCCAGCTTGCGACGGGTGTCGTCAGATTATTGTTCTGAATCAAGTTCCAGCCCGCCAGATTTTGCCAATAGACCGTCACTGAATTTACGCTACGTGAAATGGAGAGCGTCGGCGCGCCGGGCGTTTGCACCACGTTGATGAGCGCCCAGTAACCACCAGTCACGGAAAAGTTTCCGCCGCTCATTGGCGCGCTCGCATCTGGCTGGCCGATGGTTCCGCTGACGGAAAAATTTCCACCGCTGCTCGTGCCACCGCCGCCGGCGACTTTATACCAGTCCACGGAATAGTTTTGCGCGAAGGTTGCAATTGAAAACAGTGCCAGCGGTGCGGCGAAAAAAAGTTTTTTCATGATTGAATTTTGGGTTGGCAAAATCAAAACGGCAGCTCTTGCACGGTGATTATGAAGCTGTCTGAAGCATCCGTCGTGGTCCCGCTGCGGGCGGCCAGTGAAAGTGTGTGAACGCCGGCGGCCAGACCGGCACGCACGACCATGTTCGGCACAAACGCCATGTGGGTCAGCGCCGAGTTGGCATAAATTGTGGCGGAAGTGTAGGCGCTGCCATCAATTTTCAAATCCATTCCAATCAGCGCGCTTGCCGAGGTAGAATAGCCGGAGCCGGAAATAAAAATCAGCAACGTGCCGCCGCTGGTGGTGAGGTTGCCCGACTTCGGCAGCGGGCCGCTGGTGCTGACAACGGTGCTGACTTTCCATTGCGGCGACGTGATTTTGCCGTTGACGGTCAAGCCGCCACCGACGGGGCTGTTGGTGTTGATGCCCACGCCGCCTTGCGCACGGATGAGAAACTGGTCGTTTCCAGTCGAGCTAAACGCAACGCTTTGTGAATCCGACCAGACGAACGCGCCCTGATGATTGGCCTGTGCTGACTGGCCAGCGGCAAACGAATACTGCCCGGATGCGACATTCAGGCTTCCACCGGGGACGGTCGCATATTGGCCGCTGCAAGAATTTTCCGAGCCGCCGCCGATGGTCGCTGCGTAGCTGTTCAAATAGTTGTAGCTGCCGCCGCCGATGAAACCCAGGGTGGCATTCGTATCAATGGTATTGTCGCTGCCACCACCGATAGTCGCCCCGCTGATGCCAAGAAAGGGCACGGCGGAAATTGTATTCAGGTATCCACCGCCGATGCTGGAGAGGTTGGCGTAGTAGTTGAGGTTGTTGCCATAGCCGCCGCCAATAGCCGACCATGAAGCGTTGGTGCCAATGTTATTCCCTACGCCGCCCACGATGGACGAGGCCGGAGCGTCCGCGCGATTGCCAGAAACATAGTTGCCGTCGTAGCCGCCGCCGCCAATGAAAACGCCTGGCCCGTTGGCCTTGTTCCCTGTGCCGCCACCGATGGTTGAGCCGCCGCCGACGGCATGGTTACCCCCGCCACCGGAAACCGTGGCTTCAATACTGGTAGCGGACTTATTATCGCCGCCGCCAATGGTGGCATCCTGCCCCGCCGCGCTATTGTCGTGCCCGCCGGAAACCGTCGCATCAAAGCTGGCTGAATTGCCCTCGCCGCCGCCGATGGTTCCAAAAAAACCGGTGACCGTATTTGGGCCTGAATTCGTCCCGCCGCCGCCGCTGATGGTTGCCCCGTAATTACCTCCCGCCTGGTTGCCGGTAAATCCGACGATCACATTGGGCGAGCCATTAGCGCGCGGTTCCAGCCGGAGCGTGCGGATATTGTTCACTCGCAAATCTAGCGGCTGGTTATCTGTGGTGCCGAGAAAGTTTCCCGTCAAAGGACTCGTGCCCGAGTTGCCCGTCGTCTGCCAGAAATTTCCGGCCTGAAGTCCGTTCAAGCTGTTCGCATTCACGCCGGACAAACCGCTGCCCTCGCCGATGAAGACGTTCCGATTATTCGTGAACTGAAACGCATTGCCGACAAATCCGCCGCCTAACTGCGCGGAGTTGACGACGCCCGTGAGGTTGCTCGCGCTGCCCGCAAAGATGGCATAGGGCGTGGGCGTGATGGCCTGACGCGGCGTGAGCAAAATGAACGCGCCGCCGCCGTTCGTGCGCGCGGCAATTTCCAGCCAGCGATCCGGCCCGGTGAAAATGCCCGCCCCAAAATCCAGCGTCACGATGAACAGCCCGTTCGTCACCGCTGCTGTGGTGTTGGTCAACCAGCCACCGAACTGGTTGCCGTTCGTGTTTGCGTCAAAGACCGCGAAGCGCAGGTCAAAATTTCCGGCGGCGGGAGCGCCGTTAAAGTTCAAGCGACCTTGATAAGTGAACGTCGTGCCTTGGGCGTGCAGTTGCGTTTGTGCGCCCACGACTAAGGCTAGCGCGAAAACTATTTTTAGCAGGTTGTTTTTCATATGTGCTGACAATGCCTTCGATTTGGAAATCCAACAATACGCCGGTCGGCGTAGTGCGCTCGGCATCACGGATACGAGAAGCGGTAGAAGCGTTGTTGGAAGCTAGGCGCGTTCCCATCGGTGTATTGCAAGTTGCCGCTGCCATCAGACACCACCGTGCCGATGGAAATCCAGTTGGTCGTGGCCAGATTGGTATTCGCCTGCACGGTGTAAAACAGGTTGGCCGTGCCGCTGGCAGTGAAATGCATCGAGCCGTTACCCAATTTTGAAAGGCTACCGAATTGCGATGAACCGCCGGGGGAAAGTTGCGTGAGCACGATGTCGTTGCCCGTGCCGCCGTTGTAATTGATGCGAAAACTCGTGCCGTTTACCGAGAGCGTCGCGCCGTTCGTCAACCCGGTAAAAATTCCGCTCACGGCCTCGCTGAGATCGTTGTTGGCGATGACAAATTGGTTGCTGACTGCGCCGACAAATTTATAGGCGACGGCGAGCGTCACGCCGGAGTTGATCGTAATCGTTCCAGTGACATTGATTTGATCGTAAGTCGTGCCGGCGTTGGTGCCATTCAGCTCCGCGAAATAAGTGGAGCCGTTGAAGAACGTCAGGGAGCCGCAGCTCAACTTCTCCACGCTGGTGCCGGAACTGAGGTTGCCGCCGACGGTATAAAGATTGCGCACGGTGCCGTTGCCGCCGAGCGTCGCGCCGGGTTCCACATAGACGTCGCTCGCCGGTTGCGAGCCATTGACGAGAAGTGTGCCGCCCCAGACAAACGTGTTGCCGGAATAGGTGTTTGTGCCGGAAAGAATAAGGGTGTTGGTGTTTATTTTATCGAGTTCGCTTACGCTATTTCCAGTGATGACTCCGCTAAAAGTATTAAGCGCTTTGCCGCCGCCAACGGTCAGATGGGCGGAACCGAGCGTCACGGTGCCAGTGCCATAAAAATCACCGATGGTGTCGGAGAAATTATTCAAATCCAGCGTGCCGTAGACTTGCACGGCGGCGGTGTCGAGAATCTGGTTGGCCGTGCGGAGACGGGTCGTGGTGTTGTAATCCACAAACAGTTGGCCGGGGACGGAAATGACATTGGTGCGTTCGAGCTCGAGATTGCTGCTGGCCGAAAGCTGGCCAGTGAAAGTGTTAGCGTTCGTGCCAGTGAAACGCACCAGACCATTGCCAATCAAGTGCAGCGAACCCGCGCCGCTGATCGGCCCGGCCAAGTTCAAAACGTCATCGGAATTTAGTGAGTAGATAAACAAGCGGCTCTGCATCTGGATGGAGCCAGACCAGAGATTAGTAAAATATTGATAAATAAAAGAGTCCGCATTCACCGCGCAGACGAGCGGCTCGTTGGTGAAATTATTTCCGCTCAAATTTAACTGGCTGCCATTGGTCAAAATCACTCCGCCATTGGTGCTGCCGAAAGCCAAGTTGTGGAGGGGATTTAAGTTCGCCGCATTCGCCGTGACCCAGCCGGAAAAAGTATTGTTCGTGTAAAGATACAAGCTGCCATTGCTCACCGTGAACCCGGCGGCATTCCCGCCATCCGCGAGGTGCGCGTAGAGGTTCAATGTGGTGGCCTGTTGCAGGTCGAAATTCCGATTCGTGCCGCCCAGTGAAAGATTGCCGTAGATCGCCGCCGTGGCGTTGGTGCTCAACGTCACCGAACCACCGAGCGTCAACGTGCCGTTGCCGGATTGCACGACGCTGTTGCTCAACGTCAGCGGGCCGCACTTGGTCGAAAAATTATTCAGGTCGAGCAGGCCGTTGTCGGCCACCAACAACGTCGCTGCTGGAGCCAGTTGCGAGTTAGCCAACAATTGCACTGTCGCATCCAAACTTCCCCCACCGATTTCCAAATCGCCGGGCACGGCTAACTGGGGCGAACCGGAAGTGCCGCAATATAGTTTCAAAATTCCCGTCGTCACGCGCGTCAGTCCTGCGTAAGTGTCCGCCCCATCTGCGAAGAGCGTCAGCGTGCCGGAGCCTAGTTTGGTTATGCTGCCGCTGCCTTGCACCACGCTGGCCAAGATCAAACTGCCATTCGTGTTGATGGTGAAATTCACCGTATTGGACAGCGTGAGAAATATCGAGTTATCCACCGTGTTGAGGGCGCTGGCAGAATTCAAAACGGTCGTGCCGCCCGTGCCGCGCAAGATGATGGTCGCGCCAGAACCGGAACCATTAATCGTATAGCCCGTGCCAGTGAAGTTAAGTTGGTCAATCACCAGACCAGCCACGTTGTTCGTATTATTAAGCCGCGCCGCGCCCGACGGAAACGTGATGATCACCGGCGCCGCTTCACCCGCCGTCGGTGGATTATTGGCTGCCCAGTTTGCGGGTAAACTCCAAAAACCGCTCAACCCCGCGCCTGCCCAAGTGTGCGTGGCTGCTTCGCTGGAGATAGTATTCAGCCACAGTAGCACGGTGACCAAAACGAAAGGTTGGAATGGAAGAATGTTTTTCATGATTTTAAATTTGGTCGTGACTCTGCGGCAGATCCGGGATTCCGCCAATACGCCGGTCGGCGTATTGGCGGTGGACAGCGGCTCAGCGATACTGCGGCTAACAAGATGAATAATTCATTGCGAAATCTCTGACGTCACTGTGGAATGAAGCCGATGCCACTCCAGTTGCAATCACGCGGTCAAGGCCGTCGCTCGGCCGTGCTTGTCCTTCTCGTCGCGCTCACGGCGACGGCGTTTGGCGTCTGGCGCGAGGGCGAGCTGACGCGGCGCGGGCAAGTCATTCGCTGGCAAGACAGCTTCGCGCAACTCACGCCGGTGCTGAACTCGCTGTTCGGTCAACGCTTCGATTCGTTACGTGATCAAGCGAAAGCCACACTTCGCCGCGATGGAGTTTCCGAAACGAGCTGGCAAGAATTTCTGCAGCTTGCGGAATGGCGGCAGCGTTTCCCCGGCATGAGCGAGATCGGTTACGCCGAATTTGAAAGTGATAAATGCACGGTGAAATTTCTCGCCAGCCGAACCGCTTCGCCCCGCCACGCGCCGGGTTTTGATTTGAACAATGACGCGATCATTCGCGAAGCCATTCAAAAAAGTGCCGACGTCGGCTACGGATTGGCTTCGCGGGAAACCACTTTGGGCGACGGCACGAATGCCACCCGCGTCATCGTCGGTTTGTTGCCGCTGCTCAAAAAAGATGTGCGCTCCGGTTCAGCCGCAGAGAATCGCACGAACCGCCAAGGCTTGATTTTCTTCGCGCTCAATCAACCGGAATATTTTGGTTTCATTAAGCCGCAACTCCAAAGTATGCCGCTGGAATTGCGCTTGTTGCCCACCGGCGAAATCGCCCCGCCGCGCACGCCGACGCAACGGACTTTTACCATCAGCAGTGCGGCTGGCGAATGGCGTTTGGTGGCAACGATGAAGGCGCCTTCCGCGAGCGCCGCTGCGCCGCAATGGATTGTGGCGGTTGGCGGAAGCGCCTTGAGTCTATTGCTTTATTTTCTGTTCGCAACGCAGGCGCGACTCCGGCTAGCGGCGGAAGCGGCGAATGAAAAAACCTTGCTGCGCGACGCGGAAATTCTAGCCCTCAATCGTGATCTCGAAGCCAAAGTATTAGAGCGGACCGCGCAGCTAAACGAAGCCTTGGCCGAGGAAAAGGAACTCAATCGGCTGAAGAGCAATTTCATCTCGATGGTCACGCATGAAATCCGCACGCCGCTCGCGCTGATCCTTGGCTCGTCGGAAATTTTATCGCGCTACCTTGATCGGCTCGCGCCGGAGAAACGCGCGGAACATCTCAAGACAATTGATGCCGCCGTGCTGCGGATGAGCGCGTTGATGGAAGATGTTTTACTGTTCAGCAAAGCGGAGGCCGGGCGGATGGAATTCAACCCGGTGCCGATGGACTTGAAAGATTTCTGCACGCAACTGGTGGATGAAACGGCGTCGGCCACGAACCGCCGCTGTCCGCTGGAACTTTCGTTGGTAGAAATTTCCGAGTTGGCGCGTGGTGATGACAATTTGTTGCGCCACATTTTTACTAATTTGCTGGCAAATGCCGCGAAATATTCGGCACCCGGAATACCGGTTAAATTTTCGGTGTCGCGCGATGGGGGCGACGCAATTTTTATCGTGCAAGATCGCGGCATGGGTATTCCCGAAGAAGATCGGCAGCGTTTGTTCACGCCGTTTTATCGCGGTAAAAACGTGGCCACGATTCAGGGCACGGGCCTTGGCCTCGTCATCGTGAAACATTGTGTGGAGCGGCATGGCGGCACGATTGAGATCGCGAGCGCCGAAAATCTGGGGACCACGGTCAGCGTGCGGTTGCCGCTCTTTTCACCGGCGCACACGGAATTCATCAAACGGATCGGACAAGACTAAGCAGCATGAAAAAAATTCTCGTCATTGAAGATGAGCCCGCGATGCGCGCCAACTTGCGCGACATTTTGGAGCTGGAACATTTCCAGCCATTGCTGGCCGTGAATGGCACCGAAGGTATCGCGGCGGCGCAGCGCGAGTTGCCGGATTTGATTCTCTGCGATGTGCTCATGCCGGAGCAGGATGGCCACGAAGTTTTGGCGGCGTTGCGGGCGGATCCGGCCACGGCACGGATTCCCTTTATTTTTCTCACCGCTAAAGGCGAACACAACGACGTGCGCGCCGGGATGAATCTGGGTGCCGATGATTATTTGGTGAAGCCCATCCGCGTGCAGGATTTGCTGGAGGCTATGGCTGCCCGCTTGGAGCGCGCCACGCAGCAAACCGGATTCAACGCCAATTTCAGCTCCGCCGTGCCGTTGCAACAACTCGGCCTTTCCGTGCGCGAAGCTGAAATCCTTTTGTGGGTCGCGCAGGGGAAATCCAATCTCGAAGTTGGCATCATCCTTGGCATCAGTGCCGCCACTGTGAAGAAACATCTCGAACATATCTACGAAAAACTCGGCGTCGAGGGGCGCAACAATGCCACCCTGTGCGCCCTTGAAAAGCTGTCCGGCCAAAAATGAAATCCCGCCGCCACACCGCGACCCGTCGCGGTCGAGTTGCGACGCCAGATGCGAGAAACAAAGGTTAAGTAATCCACCCCGTGCGGGCGTTTTTCGCTCCCCAACCCCTAAAACTTGCTCTGTGCGGGTCAACTGCCGTTGCTTGCGGGCAATTTCCCCTCCGTGCCGACGGTTTTGGCTCCGTGCGAGCGAAATTCGGTTCGGGCGAGACAGGTGACACTCCGTGCCGACGATTTTGCCGTTCGTGCGGCCGTTTGGGCCGTCGTGCGTCCATTTTTCACTCCGGGCGGAAGCATGGTTTACGTTGAAGAAACAACCTGACAATGCCACGTTTTTGTTCCGCGCCTAAATTGCTTTTTCCCGCCCGACTTTCCCGCTAACTTTTTCCCGCGATGATTCAATACCTCGATTTGCTGCGCCACGTTTTAGAACACGGAAAATTCAAGGCTGACCGCACCGGCACCGGCACTTATTCGATGTTCGGCGCGCAAATCCGTTGTCCGCTGCGCGATACCTTTCCGCTGCTCACCACGAAAAAGGTGCACACCAAATCCATTCTCTATGAACTGCTCTGGTTTCTGCGCGGCGATACGAACATCAAATGGCTCAATGATCACGGCGTCTCGATCTGGAATGAATGGGCGGATGCCGACGGCAATCTCGGCCGCGTCTATGGCGCGCAATGGACGGATTGGCGCACGGCGGATGGTCGCAGTCTGAACCAGATTGACGACGTCATCGCGCAGATCAAAAAGAATCCCGACAGTCGCCGCCTCATCGTGAGCGCGTGGAATCCCGGCGAGATCCAAGGCATGGCCTTGCCGCCGTGCCATACACTGTTTCAGTTTTACGTGAGCGACGGCGAATTGAGCTGCCAGCTTTATCAGCGCAGCGCGGATATTTTTCTCGGTGTGCCCTTCAACATCGCCAGCTACGCGATGCTCACGTTGATGGTCGCGCAAGTTTGCGGGCTGAAGCCGGGCGATTTCGTTCACACCTTTGGCGACTTGCATCTCTATGCGAATCATGTCGAGCAGGCAAAGTTGCAACTCTCGCGCGAAGTTCGCCCGTTGCCGCAACTGAAATTGAATCCGGCGGTGACGAACATCCACGATTTCAAGTTTGAGGATTTTGAACTGGTCGGCTACGACCCGCATCCGGCGATCAAAGCGCCCGTGGCGGTGTGAAATGAACTCGGTGGCAATTGTAAAATCCAACCTCACCAAACCAACATGATTTCGCGTCAACTGTTGGAACGTCCCATTGGCGGGCGCGGCTTCTGGCCGCTCGACCCGCAGGTGACTTTTCTGAATCACGGTTCGTTCGGCAGTTGTCCGCAGCCGGTGCTGAAATTTCAGCGCGCTCTGCAGGCTCGGCTGGAACGGCAGCCCGTCCGTTTTCTCGTGGACGAGTTTGAGGCGTTGTGGGATGAGGCGCGGCGGACGCTGGCAAAATTCGTCGGCGCGGCTCCGGCTGATTTAGTTTTTGTGACCAACGCAACAGCCGGCGTGAACACCGTCCTGCGCTCGCTTGTTTTCCGGCGCGGCGATGAACTGCTCGTCACCAATCACGAATACAATGCCTGCCGTTGCGCGTTGGATTTCGTCGCCGCCCGCGTTGGTGCACGGGTGGTCGTGGCGGATATTCCGTTTCCGCTCACTTCACCGCAGCAGGCGGTTGCCGCTGTGTTGGAGTGCGTCACGCGGCGCACGCGGCTGGTGCTGCTGGATCACGTGACTAGTCCAACCGGGCTGGTGTTGCCAATTGAACCGATCATTCGCGAGCTGAATGCGCGCGGCATCGAGTCGCTTGTGGACGGTGCCCACGCGCCGGGCATGATTCCGCTGAACCTGAAAAAACTGGGGGCGACTTACTACACGGGTAACTGCCACAAGTGGCTGTGCACGCCGAAGACGGCGGCGCTGCTCTACGTTCGCCGCGACCGGCAGGCAAAGCTTCATCCGTTGGTCATCAGTCACGGTCGCAATTCAGCCCGCCAAGATCGGTCGCGGTTCCTGCTGGAATTCGGCTGGCTGGGCACGGGCGATTTCTCCGCGTGGTTAAGTGTTCCGGAAACCCTCCGCGCCGTCGGCGCGTTGCTGCCCGGCGGTTGGCCGGCGGTGATGCAACGCAACCATGCGCTGGCCTTGGCGGCGCGGGACTTATTGTGCGACGCGTTGCAAGTGGCCCCGCCGTGTCCCGACGAAATGATTGGTTCGCTCGCCGCGGTGCCGCTGCCGGACATGAGTGCGGCGGACGTAAAAAAAGTTTCTAACGGCCAGACGCCACTGCGCACCCGACTGCTGCGCGAGCACGGCATTGAAGTGCCGATTGTGCCATGGCCCGCACCGCCGCAGCAACTGGTTCGGGTGTCGGCGCAACTTTACAATTCCCTCCCGCAATATCAGCAACTAGCCGTGGCCCTCAAGCAAGTTGTTCCGCAGTTGAGAAATCATCGGAAGGATTAAATTCGCTCCGCATCACTGAGTCTTTGCGCTCAAGTATCCTTGGTGGCAGCCGATGGTGAATGGATGTTTTCTTTTTCAACCATGAAGACCGGCGGCCTCTTCCTTGTCTGGCTAGTCGCGACGATGACGGTGTTCGCTCAGCAAAGCGGTAATCTAAATCGCATGGCCGTGGATGCCATCAACGACATGGGTAAGGTGAAAATGCTCGCCGAGCATGGCAACCTGAAGGCGCAAATTAAAATTGCCGATGCCTGCGCGTCGAGTGAGTTGTATGCGGATGCGTTGAAGTGGTATGCCGCCGCCGCTGAGCAAGGCTCCATTGATGGGCTTTTTCAAAAAGGCCGGATGCTTTTATTCGGTCGCCAAAGTCCGACCCTGGGGCAAAATATTATCGCCAAACCGTTGGAAGGCTTGCGTTACACTTACATTGCCGCCACGAACCACCACAGCGGAGCTTGGTTTGATATGGCGGTGGCTTTGAAGGAAGGACGTGGTTGTAACGTGGATTCGGTGAATGCTTATGCGTGGTTCATGATCTCTGCTGACGGCGGGAACGGTGGTGGCTTGGAACAAATGAACCAGTTAGCTTTGCGGTTAACCACCGACCAGATTCGCTCGGCTCGTTCCACGGTTCGCGAGATGAAGGCCAATCATTGGCCGGAGTTGCCAGCCCAGCCAACACGGGTTCAAAAACCAGTTGGCGACATCGCAATCAAATTAAAATTATCCGGCGTGGTCTGTTCACCGCAGGGCAATCTGGCAATCATCAACAACCGCACTTTGGCTGAAGGCGAATCCAGCCAGTTTCTCACGGCAAAAAAAGATACCATCGTCATCACGTGCAAACGGATTGATCCCGATGGCGTGCAGGTGCAAGTCGAAGGTGAAGATGCCGAGCGCACGTTGCTGACGGCATCGCATTAAAATTTCCGCCTCGTCGAAGGTGGCGATTTCGGTTAGAAATCCGGCGGTGAAATACTTCAAAGCCATTGCCGCGATGTCGCTGAACCGCGTGATTGGTGCGGGGAATAAAATTCCCTGGCATCTGCCGGAGGATTTCAAGTGGTTCAAGCAAACGACCATGGGCAACGTAGTCGTGATGGGTCGCAAAACCTTTGAAAGTCTGGGGCGCCCGCTGCCGAACCGGAAGAATTTGATCCTCACGCGGCGGCCGCAAAGCCTCATCAAGAAACATCCGCAGATCTTCGGGCAATATCACGAATGGCGCGGCGGGCAGCATCTCAAGCGCGCGTATCAATTTCATTTCTCCAAGCTGGGCGAAAAGGTGGAGACGGAGATTTTCATCTTCAAGTCGCTGGATAAACTCGACCCGAAGGAATTCCCCAACGATATCTTCATCTGTGGCGGCGCCGAGATTTATCAGCAGGCTCTACCCCTGTGTTCAGATCTCTATCTCACCGTCGTGAAGCGCGAAGTAGAAGGGGGCGATGCGTTCTTTCCGACTTTTGAAGACAAGTTTGATCTATTCGCGACGATCCGCGACGAACCGGACTTCAAGATTCTGCACTATCGGCACCGTTCCCTGTTTTCACTGGAGTAAATTAATTTTCAACAGCAGTTGTTGCAAAAATACGGCTCTGTTCTGGAAAAGTGCTGAAGCTTTTCTGAAAAAGATTCGTTAAAAAGTCATTAGTGTGCAGCTTTTTCTAAAAAATAGGGGCGATAATGGAAAAAGTTTGTTCAAAAAGTAAAAACACTGTTCTTTTTTCTAAA
>CAIWFB010000012.1 GCA_903911825.1 uncultured Verrucomicrobia subdivision 3 bacterium
ACCGGGAACAACTGTGGACCTTGACGGAAGCGCGGGTGGTGGTGGGCGACTTCCGGCAGAAATACAACGAGATCAGACCGCACAGTCGGCTGGGCTATGAGAGTCCAGCGATGTTTGCGGCGCGGAGCTGTCCATTCCCAGTGGAGGGAGGGCGAAGCCCGACCGGAGCTGGGAATGGACAAAGAAACAACGAAACCATAAAATCAAACCAATGCTCGGACTAACAAATCAGTGGTCCAGAAAAGCGAACCCTCTCAACCCCAAGCGACATCAATGGAGCCATCGCCAAAATTAAACTCGCTAGTTCCATTGCCCACATTCCGATCATCGCCTTTGCGCCCGAGACGGATAGTTCACTGATCGAGCAAGCGAAAAATTCCGGTGCTAATTTTGCCGTTTCCGAAACCGCCGTCATTAGTCATCTGGATCAGTTGATAGAGCAGGCGTTGCACGTGGAATAAATCAAACTTCACCTTGACTTGAACGCGGCAAAAAATTTATGGTCGTGCTTGAAAATAGAAGCATGAGCGTTTGTCTAAAGTGATGTGACGGACACGACCGAAAACTCGGTTGTGTCTTTTTCGCTTTTGGTCTCAGCCTCGCAAAATCAGGAGTTGTTATGGCCAGTGGCAAAGTGAAATGGTTCGATAATAAAAAAGGGTTTGGCTTCATCTCTCAAGATTCGGGACAAGATGTCTTTGTGCATCACACCTGCATTACTGGTGAGGGCTTCAAGACACTCGAAGAAGGCGAACAAGTTTCTTTCGAGGCCATTCCCAGTGACCGAGGAATGAAAGCCCAAAATGTCCAACGGCTCAACCCGGGTTGACCGGAAAATTGATTCGCGCGCGACCCCGATGGCGTTAAACTGACGCCATGCTGGAATCGTCCTCGGCTCCCATCACGAGCCTCTACATTCACGTCCCGTTCTGCGCCCAGAAATGTGCGTATTGCGCGTTCTATTCCGAGGCCTCTAGCGGTGAACTCATCAATCGCTACACTGCTGCCCTCGTTCGGGAATTGGAAATCGTCGCGCATGACCTGAAGCCGAAGACGATTTTTTTCGGTGGCGGCACGCCCTCACTCCTCAACTTTCGCCAGTGGGAAACCATTCTGCGGGCGATGGAAAAATTCAATTTGCTCGGTGCGGAAGAATTCACCGTGGAAAGCAATCCCGCCACTGTCTCGCCCGATAAATCCAAGCTGCTCCGTGATTTCGGGGTGAACCGAATCTCGATGGGCGTGCAGTCGCTTGACGAAAAATTGCTCGACCGCTTGGGCCGCATCCATTCGCGCGAACAGGTTTTCAAATCATTCGATATCCTCCGCGCCGCTGGTTTTGGCAACATCAATCTCGATCTCATGTTCGCCATTCCCACCCAGACGATGGATATCTGGCGCGCGACGTTGAATGAAGCGATGGCGATGCAGAGTGAACATCTCTCCAGCTACGAAGTGATCTACGAAGATGACACGCCGCTCTACGAACAGCTCAAGGCGGGTGAATTTTCCGTGGATGAAGACCTCGCCTGCGAGATGTATGAAGAATTGGTTTCGCGCGCGCTCAATGGCGGCTTTCATCAATACGAAATCGCCAACTTCGCCCGCGATTCAAAATCCACCCATCCATCAATCCACCCATCCATTCCGTCCCACGCTTGCAAACACAACGTGAATTACTGGCGCGGCGGTTCGTATCACGGCCTCGGCCCGAGCGCCACCGGCTACGTTCGCGGTGTGCGCACGAAAAATTGGGCCAATACCCAGCTCTATTGCGACCAGTTGGAAAAAGGTAAACGCGCCATCGAATCCAGCGAAGAATTGCCGCCACTCCGCCGTGCTGGTGAAATCGCCGCGTTCGGCCTGCGCATGAATGCCGGCTGGCCGTTGGCAGATTTCAAACGCGCCACCGGTTTTGATCTGCAAAATGAATGGGCGCGTGAAATGGAGCAACTGGAGGAACGCGGTTGGGCCAAGCGCCAGCAGGATCAATTTCACCTCACGCATCAGGGCCTGCGCTTCGCTGATGCGGCGGCGGAAATGTTTCTGCGCTGAACTGCCGCGCATATTTTTCCAACTTTCTTGTCGGATTTCCCATCCGGCGTCCGTTTAATGGGTGAGATGCAATCACCGACCGATGCCGAACTGCTCGCCGAATTCGCCGCCCGCCAGTCCGAGGCCGCCTTTGCGCAGCTCGTGGAACGCCATGTGGCACTCGTCCATTCGGCGGCGATGCGGCAGGTGGGCGACGCGCATCTGGCCGAGGAAATCACCCAAGCCGTTTTCATCATCCTCGCGCGCAAAGCGGGCAAGTTGAGTTCAGACACCGTCTTGCCCGGCTGGCTCTGCCGCACCGCGCACTTTGCCGCGCGCGATGCGTTGAAGACCGAACGCCGCCGCCAGCAACGCGAACACCAAGCCTACATGGAATCCCAACTTGACCCATCCGCCGAGGACTTGTCGCGCCGCAGCGCAGCAGAGGCGGAGGCGTGGCCGCAGATTTCTCTCCGCAAATCCACACCTCTCCATTATTCCAACCAAATCACGCACCGAAAATTCAGGCTTCACTTGCCCCGCACCGAAAGGCATTTTTCTTTCATGCCGGAACCCAAGACACCTTGGCCACACGCACCCACGCATCAGCTCACGGAACGCGGCACTTATTTCGTCACCGGCGCAACTTACGAGAAGACCCATCACTTTCGCGGAGCCAAACGGCTACGGGTTTTGCAGCGCGGTTTGCTGACGGTGGCGGAACAATTCGGCTGGCAACTGGAGGCGTGGGCGGTGTTTTCCAATCATTATCATTTCATCGCCCATACGCCCGCCCATGCCCCGGATGCCGCCAGTCTCGGCCCGATGTTGAGCGTGTTGCACGTCAAGACGAGCAGTTGGGTGAATAAACTGGATGCCACGCCGGAACGGAAAGTCTGGTTCAACTTTTGGGAAACGCGGCTGACGCACCAACGATCTTATCTGACGCGATTGAACTATGTTCATCAGAACGCGGTGAAGCATGGGTTGGTGCCGGTGGCGTGCCAATATCCGTGGTGTTCGGCGGCATGGTTCGAGCGCACGGCTTCGCCGGCAATGGTGAAATCCATTTATCGGTTCAAAACAGATAAGGTGGCGGTGGCGGATGACTTTGAAACGGATGGGGAGTGGTAAGATTGTTTATCGCCTCGCTGGCTGCTGTGCCTCCCGCCAAAGCGCCGGAGGGCCGGCGCACTCCAAGACGCTTCGCGCGGTTCGCCAGCCGCACTGTTTCGCGCCAGCGTTTTGGAGTGCGGCAGTCCTCTGCCGCTTTCCCAGCGCGAAACACGCGAACGAAGCACAAATCATTTTTCCTTGTCGGCATATTTCGCGTGGTTCGCGGCTTGCGCGGTTAATCCACATTTTCAACCTGTTCCCCATGGCGCCCATCCGGCAGGACAAAATAATTTCAAAAAGTTTGTCGGATTTGGCGTTCGGCGTCCGTGTATGGGGTGACGGTTTGATCCAACATTAATCCTTAACCAACATTATTATGCCCGACGAAAATCGTATCTCCGCTGCCCTTACCGACGCTAACAAGACGGCTATTCTCCAAAAAATCTCCGAAATCCGCGCGTTGCTGCCGTTCCTCGTGAACCTCACGCCGGAGGAACGTCAGACGTTGCCCAAGCTGGGCGAGAAGACGCTGGGTTTCGACGAAAAATGCGCGGGTTACATGGTGGCCAATCCCAAGCTGGTGCCGGGCTTTGTGGACATGGCGGAACTGGCCAAGGATCGCGCGCTGCGCTCGCCGTTGGCCGAGGTTGTGCGGGAACTGGATGCGCTGACGCAAGCGACGGATGACACGGTGACGTTGGTGGGGCATGAAATCTACATGGCGGAACTGGCGTTTTACCAGAACGTGCGGCAAGCGGCCAAACGGGGCATTGCCGGTGCGCAACCGGTCTTTGATGACCTGAAAGAACGCTTTCCCGGCAGCGGCGCCACGCCCGCCACGCCAGCAGCTACGCCCAAGCCTTAATTCGTTGTAAAACAGTTAGTTATCCGCCACGAGGGGGTGCTTGCCAAGCACCCCCTCTGGCTTTCCAAAGGCCGGTGGGCAGCCGCAAGCGGCAACGGGCGACTCGAAAACGGCGCAGGGTCAGCTTTGAGCTGGGATGTGGAGAAAATCTGCTTCGGCGGACGCGGTTTTGACCAAGGCGCGAACGTCGCGGGCGGCGAAAGGGAAGCAGCGAAGCGAGCGGAGGCTTTCGCCAACTCATATTCAGGAGCAGCCAACCGCGCCGCCTCGGTCAAATCGGCAGTCGAACGGTAAAGGTGGTCCCGACATTTTCGGTGCTCGTGACTTCGATCGTGCCGCCGTGCGCTTCTATGATGGCTTTGGTGATGGCCAGACCAAGACCCGCGTTGCCCGCTCCGGTGCGTGACTGGTCGGCGCGAAAGAATCGGCCAAACACGCTGGGCAAATTTTCAGCGGCAATCCCCTGCCCCGTGTCCACCACCGTCAACACGGCCAAACCATTTTGCGGGTCCAACGTCACCCGCACTTCGCCTTCGGAACGATTATATTGAATCGCGTTCGTCAACAGATTCGTGATGACTTGTGCCAGTCGCCCGGAGTCACCGGTAATTTCCAACGGCTCGGCTTCGACGAAAATTTTCACACCGCGCTCCTCGGCCAGCGGCTGCACTAATTCGGCGCAATCGCCGATGGTCTTGGACAAATCAAAACGCTGCTGCTGTAACACTTCCTGTCCCGCATCGAAACGCGCCAGGGCCAGCAGCGACTCGATGAGCTTGCGCATCCGTTGCGCCGCGCGCTGGCAGGCTTCGACAGTTTGCTTGTAGCTCGCCGCATCGCGCTCGCGATTTAAGGAAGTTTGCGTCTGCGTAAGCATCACGGAAACCGGCGTGCGGAGTTCGTGGGCCGCGTCGGAGGCGAATTGTTTCTGCTGGGCAAACGCCGTTTCCAGCCGCGCGAAAGTAGAATTCAAAACCATCGCGAGCTGGCCGAGTTCGCTTTCCGCTTCCGCGACATTGATGCGTTGCGATAAATCCCCCGCCGATATTTTCACCGCGGTGTCACTGATATCAGCTACTGGGCGCAGCGAGCGCGAAACCAACCACCAACCGCCGGTCAGCCCGAGCAGCAGAATCCCCACGCCCACGCTTGAAAGGGTGTAAGCCACCAACCGAAGTTCTTTCAACTCCGGTGAAATATTTTTTCCGACGAGAATGGTGTCGCCGGCGGGGGTCTCCACCTGAACTTCTCTAAACGTCCCACGCATCCAAGCAGGGCCTACTCGACCCAGAGGACTTTTTAGTGAACCACCGTTTCCTTCCAGCTTTTCGTCGCCGTCATTTCCATTGCCAGCGGGTTTGGCCACATCTGGCGGGTGATTAATTTTAACCAACGGACCATTTTGATAGACGACATTGTCTGCGTCAGGAGCATTCGTGGAACGGGCCAGTTCGTGACCGTCGCGGGTTTGAATCCGGAAATAATATCCAAAAGGATCTGCAGCTTCGAAGAAATACGCGTCTTCCGGCAATAAAGCAAACCGCGCTGGCGGACGGGCGTTGCGCCCCTGCGGATCGTCGCTGGGAAACTGCCCTGGCGGCGGGCCATCGAACGGCGGTTCGTCTGGGTTCTGCCGCCGGGGCGGGCGATTACCATTCGGCCCCCGTGGCTGCTGACGACGTAGAGAGTTGCCGATCACTCCAATCCGATTGTGCAGTTCCTCATCCAGCTTCCGGAATTGCCGGCTGCTCTCCAAAACGTAAGCCGTGGTGCCAAAGCCCGCCAGCACGACCACGAGAATCAGGCCATACCAGAGCTGCAACCGCCACTTGATGGATTTGAAGAGTTTCATCCTTCGATGCAATAGCCGTGTCCGCGCCGTGTGGCGATGAATTCCGCGCCAAGTTTTTTACGGACGTTGGAGACGTGAACGTCGAGTAGGTTCGACATGGAACTTTCGTTCTCATCGAAGAGATGCTCGTAAAGCTGCGTGCGGGTGACCACTTCACCGCGATGTAACGCCATGAATTCCAGGAGCGAATATTCGCGCGCCGTGAGCTCCACCGGTTTGTCATTCAGAAAAACATGGCGCGCGGCGGTATCCACTTTTACGTCGCCAATTTCGATGACATTCGTCGTCTTGTTCGCACTACGGCGGATGATGGCGCGAAGACGCGCGAAAACTTCGTCGAGATCGAACGGCTTCACGACGTAATCATCCGCACCGGTGTCGAGACCCTTGACGCGATCACGCGTCTGGTCGCGCGCGGTGAGCATGAGCACGGGAGTTTTCTTGGTCTTGCGCAGACGCTTGAGGATTTCCCAGCCGTCCATGCCGGGCAACATCACGTCGAGCACGATGGCGTCGTAGTCCGTGCCTTCGGCGTTGAAGAGCCCGTCGTCGCCGTTGTCGGCGGTGTCCACGGCGTAACCTTCCTCGCGCAACGCCTGAGCGAGGCTCGCGAGCAGATCAGGTTCGTCTTCAACAATCAGAATTCTCATGTGCAGGCTGGGAAGTTCTATCACGGAAGCGAGAAAATCACCAGCACCTGAATCATCGCAGTGCCAACCTTAAGGGAAGATGAAGATAATAATTGCGCACCACCGTGCAAAAAATAGTTAGATTCACGTTCGCTTAAGGTTGGTTCGCGTAACGTCTCGCCATGAACATTCCCATTCACACCCGCTGGAAATTAAATGTCACCACCACGTTGCTCGGAATTATTCTGATGACGCTGACGAATGGCCGTGCTGCCGATCCACGCACGAATTCGTGGTTCACCACTTATTCTGGCAAATACGCGCGCATCTACACGACGGACGCAAACAAGACCAACGGCGTGGCTGTCACAACGTGGTCGAACTGCGGCACGGTGCAAGCCACGCCCGCTTACTCCGGCGTGCAGGAAGTGTATTCGTCGAGCAACTGGGTTTACCTCCGCAGCTCCGGTTTGGGTAGTCATGTGATGGGGCCGTGGTATCTGAACGCCGCACACACCGCGGCTTTTCCAGGCTGGGCAACGAATCAGCACGTGCTCTACAAAATTCCGCGCAACCCCACCGTGCCCGTGAGTAAGACGCAGAATAAAGGCGGCAGCATCGGCTACTTCGTGGATGGCGTGACGATGTTCAATAGTTGGGACGCGCAATATTGGAACGGCTCGGCGGAAGTGAGCAGCACCGGCAACTCTGGTTACTGGAACCGCGATGCGTATGTGAATGAAGGTGTGACGTTCGATCCAGCGAACGCGCATCAGCCCGGCAGCGGCCAATATCATTACCACGCGAATCCGCCTGCGCTCCGTTATTTCCTCGGTGACCATGTGGATTTTAATCCGACGAACAAGGCTTACACCGAATCCAGTAGCTCGCCCACGAAACATTCGCCCATCATCGGCTGGGTGGCGGATGGTTATCCGATTTACGGGCCGTATGGCTATTCCATTTCCAACAATGCCGCGAGCGGCATTCGCCTGATGGTGCCCGGCTACGTTTTGCGCAACGGCCAGTTCGGTTCGCAAAATCTCACCAGCGTGGGCCGCAGCTATCTGCCACAATGGGCGGTGCGCATGTATAATGTTTCGTCCAATATTCTAGCTGGTCCCGCCGTGAGCACGACGTATCCGCTCGGTCGCTACATGGAAGATAATGATTACCTCGGCGATCTCGGCTACACGCAAGGCACCAACACGTTTGACCTCGACGAATACAACGGTCGCTGGTGCGTCACGCCGGAATTTCCCGGTGGCACTTACGCTTACTTCACCGCAATTTCTGCGAACGGCACGCCGCTGTTTCCCTACAACATCGGCTTTCAATACTATGGAAATCCTACCGGAACCAGCGCCACAAACATCACCGAAAGCGTCGTGACGAACTTCATCGGCGGGCCAAACTCCGTGGCTACAATCAATGCTCCAATAGTGCAGGGCAGCGCGGTGAAATTGACGTGGAGCGCCACCGAAGGCGGCACTTACATGGTGCAATCCACGACGAATTTTTCAACCTGGACGACGAATTCCACGACCGTAGCCGCTGTGCAAAACACGGCGAGCTACACGAATAACACTTCGGATAACTACCGTTTCTATCGCGTCGCCCGCACCGCACTGGCGACTTATGATTCCGCTGGCACCGGTAGCGGCACCGGCAGTGGCACCACTGGTAGCAGCGGTTTTACCACATTTGCTCCCGGTGGTAGCGCCACGCGCGGCACCACAAACACTGTGACTATCACCATCACCGCGCCGCCGAATTTGCCGCCCGCCAACGCTCCCATCACCAGCGTCACCCTCGCCGGCACCATCGTTGGCTCGAATGTTTCTTACACCACACAAGGCACCGTGACGGCGACTTTTGTCATCCCGACTAACGCCCCGACCGGCCTGCAAAATATCGTTGTTCAGTTCACCGTGCCGTCCTACACGGTGTCTGGCTTGACGATCAACTAACGAACACGTTGCCTGATTTCATTGGATGGCATTTATGAAAATAATTCTTTGCCTCACGTTCGCGAGTGCCTTAGCCGCTGAAGCGATGGTGGAGCCGCAGATCAACTCTTGGTTCACGCTGAACTCGGGGAAGCTGGCGCAAATTTATCGCACTCCAGCAGAAAAAAACTCCGATCAGCCAGTCACCACGTGGAGCAACGGACGGAACACGCAGTCACAGCCCTCCTACTGTGGCGTGCAGGAAATCCTTTCCTCATCGAATTGGGTTTACGTTCGCAGCACGGGCTTAGGCAGCCAAATCATGGGGCCGTGGTTGAATGGTCGTTTCCCCAATCTGCCGACCGATCAACATTTTATCTTTGCCATCCCGCGCCATCCGAAAGAGCAGAACACATCGAATTTTAATCACCTCGGCGAAATCGGTATGTTCGTGGACGGCGTGCGAATGTTTGATGCGACCGATGCCTTCTCTTACTCGCACGTCAACAGCCGCGACGCCGACCCGCGC
This sequence comes from uncultured Verrucomicrobia subdivision 3 bacterium, assembly GCA_903911825.1. GTDB lineage: Bacteria > Verrucomicrobiota > Verrucomicrobiia > Limisphaerales > UBA11358 > UBA11358. Next base: position 8,975 of record CAIWFB010000012.1, read on the forward strand.
GGCGGCATCGGTCAAGGCGACCGTATCTGGAATCGCGATGCGTTGGTGAATGAAGGCCGCACCTTCGACGCCGCGCTTGCGCATCAGCAGAATCGGGGCACGTATCATTATCACACGCAGCCCATCGCACTCCGCTATCTGCTCGGCGACCATGTGGATTTGGATGCCGCGTCGCAAACCTATCGTGAGAGTAGCGTCGCGCCGACGAAACATTCACCCATTCTTGGCTGGCTGCAGGATGGCTATCCGCTCTACGGGCCGTATGGTTTTGCCAATCCGACCAATGCTACCAGCGGAATTCGCCGCATGGTTTCCGGTTTTGTTTTGCGCGATGGGAAGAATGGCGCGGATAATTTGGCGCTAACCGGACGCAAAATATTACCCGCTTGGGAAGCCCGCGAAAATCAGCGCACTGCCACGCTACAAAATAATGAAACCGGTCCGAACGTGAGCCAATCATTTCAGCTAGGCCATTATCTCGAAGATTACGCGTATCTCGGCGAC
>CAIWFB010000013.1 GCA_903911825.1 uncultured Verrucomicrobia subdivision 3 bacterium
ACGGGCAGTTGCTCCGCCAACTCCGGATCCAAGGGCCAGAACCGGCTCAAGTCCGGCGCGAAGCAATGGCCATTGAGGTAGAACCGCGCATGCAGATCATACCGCTCGGCGTCCAGCCGACCGACGGTCAGGTGCAACCCAGCTTGCGACTGTTCATTGGCCTCATCGGTGCCGGACTGGAAGGCACTCGCGGCACAGTGATGATGCACGGTGCCGAAGTAACGCCAGTCCCCCGACGGCTCCGTGCCCCACGCGGCGAACCGGGCGACGGCTGCCTCCGGGGATTCTGGCACGGCGAGTTCCCGCGCCGTCATGCCCGTGCCCGCCGCCTGCGGGAACGCCCACGCCGCCCAGCGACCCAGCGGCACGTTCACATACAGCCGCACCTGACTTTCACTCTGGCTCGACTGGAACGTCCACCGGAAGAACGCCAGCACCTGCTGCCACATGAGCGGCTCGAACTTCGGCCCGTGATAATCGAGGTGCCCGTGCGCCCCCTTGACCTCGTAAACCAACTCACAGTCGAGCAGCCCAGGGACCGCTTTGCACTGCTTCAACTCTGGCCCGCCCAGTTTGGTCAGTTGCATGTGAGCGCCTCCCAGAGTTCGGGCTGTTGCTGTTGCAGATAGGTCGTCAGCCGTTGACGCACCTGCGACGGCGCGTAATCCACCGCCGCATTCTCGGCCCCGTTCATGTCGTGGTCGTCATAGCGGTATTCCCCGTGGTCATCCAAGTTGGGTTCACAGCGGGTCCACGCCTCGTCATCGATCAACGCCGCCAAGGCGGTCACGACGTGTTCCACGCCGCCCTGTTCGGCCAGCGCGGTCTCGACCAACGCGAGCAACTCCGCCGTGCCGACTTCGAACTCCGCCGACCCAGAGCGAGCCACGGAGTAATGCGCTCGCCCATACTCCGTCTCGGAGAAGTCGAGCGCCAGCGCGAACGCCGGTTCCGTCACCGCCCTCGGCACCAAGGGATGCAACCGCTTCTCGCAGTGGGTCTCGACCCAAGCCTTCAGCTGCTCGAACGTCTCACATTCTGGCCCCGGCAACCGCTGCGTCTGCGCCAGGATCAGACTGCGCACCACCGGGTTCTTCGGGGCCAAGGTCAACAGTTCGATGAAAGGCCCCGCGAACACCTCCGTCAACTGGCACCGCGGGAGTAACGCGGCACTCATCGGTAAGTCTCCAGTTGACTGAGGTTGGCCACGAACTTGAAGGGCAGGGTGGCCACCGTCGCCGCGTCGAACGTCGGCGCTTTTAAATGCCACAGGCCGTCAAAGCCGGTTCGTGTGGTTGCGCGGCGGCGTTTGGCGCGACGGAAAGCTTGAAAGCCTGCGGCATTCCCGAGGCCAAGAGCAACGCCGTGGCTGGCACCCCGGGACTTTTGAGCGTGCGCGATTATCTCGCGAATGGCTGGAACACGCTGGTGTTCTAATTGCAAATTGATTCAATTAACTGTGACTGATTGAAATTATGAAGCTTCTAAATAAAATCGCCGTCATCACCGGCGGCAACAGCGGTATCGGCCTCGCGACAGCACACGAATTTAAGGCGCAGGGCGCGCGCGTCATCATCATCGGACGTAAGCCGGATGCGGTCGCGGCGGCGGCGAAGGAAGTCGGCGGCGATACTATTGGCCTCGTGGCGGATGTCTCGCTCGTCGCAGATATCGAGCGGGCGTTCGCAAAGATTCGCGAACAGGTCGGGCGCGTGGATATTCTGTTCGCCAACGCGGGCATCGCGAAGTTCCTGCCCATCGCAGAAGTCACCGAGGAGTTTTTCCTTGAACACACGGCGATCAACGTGAAGGGCGCTTACTTCACCGCGCAAAAAGCACTACCACTCTTGAGCGAAGGCGCGTCCATCATCTTCACCTCGTCCACCGTCTCGCACTTCGGGATGCCCGGTTCGAGCGTGTATTCCATGACGAAAGCCGCGCTCATCAACCTCGCCAAGACGCTCGCCGTCGAACTCGCAGGCAGGAAAATCCGCGTGAACGTCGTCAGCCCCGGCCCGATTGCCACGCCGATTTTTGGTAAGATGGGTTTGACTGAAGAAGCGCAGAAGGAAGTTGGCGGCGCAATTCTTGCGCAGGTGCCGCTGGCGCGCTTCGGCGAAGCCAGTGAAATCGCTAAGGCCGTCGCGTATCTCGCGTCGTCGGATGCCGCATATGTCACCGGCACGGAATTGCTCGTGGACGGCGGTATGGCGCAGGGTTGAATGCGATTTATCCGGGCGCGGCAGTCGCTACGTCCCGGATTTTTAGCGGACAGAAAAAGTTTTCCGAGGTAAGGATTCTCTCGTTCATCGCATCCTAAGGTTGAGGCGCTGGTCCTAACCAACCGTGCCCGGAAAGAAAAAATGAAAACACTGACGCTGAACAACGATAATTTTGACTTAACCATTGCCCGCAATGCTTCGCCTGTGCTCGTGGATTTTTGGGCGGAATGGTGCGGGCCTTGCAAGATGATTGCGTCCGTGCTGAACGAAGTCGCCGCTGAGCAGGACGGTAAGGCGGTCGTTGCTAAGGTGAACATTAGTGAAGCGCCCGAGCTCGCTGTGCGTTTTGGCATCACTGCGATTCCGACGCTGATCGTTTTCAAGAACGGCCAACCAACCGCCACCTTGCGTGGCGCGCCGTCGAAATCGGCGATTCTAAAATCGCTGGCGTTGGCAGCGTAGAATCACGGAACGCGGCACTTTAAAGAGGATTATTATGGCTGATAAATTTCTCGAACTCATGGTCACGCCGTCCGTTACGCGGGTGCAGGAACATTATTTTGGCGGTATGATGGATGTGCGCGGTGAGCGTCCGCGGGACGCGCTGACGGATGACGAGGCGCAGTTCATCGCCGCGCGCGACAGTTTTTATGTTTCCACCGTTAGTGAAACTGGCTGGCCGTATATGCAGCATCGCGGCGGCAAGCCGGGCTTCCTGCATGTTGTCAATCCGACCACACTTGCGTTTGCCGATTACCGGGGTAATCGCCAGATGCTTTCCACTGGCAATGTTCAGGTGAACGACCGCGTGTGCCTGTTCCTCATGGATTATCCGCAGCGCACGCGGCTGAAAATCCTCGGCCATGCGCGAGTCGAGGACGCGAGGCAACATCCGGAACTCGTCGCCAAATTTTCCACGCCCGACGTGCAGCGCATTGTCGAACGCGTCTTCATCATCGAAGTTGTTTCGTTTGATTGGAACTGTCCGAAATACATCACGCCACGCTACACTGCTGTCGAAGTGGACGCTGCTGTCGCGCCGTTGCGTCAGCGAATTGCCGAATTGGAAGCCGAATTAATAACGAAAAAATAAAAATGAATCCACGCCCGCCCATGCCGCCCTTCACCGAAGAAACCGCCCGCCAGAAAGTCCAAGCCGCCGAGGATGCCTGGAATTCGTGTGATCCCGAACGTGTGTCGCTCGCCTACACCGAGGACACGCACTGGCGTAACCGCGCCGAGTTCGTGAATGGCCGCGCGCAAGTCGTGGAATTTCTCCGCCGGAAATGGAATCGTGAGCTGGATTATCGTTTGAAGAAAGAGCTCTGGGCATTTGCTGGCAACCGAATCGCAGTGCGTTTTGAGTATGAATTTCACGATGACGCCGGCCAATGGTTTCGCGCTTACGGCAACGAGAACTGGGAGTTCGACGAACTTGGCTATATGAAGTTCCGCTACGCTAGCATCAACGATTTGCCGATTCAGGAGACTGATCGAAAGTATCGGTGGGAGAGGAAAAGTTGATGACGGTAACTTGAATGAATGCGGCGGGAGAACTCACCTGACACCACTGTTGATACGAGAGTCCGTGGCGAATCGTTCCTACCGCTGTTTCGGAGTCGCCTTAACTCACACACTTACGGACTTTTTCTCCAGATCGAGACGTGGTCAAACTTTCGATTTCAGAGCTGACTTACACTGTCGCAAATTCAGTTTTATCTGACCAAACCATTTTTCCTGCGACGATGGTGGCGGTGGGTTTGCCTTTGAGTTGCCAGCCGAAGAACGGGTTGTTCTTAGATTTGCTTGCTGAGTGCTCGCGCTGATAAATCCATTCGGAATCCAGATCGAAAATGGTGACGTCTGCATCCGCTCCGACCGTCAATGTGCCTTTGTTTAAGTTCAGCAGTCGCGCCGGATTGATGGTGAATTTGGCGAGCATATCTGTCAGCGAGAGGCGTTTTGTGTGAACGAGCTGCATCAATGAGAGCGCTAACTCAATCTCCAGCCCGGTGATGCCAAACGGTGCGTAACTGAACTCTACTTCCTTCTCGTAATCACAGTGGGGCGCATGATCGCTGCACAAAATTTCAATCGTGCCGTCCGCGAGTCCAGCCAGAATCGCCTCGCGGTCACGCGCGGAGCGGAGCGGGGGATTCATTTTGAAATTGGTATCGTAAGCTGGCCAGACGGGCAGGGGATTGGACTGGGTGGGTGCGAGTGTTTTCCCGTCCTCGGCCCAGAATTTTTCGCTGCCGGCAATCGCCGCATCCGTCAGCGTAAAATGGTGCGGGCACGCTTCACCCGAAATCGTCACGCCGCGCTTTTTAGCCTCACGAATCAATGCCACGCTGCCGGCAGCGCTCAAATGTTGGCAATGCACTTTTGCGCCGGTGAGTTCGGCGAGCAGAATGTTACGGGCGACGATGATTTCTTCGCCTGCCGAAGGCCAACTGCGCAAGCCGAGTGCGAGACTCCAATAGCCTTCATTCATAACGCCATCGCTGACGAGCGCGTAATCTTGACAGTGATCAAAAATTGGAAGGTCGAACATTTTAACGTATTCGCACGCGCGCCGCATGAGTTCGTTATTCTGGATGCAATGTCCGTCATCGGTAATCGCCACGACGCCGGCTTTTTTCAGGCCGCCGATGGGCGCGAGTTCTTCGCCCGCCAAACCTTTGGAGATGGCACTGCTAACGAAGACATTGACCACCCCTTGTTCACGGGCGCGTTCGTGGATGAGTGCTACAGTGCCCGCGCTGTCAATCGCGGGCGAAGTGTTGGGCATACACACGACGGAAGTGAAGCCACCGCGCGCTGCCGCTGCGGTTCCGGTGGCGATGTTTTCCTTGGCCGTTTGGCCGGGTTCGCGGAAGTGAACGTGCAGATCAATGAGACCGGGCGAAACAATTTTCCCGCGCGCATCGAATGTCGCCACGCCGGTCGGTGCGGAAAGTTTATTCCCGATGGCGGAAATTTTTCCGTTCAGGATAAGAACATCGGCAATGGAATCAAATTGGTTGGCGGGATCAACAACGCGACCGCCGGTCAGAAGCAGCGAATTCATCGCGCGGAGAATAACGGCGCTACCCACGCAAGGCAAGGGCGTCAGTATTTGATGGCGTTGGCCATGCGATTGGCATCACTCAACGCCCAGAGGTTGAGTGGGTTAAACGCCGCGGCGTATTTGTTGTAGCGCGTGCTGCCGTCAGCGTAGGTATTATTTGACCCTCCTGTGCCGCTTCCTTGGCCACGGCCAGAATGCCGGTCTTGAGCTACCGCCCCGGCAAAGTCATCGCCATTTCCCGCCAGCATATCCATATAAAAATCACCGCGAAAAGCCTCCTTCTCGCCCAGTAAAATAGTGTCACTCGGATGAATAACTTCCGTTTCTTTGAGCCCGATTTCGTAAGTGCCGGACATGTATAGCGCGGTAAAATTATCGGCCCCCAGTTTATCGTAGAACGCATCGTTCCAGCCGTTGATAAAGTAGCTGCGACTCGCCGCGTCAGCGACATTGTTCGAGGGCGCAATGGTTGATGGCGTATTGGTGATCTCGCTGGGGCACAGCAATACTTTCAAATTTTTACCGTAGTAATCGTAAAATTTATCTGGCCAACGGGAGGAGCGGATGTGCGGGGGTAAAGTGCCGTGATTGTCGTCTACATACATCTGCATAGCCAAGCCAAGCTGGCGGAGGTTGTTATTGCAGGAAATACGTTTGCCGGATTCCTTGGCCCGAGCCAAAGCCGGCAACAGCATCGCTGCCAGAATGGCGATGATGGCGATGACCACCAGCAATTCAATCAGCGTAAACGCCCGCGAATCCCGATATAAATAGATTTTTCCTTTTACCATTACCCGAAGAGACGGAATGATACGCTGCGAGGTTAAAACTTTTTTCAGAATGTTCCGCCGCGTCCCGCGTATTGACATGATTGGTTGGGACGATATCCTGACCACAGTCAACTGCTTCAAGTTGTCACGCGGGCGTAGTTCAATGGTAGAACGGCAGTTTTCCAAACTGCTCACGAGGGTTCGATTCCCTTCGCCCGCTCCACTGTTTTCAATCACTTCCTCCATTTGTAAAGATAGTCTAGTTGTTTCATGCAGCCTTTACGATTGAGCCTTGCCCAACTGTTTCGTGGTCATTTAAGGCGAACGAATACGGAAAAATCGCTGAGCAAATGCGTTGGTTTGTGAAATGAATTGCACAACGCCTTGGGCGTTCGCTGGATTCGTCGCGATGTCCAACCAGTTTAACAGATTGGTTGAGGCTTGCAAAATCCACGGTTGCAGCGGCGCACCTTGCACGTTCAGGACAAGCTGATTCACCCCGTTGAATTGCACATTTCCAAAAATCGGTGGCGGGAGATTTGAAAAAGTTGCCGTCACGCTCACAGCATTCGTCGGCATGATGAAGAGCGCTGTGAGCAACGCCGCATTGCTGATGCCCGCGCCTTGCCAACCGGCGAAAAGCTTTCCGCTCGGCGCAGAGTTGGCGGTGAGCGACAGCACCGAACCTGCGCCGAAATTTCCGCTGCCGCTACCGTTGCTCACGGTCAGTGAATAGGCGTTCGCCGCATTTGTGCGCCAGTGCCGCAGCAGTTGGCGCAAGGCGAGCGGCGCATTCGTGGGCGACTTCCGCCCGATTTGATCCACGGCGTTGATGCCGTGGCAATTCGCGCACGTCCGCACCTCGCCGGGTTTGAAGGAAAGCCAGTAACGCTCTTTCACCACGCTATCATTGTTGTTGGTGCCGGTGAGCTGCCACGTTACGGCGCGATTTGCGGGAATGAAAGTGGCTTGAGAACCGTCGCTCAAAATTTCCGTGCCACCGAGCGGCGCGTTGGTTTGGCTACTGGCGTAATTCACATTCGTCGTCGCGTGCATCGGGACGGCGAGAATGCGGCGACCGGCTTGCGGTTGGCCATTCGGCCCGTTCGTGTAGCCGCGTAAAAAATCCGCCTGCAAAAATTGCAGATGCGTGATGTCGTAAGTTTGCCCGCTGTTGGCAATAGAACTCACGCCGCCGGGCACGCGCAAATTGTAAGGCTGCTGTTTGTCCGCCGCGTCGCGCGCGGTGACATCGCGGCTGATGCAGAGCGCGAGATTGCGTTGCGCGAGGTCGGCCTGGAACGTGGCGAGATCTACATTTTCGCTGGCAAAAACTGATTGTTCAATTGGACCAACGGTGCTTTTAGTCGGCGTGGGAATAGCTCGAGCGCGAACTTCCACGGGCTGCAATTCCCACTGCGTCGCACTGTTCGTGACGAGCGTGGCGCCGTCCCAAAAAATGGAAGTGCTGCTGATGCCGCCGGTGAGGAATTGATTCGTCGTCCAAAACGGCGTGGCATTCGTGAGCGTCATCAGGCGGAAATGGTATTGCGAAACGGGCGCGGACGCGGGGCCGGAATTCGTATCGTAGCCGAAATTAAAACTGGTGGTGATGGGCGTGAACACGGCGATCACTTTACCATCAGCGAGCGGCAACGGATTGCGAAACAAACCGAGATTATTGGCGTGACCGGCACCGCTGCCGGAAGGCGAAGCGGTGTCGGGCGACGTGATATTACTCACGACCATGTTCGTGGGATTCACGTTTGGTCCGCCGGTGAGCGTAAGAATTTGCCCAGCGGAATGGGTGCCGCCAAAGATACTGATGTCGCCGGCTTGCACGCCCCAGTAAAGCCCGTTGGTGCGCGGGTCTTCGGCGATTTGGAAAAAGGCGAAGAGAAAATTTGTGTTCGCCGCCAGCACGCCAGACGCGGCGCGTTGCGCAACGTTGGTGAACGTGACGAGGTTTGTGTCGCCCAGAAAAGATTGCGGTAAATTGGTCTGCAATTCGTGGCGTCCGGCGTGATTGAGCAATTCCTCATCGCCGCCGTCTTGATCCATTTGCCACGGGAAAAATAAATTAAAATCCACGCCGCTGACGTTGAGTTGCTGTGTGTAATTTGTGTCGAACTTGCGAGGCTCCGGAAAAGTTTCGAGAATATTGGTGGACTGCGTGAGCGACGCGGCGGCTTCGGTTAAAAAATTAAACGAGCCGTTCGCGCTTTTGCCAAGGCGATCGCTGGCGGCGAGCGGATCCTGCGACAGATGATCCCAGCGCGTGACGAGGAGGCGACCAAAACTATCTACGAACGGATTGAACGCGCCGCTTGGTGTATGCTCAATCATCCGTAAATCGCCGGTGAGCGGATCAAGATTGTAAGTGCCGGTGATGGTCGGTTGCCCCTTGTATTCATCGAGCTGCGGATAGAGATACGCTTGATTGTTATAAGCGCGGTCGCTCATAAAAATAACGCGGCCATCTGTCGCGTAAGTCGGCGAGATGTTGTTACAATTCGTCGGCTGATTCGCAACTTTCACGATGATCGGCTTGGTGTTCGTATTGGCAATGACGGCGTCGAGATTCGCCAATTCGTAGAGTTGCCAATTGAAAATGGTAGGGTCGGTCGCATTCGTGGGTGCTCCGACGACCATACTAAACAAAACTTTTTTCCCGCCCCAATGAATCGCCGGATCGCGCACGTCAATACCGCCGCCGTGCTGCACGCCGTTTGTGCCAAAGCCGGCTCGGCGCGTGAGATTCACGAGGCTGGTGTTCGTGGTCAGTAACCACAGATCACCGCCGCGCGCGGCGTGCGCGGTGTCGGCGAGTTGGTTGCCAAAAATCGTGACGACGGAGAGAAAGGTATTGGCGACGGAGCTATTGAGTTCACGCGGAATGGGTGGTTGCGTGACGAAGACGATGGGATTGGTGAGCGTGAGCGCGTAGGCTGGTGCGGTGAGCCAGCCTAAAAACAAGCTAAGGAAAATACTTTTACAAGTCGCAAGGTGTCGATGCATGACTTTACCTTACAGCCGTCGCTAAAATCTTCCATACGCCGACCGGCGTATTAACGATGCGTGGGTTGCTGCCAAGGTGAGATTAGTTGGGCTGCGACTGAGGCGTGGTGATTTTTAATTTTGCCTAACGTTGCGCGCTAACTCTGTAGACCTACCAGTTTTACCGAGGCTATTTCCAGTAATTCCAATCTACGTCGGGAAAAAGATTGTCGCGGGACTCGACTTCGGCGAGCCATTTTTCATCCACGCGGGTCAGCGTCAGTTGTTCGTGTAGCGCGATGAAGCGGAGTAGATGGTCTTTCACGCGGCGGCGGGCGTATTCGGGACTCGTGGCGGCGCGGAGAATGAACGGCCAATCGCTCGCTTGGGCGAGGAGCAGCTCGCGGGCGGCTTGTTTGAGGGCGCGGGCTTGGAGGCCAGTGGCATCGGGGAATTTATTCGCCAAGTCCGTCATCCGTTCCTGCGCGATTTGGAGATGCGGATAAATCCATTCGTTCGACTCGTTGAGCCAGACGCGCCAGTAACCTTCCTCGCCCCAACTGCTCGCGCCGGGTTTGGCGATCTGGTTGGTGGGATGCCGTTGCAGATAATCGCCGGGGGTGATGAGCGAAAGACTACGTTGGTCGGAACACAATTTGCGCGCGAGAAAATCCAAAAACTCTGGCCCCTCATACCACCAGTGGCCGAACAGTTCCGCGTCATACGGCGCTACGATGATGGGCGGACGGTCGAGAATGCCGTCGAGCTGCTTGATTTGCGCGAGACGTTCCGCCAGAAAATGCGTGGCGTGTTCGCTCGCTGCTTTCAGTGCATGGTCGCGCTGATAAATTTCTTTTTGTCCCGCGCCGCCCGTGATGCGGAAATATTTCATGCCCGTGAAACCCCGATTGTCCGGCGACGGCAAATGTGGTTTGACGTAGTCAAAATCCAGGTCGAAACCGATGTCGCGGTAGAAATCACGATAGCGCGGGTCGCCGGGGTAACCTTCGTGTTTGCTCCAGACTTGGCGTGAGGAATCGTAATCACGGCCAAACGCAGCGACGCCATTCGGCGTGTAGATCGGCGCGAAGGTGCCATAGCGCGGACGTGGTTTGGCGTGGAGAATGCCGTGGGTATCCAGCGTGAACCAGCGGATATTCGCTTCCTGTAAAAACGATTCCACGCCCTCGGCATAAGCGCATTCTGGCAACCAAATCCCCCGTGGGTCGCGACCAAAGCAAGTGCGGTAATGATCGCGCGCCGTGAGGATTTGTGCGCGAACCGACTGAGGATGGCTCGCCATCAGCGGCAACAAACCGTGAGTCGCGGCGGTGGTGATGATTTCCAACTGACCGGAATCTTGAAATTGCTTGAAGGCGGCGACGAGGTTGCCGCCGTGGTGCCGCCACGTTTCGCGGGCGAGCGAAAATTTGTGGTGATACATCCACGCGAGCTCGCGGTAGGCACGATCCCAGTGCGTGCGATGGATTTCTTTTTCTGCCAGATCAATCAAGCCATCCAAGTGCCGCGCATAACGCTCGCACAACAAACGGTCGAGCAACATTCCGCACAAGGTCGGGGAGAGCGAGAGCGTGATGTGCGCGGGCAATTGATCGCGCCGCCAGTTTTCAAAAATCTGGAGAAGCGGCAAGTAAGTCTCGGTGATGGCTTCGAATAGCCAGCTTTCTTCGAGAAATTTTTCATGCTCCGGATGCCGGACAAAGGGCAGGTGGGCGTGGAGAATGATGGAGAGATAGCCTTGCATGGTCGGGGTTGGACGCTTAATCGTCCAAAATGTTCGAAATCCATTCGGCTAAAGCGCGGGCTTTGATCAAGACCACAACGCCAGCAATGAGAGGCAAGGATTTCGTGAGGCACGGGAGAATTTCTATGGGCAATCCTTTCTGCCGGGCCACGACGAAATACAAAGCAAATTCCGCCAGCGCCCAACCCATCAGCGCGAGGCCGACAAAACGAACCAGCATCAAAGCTCCACGTTCAGGCGCATCCATGCGAGTGGGTGGCTAGAGGTTTTCCGGCAGCGGCGGTTGCAGCGACGGATCCTGCGGCGTCGCGCCGACGTCGCCGAGGTATTGCGTGGCGCGGCTGAATTTTAATTCCGCAGCGCGACCATCGGTGCCGTCAGCTGAAACGGCGACGGCTGGTAAATCGTAATCTCCATCGGGCAACGCGAAACGGAAGCTGAAGGTGCCATCGGCGCGCAATTTGATTTCATGGCCCCCGAGCGTGACCTTGGCGTTCGGTTCGGTCGCGCCGTAAATGATTAATTCCGCGTTGACGTTGAACCAAAAGCCTTTGGATTTATCCAAGCTAGCGGAGCCTCCGCCACCGAAAGGACTGGTGACGCTCGAAATGCCTGACGGGCTGGTGGGGGAAGTAAAGCCGGCTACTGGCGACGTGCTGTCATGCGCGAGTCGGCGGCGAATCAATTCGGTAATTTCCAGCGAACCCATCCACACGCGGCGCGTTTCATCAATGCTGATAATTTTGGCAAGCGCCTGTTCCTGCTGCGGTGTCCAATGGCGCACCGGCCCGGGCGCGGTGAGCGGAGAATTATGCGAATAGGCAAAGCGCGGCAGATCGGGATGCCCGGCGCGGCGCAATTCTTCGATGGCTTGTGCGAGCGGAATGTTATCGCGCACAGCGTCCTCGATGATCTGCATCAATTTGGCGAACGGAAATTCGTAGGGAATGGTCGCAAATTCAGCGGCGCTTTCGGCAGCGACGGCGTCGGGCGGGGTGACGGTGCCGCTAGAAACAGCGACGCGGATCCATTTGCCCAGTGCGGAATAATAGCCCAGTTCCGCTGCGTAGGAATTGCCCGCGCGTTCGACGTGTGCGAACCAATGGCGCGATTCCGGGTGAACGTGGATTTCGTAGGCGGGATGACCTTCAATTTTGCCGGCGAAAATGCGGAGAATGAGATGGCCATCGGTGGATTCTGCATTCAGCGAAACTTGCTGTTCGCGCGTCAAATCCCAGTGCGCGTAGAGCCAGTGCGGATCGCGGGCGGTAAGGAATAATTTTTTGGTGCCGTAAGCTTCCGGCAGTTCACCACCGGAGAAACTTTGCATCGGAGGGATGGCTCCAAGGGAATATTTTTCGCCAGGACCGCTGGCGGAAATTGTGGTATTAGGCGCATCGCCTTCCAGCAAAATCGCGGGGATTTCCGGAGCCTCCGTTTTTTTGCGCCGCAAATAAGTTCGGCGAACCACGGTGGTGGCATCGACTTCGGTTTCCCCCGTAGTTTTTTTGGCCGGTCTGGCCGCTTGCATAATTTTTTTGGCCGCGGCCACCGCCTTGGCGAACAAAGGTTTGCGCGGGGCGGCTTTAGTTTTGGTGGCGGGGGTTGGTTTGGCAGCGGCCAGAGGTTTGGTCGCACGCTTAGCGGTTGCGGTTTTGGATTCGGGTATTACCGCAGGAACTGATTTCTTCTTCATAACAGCAGGTCCTTATCTGAAGGCGAGGGTTGTTGCCAACAATTGGAAATTAGGCGGATGCCTGAGCAGAAGCAACGTAATTTTCTGGTGATACTTGGTGTTCCTCAAAAAAATATTCAGTGAGTTGGCTGGTTTTTTTCTTTGGGCGTTTCACCCATCGCAAAAAGACTGATGAAAGGTTTGACGCGCGAGCCGCGATTTGTAGAATAATCGTCCGTCTGCGTTCCAGAATAGCTCAATGGTAGAGCACGCGGCTGTTAACCGTGTGGTTGTAGGTTCAAGTCCTACTTCTGGAGCCACTCTTTTCGTGCAAACTAAAACGGCGTCTCCTACTTCTGACGCCCTCGCGGGGATAGAGCGAGCCGCGCTCGCGCTCGTCGAGGCCGTCCGAATCGCCCGAGGTGAATCCGCGCCGACTCCCGCTCCCGCTCACTCCCGCTCCGAGCCTGGTCAAAATCCATCGGCGCTCTCCGTCGTCTCGCTCGCTAACGAATTTCTTCTCGCGAAGTCCAAAGCCGGACGCCGTGACACTTATCTCCGCGTGACGCATACCCAACTGGCGGCGCTCTGCAAAGCCTTCGGCGCTCGCTCCGTCGCCTCCCTCCGCGCCGACGAGCTGGAGCGCTGGCTCTACTCGATGAGCTGGAGCCCGCGCTCCGTCCGCAATCACATTCTCACGACGCGGACGCTCCTCGCGTGGGGTGTCGCTCGCGGGGAGCTCGCGGGCAATGTCGCCCTCGGGCTCGACGTGCCGGCCATCGAGGAGCGCCCGCCATCGCTCCACTCGCCGGAGGAGGTTAGCGCCCTGCTGGAGCTCGCTCGCCGCTCGGACTTGGACGCGATGCGTTGCCTCGCGATTCGTTACTTCGCCGGACTCCGCACGACGGAGGCCGTCGCGCTCGACGAGTTGGAAATTAAAAAAGATTTCATCGAGGTAACGGCGAACAAATCGAAAACTCGTCGGCGTCGGCTCATTCCCATCGAGCCCAATTTGCGGAGCTGGCTCGCGCTCGGCGGAGAGCTCCCGCTCCGACAGGCTTGCAACCGTCTGAATGCCATCACGACAGCGGACGGCGTCCGTTGGCCGCCGAATGTCACGCGCCACTCTTTCGTATCCTACCACCTTGCCCGAGGGCAGAGCGCCAGCGCGACGGCGCTCGTCGCCGGACACACCGAGCAAGTCCTCTTTGCCAATTATCGCGAGCTCACCGAGCCGAGCGTCGCCTTGGCTTATTTTGTGGTGATTCCCAAAAAACTGACGCGCTAGGATTCGATTTAAGCCACTTTGATTTTGCCCGAGGGTGATGACAAGGCGGAGTCGGCGCTCGTTTTCAGGGGAGCCCGAGGTGAGCGACGATTCTCGACGCCGTGTCGCTTGGATAGATTTGCGGGCGTTGGTTGGCTCCAGCGGGTTTGATGTCCAGTTTTGAGAGCAAACGATACAAAGTCGGGACACTAAGCGACTTTCCAGCTCTCCCAATGATTTCAATTATTTGTGTGGTGTTCACGAGCCGGAGACTATTGAGGCCAAACGAGTCCCGTAAAGGCTAATCCTTCTCAATCATTCTCACTAACTCTTATTGTGTCTCAATTGGCTCGTGCGATGCTCCGCAAGAAATGGCTATGACAACTGAGCAAATAAAAATCCGATTGACTACTGACGAGGCTCGCGAGCTCCGAAAGCTCGCCGACGATTGCGGTGTCCAAATGACTGCCCTCTCCTCGATATTCGTTCGAGCTGGAGTCGCCGCAGTAAAGGAAAACGGAGGAGAGCTCGCTCTCCCGCTCCAGCTCCGAGTTTCGACAAAATCGGAGCTCAAAAAATGATTCTCCAGCCGCTTTCAAGTCCTACTTCTGGAGCCAACGTTTCTGCTAGGTTGGTCAAGCTTTTATTCAA
>CAIWFB010000014.1 GCA_903911825.1 uncultured Verrucomicrobia subdivision 3 bacterium
CGGGATTGGACAAATCGCCCGACTCGTAGCAAAATGCTGCAAGTATGAGCGATGAAGCCATGAGTAATTTTACCCCGCGCGCGCAGCAGGTTCTGGCGCTGGCGCGGAAGGAGGCCGACCGGCTGAACCACAATTTTCTCGGCACGGAGCACCTGTTGCTTGGCCTGATCAAACTGGGGCAGGGCGTCGCCGTCAACGTGCTCCAGAAAATGGGTCTCGACCTCGAAACCGTCCGCATGGAGGTCGAGAAGCAGGTCGGCACCGGCCCCGATCAGAAGATGATCGGCAACATCCCCTACACGCCGCGCGTGAAAAAAGTCATCGCGCTGGCGCAGAAGGAGGCGAAAAATCTCAATCACACCTACGTCGGCACGGAGCATTTGCTGCTCGGGTTACTGCGCGAGGGTGACGGCGTGGCGGCGAAAGTGTTGCGTAGTCTTGACGTGGACATAGAAGTCGCGCGGCAGGAAACTTTGAAGGAACTGGATCCGAATTTCACCGGCCAGCCCGGTGAAGAACCACAGCCGCCCGGCGAAGCCGCTCCCGAAAAGGCCTCCGCTGGCACGGAGAAGAAGGGCGAGGTTAAAACGCCGGCGTTGAAAGCATTTGGGCGTGATCTGACGGAAATTTGTCGCAAGGGCGACATGGACCCGGTCATCGGCCGCAAAAATGAAATCGAGCGCGTCATCCAGATTCTCTGTCGCCGCACCAAAAATAATCCAGTTCTGCTTGGTGAAGCGGGCGTGGGCAAGACGGCTATTGTCGAGGGGCTTGCGCAGGAAATTGTCAAAGGCAATGTGCCGGAACTGCTGCTGACCAAGCGCGTCATCACTTTGGATCTTGCGCTGATGGTGGCAGGCACGAAATATCGCGGACAATTTGAAGAGCGCATCAAAGCGGTGATGGACGAAATTCGTCGCGCCAAAAATGTCATTCTCTTCATTGATGAGCTGCACACGATCGTCGGGGCTGGTTCTGCCGAAGGCACGATGGATGCGAGCAATATCATCAAACCCGCGTTGTCACGCGGCGAAATGCAATGCGTCGGCGCTACCACCCTTAACGAATATCGCAAATACATCGAGAAGGACGCCGCGCTCGAACGCCGTTTTCAATCGGTGAAAGTCGAAGCCCCTTCGATTGAAGACGCAATTGAAATTTTGAAAGGCCTGCGCCACAAATACGAGGAGCATCACAAGGCGGAATTCACCGATGCTTCCGTGGAAGCGGCCGTGAAATTGTCTGATCGCTATATCACCGACCGGTTTTTGCCGGACAAGGCGATTGACGTTTTGGACGAAGCCGGTTCCCGCGCCCGCATCAGCACGATGACACGGCCGCCGGAAATCAAGGCGATGGAATGCGAGATCGAGGAGATCAAGGGCAAAAAAGAAAAAGCCATCAAGAACCAGGATTTTGAAGGCGCGGCCAAGATGCGCGACCTCGAAAAGCAGGCGAAGGACAAGATGGAAAACCTGCTCAAAGAATGGCGCGCGAAAGGCGACGAGAAGCGCATCAAAGTGGACGAGGAAGAAATTTTGCAGGTCGTCTCCAAGTGGACGGGCATTCCGCTCCAGCGCATGGGCCAGGGCGAGATGCAGCGCTTGCTGACCGTTGAAACCGAGATGGAAAAAATCGTCATCGGCCAGCGCGAGGCGGTGTCTGCGTTGTGCAAGGCGCTCAAGCGTTCGCGCGCGGA
>CAIWFB010000015.1 GCA_903911825.1 uncultured Verrucomicrobia subdivision 3 bacterium
GGAATTTAATTCTCTAACGAAATTCAAAACGGCGAACTGGAAACAGTTCGCCGTTTTTTGTTTTAAAGTGTTAGGAGGTTGAGCTGAATCAGAGGCTAATCTTTTCCCCAACGCCAGCGGGGTTTCTCGCCTTTCAGGTAGCAAATGATAATCAAGGCCGTCACCAGGACTATTTCCGAGGCAAACCAAAGGCCAATGTGTTTGCCGGGCAGCAAGACAATAGCGGAGATGCCAAGCAAGGCCACAAAACTTGCCAGCACCAGCCATCCCTGCCACGCACAAGGCGGTCCCCAGCCCCAACCATATTTTTTGGCCGGAAACCAGAATTGCTTTTCGTTCTTTTTCATAGTGGTGCGTTTTTTTTCGTAAATAGCTAATGCACGGCTGATCACTGGGACCATTCTTTTTGTATCCCGACTCTATTTCCGCTGGCAGTTTCTGTCCACGAAATTATGGTGATGGATTTTAGCGGGCAGGGCGCTCCATCAGCTAAAAACTAGGTCGGCCAAAATTCAAACTCGCAAGACAATCGGCGAAATTTACATTTGGTCGAGCGGGCAAAATCGGTAACTTCTCGGCACCACACTTTATGAAAAACTCTTGGCTATGTTCACTTGGTTTCTGGCTCCTGACGGCTTGCTCCGTTGTGCTGACGTCTTGTGCGACGAACTCCGTGACGCCCAAAACCATTGCCGGAGCCGCGCCGCTGACGTGGTCGGTGCGGCTGGCGGATTCCGAAATGGCACGGCGCGGCGATACACTCGCTTGGAAAGAGGGCGGCAAAGCTCGCTGGGATTACACGGCGGGGTTGTTCACGCTGTCATTACTCAAATTGAATCAGCAAGTGCCTGACCGGCGTTATGTGGCGTTCGTCACGAACGCCATCGGCTCGTTCGTTTTACCCAACGGCAGAATTCAGACCTACAAGCTGGATGAATATCAACTCGATGCCATCAACCCCGGCAAGACCATGCTCCTATTGTGGGAAACGGGACTGACGTCGGAGTCTCGCTACAAGACGGCTTGCGATTTTCTGCGGGAACAACTGTATCGCCAGCCGCGCACGCCGGAAGGCGGCTTATGGCACAAGCAACGTTACACTAACCAAATGTGGTTGGATGGCATTTACATGGCCGCGCCGTTTCACGCGGCGATGGGGCGGTATTTCAAAAATTTTAGTTTGAATAATAGCACTTATGACGAGGTGGCTAAACAATTCAACCTGATTGACGTGCATACTTACGACTCGGCGAGCGGCTTGAATTATCACGGCTGGGACGCGGCGAAAGTGCAGCTGTGGGCGAATCCGGCCACGGGTTGCTCGTCCAATTTCTGGGGGCGTGCGATGGGTTGGTATGCGATGGCGCTGGTGGACACGCTTGATTATTTCCCCACAAATCATCCGGCGCGCGCGGAGCTCATCGCCACGTTGCAAAAGACCGCGCGGGGTCTCGTGAAATGGCAGGACGCAAAAACCGGTCTGTGGTGGCAGGTCATGGACGCGGGCGAACGTCCCGGCAATTATCTCGAAGCCACCGCTGCGGCGATGTTCGTTTACACGTTGGCCAAGGGCGTGAATCACGGCTATCTCCCAGCGGAATTTGCCGTCGCCGCCGAACGCGGTTACGCCGGGATAGTGAAAAACTTTCTGCACGACGACGGCCATGGTCAATGGTCGTTTAGGCAGTGCTGCTCCGTGGCGGGCTTGGGCTTCAAGAACGCCGCCGGTCATCCGCGCGACGGTAGCTTTGAGTATTACGTCGGTGAACCGATTGTGACCAATGATTTGAAGGGCGTCGGGCCGTTCATCCTTGCGGGCATTGAAATGCAGTCGCTCGCCTCGTCGGCAAAAAAACCGTAACTATTCCACCCCGGTTTCATCTACCCTTTATCCGTCATCTGAAATTCATAACCATGAAAAAATCTCTGCCTCTTCCTCTGGCCTGCGCTGCCGCGATTCTTTTTTCCATTAACCAGCCTGCCGCCGCGCAGACGCCCTCGGCCGAAGTTTTGCCCAAAGCCGTGCTTAGCGTGATGCAGCAGGTGGCCGACTGGCAACTGGCCAATCCCTCCAAGCATCGCGCGGACGATTGGACGCAGGGCGCGGGTGACGCCGGGATGATGGCGCTCGCCGGAATTTCCGGCGATGCGAAATATCGTGACGCCATGCTGGCGATGGGCGCGACGAACGAATGGAAACTTGGCCCGCGCCAATTTCACGCCGACGACCACGCGGTGGGCCAGACCTACGCCGAATTATATTTCCTCTATCGCGACCCGAAATTGATCGCGCCGCTGCGCGCCAGCTTTGACTCCATCCTCGCGAATCCGTCCGACGCGCCGAGCTTGGATTTCAAGTTGCCCAAGGCCAAGTCACAAGAATTGTGGTCGTGGTGCGATTCGTTGTTCATGGCGCCGCCCGCGTGGGTGCGGCTCTACGCGGCGACGGGTGAGGAGAAGTATCTGAACTTCGCCGTGAACGAATGGTGGCGCACCACCGGCTATCTCTACGACACGAACGAACATCTCTATTTCCGCGACAGCACTTACTTCAAGAAGACCGAAGCCAATGGTAAGAAAGTATTCTGGGGGCGCGGCAATGGTTGGGTGATGGGCGGGCTCGTGCGCACGTTGCAATACCTGCCGATGAATCATCCCGAGCGCTCACGCTTCGAGCAATTGTTCAAGGAGATGTCCGCCAAGATTCTGACCTGCCAGCAGCCGGATGGACTTTGGCGCGCCAGCTTGCTCGACCCGGACAGTTATCCGCTCAAGGAAACCAGCGGCTCCAGTTTTTACACATACGCGCTGGCGTGGGGCGTGAATCAAGGCCTGCTCGACCGCGCGACGTTTGAACCTGCCGTGCGCAAGGCGTGGGCGGCGCTGGTGAGCTGCGTGGCGGCCGACGGCAAGCTGACGCACGTCCAACCCATCGGCGCGGACCCGAAGAAATTTGCGGAAGACTCCACGGAAGTTTATGGCACCGGCGCGTTTCTGCTCGCGGGCAGCGAGGTTTATCGGTTGGCGGTGTTGGAAAAAGCTAAACAAATTGTGATTAAGATCTCCAATCCAGCAGCTTTCTGGCGCGAATGTGAAACGGTTGAATTAGATGTAAATCTTAACCCACCAGAAGTTAATCCAACAAATGGACTGCCTGCTGGAATTGACGGGCTTTTTTTGATGTCTGGTTCTCACGTTGCGGTGATGGATGGTGTTTCTTCGCGCATCGTGGATTCTCAAATTGTTTCGTCACACCACGATTGGGGAAAGGCCTCAATGGATTTAGCAGATAAATTGCTCTTCCAAGTTGACCTCGCTCCCGGCGAGACGCGGACATTTTATGTTTTGGATTCTGCCGCTCTGGCCGCCATTCCCCCACCGATCGTAAAAACCTTTGCCCGTTACGTCCCCGAACGCTTCGACGATTTTGCGTGGGAGAGCGACCGCATCGCGCACCGCATTTACGGCCAGGCGCTCATCGCCAAGGAAGGCACCATCAGCAGTGGCGCGGACGTGTGGATCAAAAAAGATCGCGGTCTCATCGTGGATGAGATGTATCGCACTAAACATTATCACGAAGATAACGGCTCGTTCATGGACGATTATCGCGTCGGCAAATCGCGCGGCTGCGGCGGGTTGGGCATTTGGGATGGCAAGAAACTATTCGTCTCCAGCAATTGGCAGAAGTGGAAACTCATCACCAGCGGCCCCATCCGTTCGGAATTTGAACTCACCTACGACGCGTGGGATGTCGGCAACGGCCGCAAAGTTTCCGAAGTGAAACGCTTCAGCATTGATGCCGGTTCATGGTTGACCAAGGTCACCAGCACGATTTCCAGCGACGACAAATCACCCCTCACCATCGGCGTGGGCTTGGCCGAGCGCGCCTGCCCCACGAATCGCACCGAAGCCATCACACAGGATTTGGCGGCCGGGTGCATGACGTATTGGCAACCGGAAGATCAGCCCAAAGGCACCACGGCGGTGGCGATTCTGTTGCCGCGCAATTCCGTGACCGCGTTCACCAACGACAATCCCGCCATGCCCGATAATGTGAAACACGCCGCCGTTCCGCAGCCCACGCACGAAGGGTATCCGCCCATCCGCACGCAGCTCGCCGTCACGCAGATGAAAGTGGATAAACCGTTCACTTACTACTTCGGCGCGTGCTGGGATCGCAGCGGCGACTTCACGAACAGCCTTCAGTGGGCGGCTTACGTCAAACGCTTCGCGGAACGTCGCGATGCACCGCTCTCGGTGACGGTTGGGAATTGAGATCTCGTAGCAGCCGACGTGGAGTCGGCTCAAATAAAAGATTAGTTAGAGCGGACTCACGTCCGCTGCTACAACTTTATTTAGCCTGTGCGGCGGCAATGACCTTCATCGCTTCCGCCGTCAGCGCGGTGATTTTGGCCCAATCTTTGGCCACGACCAACTTCTTCTCCGCCATCCACGAGCCACCGATGGCGGCGACTTGCGGAATCGCCAGATAGTTCGGCAACGTGGCCGCCGTGATGCCGCCGGTGGGCACGAACGTCACACCCGTGTGGCCGAATGGACCGCTCAAGGCTTTGAGGGCATTCACGCCGCCGAAGGTTTCTGCCGGAAAAAATTTCAGATGCTTCCACCCGAGTTCCAGCGCCTGCATCACTTCCGTGGGCGTGATGACACCGGGGAACAGCGGGAAATTATTCGCATGAGCAGCCTTGGAAACGGCTTCGCTCAAACCGGGGGAGACGCCGAATTGCGCGCCCGCATCCACGGCTTGCTTGACCTGATCCGGCGTGAGCAAGGTGCCTGCGCCGACAACCGCCGAGGGCAACGCCTTGCGGATGCGCGCGATGCTTTCCGCCGCGCCCGCCGTGCGAAAGGTGACTTCGATACAATTCAAGCCGCCCGCGAGGAGGGCTTCCGTCAGCGGCACCGCGTCGTCCACTTGATCAATGACGGCGACGCAGATGAGACGTGATTGGAGGAAAGATTCGACGTTCATAAAATTGGTGGGAGCAGCATACAAAATTAACGGAGGCTGTGAACGAGAAATTAAAGCGCGAATTTTGTTTTTAATGAGCCGTTTTTAATTTTTAATTCGCCCATGAAAATTGCTGTGGAACATATCGCGATTGTGGCGCAAAACCCCGTGGCCCTGAAGGCTTGGTATGAACGCGTGCTCGGCGCGCAACCCGTTTTTGACAATGGCCAAAATCCGCCGACGTGCCTGATCTCGCTGGGCAATGTCTGGCTGGAGATTTACGTCGCCGACAAAGCGTTGCCGGACACGGCGAATAATAAACTCGCGGGGATTCGTCACTTGGCGTTGCGCGTGGATTCGCTCGACGCGGCGAAAGCGCATTTGGAAAAATTGGGCGTGGCCTTCAACGAAGCGGAACGCGCGGCCGCCGGTGGCGGGCGGATTATTTTCTTCGCGGATTGCGAAGGGAACTTGCTGCATCTCGTCGAACGTCCGGCGGATTCGACGTTGCTCAAGCTGGGGGCGTGAATCAGATTTTCTTGGCACGCAGCACGAGCAGGGGAATGTTCGTGCGGTGACGCACTTGCGTGATGGTGCTGCCGTGAAACAGGTCGCCGAAGAACCGATGCCCGTGACTGGTCAGGGCGATGAGGTCGCACCGCTCCGCGACAGCAACGCGTAAAATTTCCGCCGGCGGATCACCCATCGCGAGCAGGGTGGAGACATTCAATTGGTGCGCGCGCACTTGCTCCGCAATCTTTTCGAGGTAAGCCCGGTCTTCTTTGATCTCTTCGGATTCAGCCAATTTTAATTGGTCGAAACACCGCGCCGCAAAACCATCCGCGACGTGCAGGAGCAGAATTTCCGAGCCGAAATGCCCCGCGAGTTCCACGATATGCGGCACGATGGTTTCATCCGCCGGACCATTTTCCAGACCGATGAGGATTTTTTTATACATGGCCGTTCAGGGTTTCGCGCCGAAGAAATCCCAAAGGAATTTCAGGTTCAACACGACGATGGCACCGGCGGTGAGCCAAGCAAGAATTTTAATCCACGGCGGATTCACAAACTCGCCCATTTTGCGGCGGTCACTGGTGAAGAGCACGAGCGGGATGACGGCGAAGGACAATTGCAGGCTCAAGATGACTTGGCTGATAACGAGCAGTTTTGCCGAGCCGCTCTCGCCATAAATCATCGTCACGATGACGGCGGGAATGATGGCGATAAGCCGCGTGATGAGGCGACGCAGCCACGGGCGCAGGCGGATGTTGAGAAAACCTTCCATCACAATCTGTCCGGCGAGCGTGCCGGTGAGCGTGGAATTTTGGCCGCTGGCCAGCAACGCCACGGCAAACAATGTGCTGGCTAAGCCGACGCCGAGGGTGGGGGTCAGGAGTTTGTAAGCATCCTGAATCTCGGCGACTTCATGCTGGCCGCTCGCAAAAAAAGTGGCGGCACTCACGATGAGAATGGCGGCGTTGATGAAGAGCGCAAACATCAGCGCGGTGGTGGAATCAATCGTGGCGAACTTGATGGCCTCGCGTTTGCCAGCGGGCGTCTGTTCGTATTTGCGCGTCTGCACGATGGACGAATGCAGGTAGAGATTGTGCGGCATCACCGTCGCGCCGAGGATGCCGATAGCCACGAAGAGCATGGCGGGATTGGAAACGATTTCTGCTTTGGGAATGAAACCCGCAAACACCGCCGCAAATTCTGGCTTGGAGAAAATAATTTCCAACAGAAAACACCCGCCGATGAGCAGAATCAGCGTGATGACGAGGGCTTCGAGATAACGAAAGCCTTTGTTCTGCAAAAACATTACGACCAGCACATCCAGCGCAGTGAGGCATACGCCCCAGACGAGGGGGATGTGGAACAATAGATTCAGCGCGATGGCTGAGCCGATGACTTCGGCGAGATCGCACGCGCAGATGGCGATTTCGCACATCACCCACAAAAAGATGACGACGGGCTTGGGATAACTGTCGCGGCAGGCCTGAGCGAGGTCGCGCCCGGTGACGATGCCGAGTTTAGCGCAGAGCGATTGTAACAAAATCGCCATGAGGTTCGAAAGCAAAATGACGGAGAGCAGGGTGTAGCCAAACGCCGAACCGCCGGCGAGATCCGTGGCCCAATTGCCGGGGTCCATGTAGCCCACGGCGACGAGATACCCAGGGCCGGAGAAGGCGAGCAGCTTGCGCCAGAAACCGAGGGATTTGGGAATGGGAATGGAGCGATGCGATTCAGGCAGGCTGGGCGCGGTGCCATCTTTGCGCCAACCGGTGGCGGGGGGTGTTTCCTGGTCGCGCTCTGCCATAATTGTAGCCTAGGTTACAATTGCTCGCCGGGCTGTCAATGGAAATGTAGCCAAGGTTACAATCTGTTTAATCTCGACCCGCACGCAGCTGACGGTTTCAATGAAATAAATCAATGCCACGTTCCGTTGCCAAAAAGAAAGTCGCCGTGCTTGCGCTGAATCCGCGCACGCCGTCGCAGCAGGCCGAAAGCTTGCGGCGGTCGCGGCGTGATCGCGCAGCGGAGACGGCGCAGGATTACGTCGAGGCCATTGCGGATCTGACAGCGGCATTGGGTGAGGCGCGGGTAGTTGATTTGGCGCGGCGCTTGGGCGTGACTCATGTGACGGTTAATCGCACGTTGGCCCGGTTGCAAACTTCCGGCTATGTGCTCACCAAGCCTTACCAAGCGATTCTGCTCACCGACGCTGGCCGCAAGTTGGCGGCAGAGTGCAAGCAACGCCACGAGACGGTGACGGCATTTCTACGATCTTTGGGCGTTTCGGAAAAGGTGGCGGAATTGGATGCGGAAGGAATCGAGCATCACGTCAGTCCTGAAACGCTGGCGGCTTTTGAAATACAACTGAAGAAATCCTGATGCGACCCCTCGACATTCAACCCATCGGAAATGAACTCGCCGTAAAATGGAGTGATGGCACGGAAGCGTTTATCGCTTTGGAAAAATTGCGTCGCGCCTGTCCGTGCGCAGGCTGCAAGGGTGAGACGGACATCATGGGCAACCTTTACAAAAATCCCGAGCAACCGCTGACGCCGCAGGCCTTCGTGCTGAAGAAATTTATTTATGTGGGTAGTTACGCTATTCAGCCCGTGTGGGCGGATGGTCACGCAACGGGAATTTTTTCGTTTGAATATCTGCAGCGAGTGGCGACGGAGTGAGTGGATTTAAGAGCTGGCGGCGGGGAAGGCTGCCGACAAAAAAACGGCGCGTTCATTGGAACGCGCCGTTTTGGTTTAAGCTTTAAAATCAGGGCAGGATACGCACCCGATAGAATTTAAAGTTGCCCGCGTTGGTGTCATTGTATTCCACATCGCCACCCGTGCCAGTATTGGTGCTGATAGTGGACCAACCGGTGAACAGATTCGCGGAGCGTTCGATGATGTATTGCTTGCCGCTGACCGTGGGCCAATGAATCGTGGTGGTGTAGCCGGTGTTAGCTTTTGCCTTCGGATTCACGCTCGGGAAGTTGTTAGCCACGTTGGGGTCAACGCCGGCAGCAAACTTTTTCCAGTTGTTCACGCCATCACCCGATGGACAGGCGTTGGAGGCGGAGAGGTAATTATTGATCGTGCCGAACCAACGTAAGCGCCAGGAATCCGGGATGCCATCGCCGTAGCTAGAGTTGGTGCGGTCTGAGAGTGTGATCAGGCCCGTGAGGGTTTGCTCTGGAAATGTTGCAAGACCATTTGGTGAAGCCGATGCATGATCAAAATGGATGGCATACGCCGAACTGCTGAACGCATTCGTCGGGATGGTTACAGTGAGCGTGCCAATGACCGTGTTTCCGGTGAAACCAGAAATACTGCTATTAAGCCAAGCCGCGTTGTAGTTTGCTGCGTATTTGGCCGAGGCGATTGTGGGTTGGCCTAAACCTGACGTCGGGGTGAATTGTATTGGCTGAGTGATGGCTGGAGAGCCATCGAGTGGCTGAACAGTCAGATTTAAGCCAAGAACCCGTAGCGGGTAATCACCCAATATGTTGGCTGTGATCGGAATTTGCACGATTTGGCCAGCAGATTTTACCGTATCACCGGCACTGAACGTGACGAATGATTGTAGGTAGCTATTTTGATTAGCTACTTTCGGCGTGACTCTAATGGCATTCTTGGTCAACAAATGTGGCGTATTGCTATTGAAGGCAAGGTTGGAAATGGGCACCGCAACGAACTGGCTATTCGTCCAGTAACGCTTGAACCAAACTAGGCTCGGATCAAGTGAACGGCGGTAAGTGACATATAAATCAGCTACGCTGAAAGATCCACTACCGAAACAATTCGTATTAATGGTTTGATCATTGCCGTCAAACATGGCTTGAAAACTGGCGGCATTTCCAGAATTAGTATAGTAGTTATTTGCAGCATCCCAAACACCGAGGTATCCGGATGAATTCATAGCCGCAAATAGATCTGAATTGGCAGGTGGCAAATTTACACCTTCAATGGCGGCCTGATAAATTTGCATTACATCAGCATTATTTAATCCACCGTCACCAAAGTCACCGGCGTTTAGCCAGTGAAACGGGGCGGCATCACCAACGACGTAATAAGGTGTTCCAACGGTAACCGCCGTTGAGTCAGTGGGCGCTTGAATAAACACATCAGAGCCCGGTGCCCCAACACCGTCTCGCGTGGCAGACGGGCTGCCAAGTTGCATGTAGTATTTGTCTCCGGTCTTGGCAGTGTTAGGAATCTGGAAGGAGTAAGTTCCAGCCACAACGGTGCCGCTTCCCTTGGTGAATAAGGTGTCATGGACAATGGAGAAAGTGTAAACGGCGGTTGAAAAGTGCGGCGGGTGGCGCTCGAAAAGTGCCTCACCTTCCGAGCAAAGGGAACTGGATTTTCAGGTCTCCGTCAAGCTGTTGATTCCGCTTCGAGGTAGCAGCAGCAGGAGGGGGAGCTTCGA
>CAIWFB010000016.1 GCA_903911825.1 uncultured Verrucomicrobia subdivision 3 bacterium
CGCAGCGGGCAGTTGGGTGAACGTGGCTACGCTCGTGCCGCAAATCATCGGCGGCCAATGGCAGGTGATGCTCGGCGTGTCCAACAGTCTTGATTCAACATTTTACCGGCTCATTAAATAACGTCTTGAGGATACTTCTTTTCAAATTAATTCTTTCGGCCGTCTTCGTATTTGCGGCTACGGGACTGGTTCGCGCTGAAGCTCGCAACCCCATCATCTACGCCGATGTTCCAGATATGGCAATGATTCGCGTGGGTAACACGTATTACATGAGCAGCACCACGATGCACCTGAGCCCCGGCGTGCCGATCATGAAGTCGAAGGATTTGGTGAACTGGGAAATCGTGAACTATGCCTACGACATCCTTGACGACGTGGACGCGCTGAATCTCACCAACGGAAAAAATGCCTACGGCAAAGGTTCGTGGGCGAGCAGCATTCGCTTTCACGAAGGCACTTTCTACGTCTCGACGTTCGCGCAGAACACCGGCAAAACCTACATCTATTCGACCACAAATATTGAACGCGGCCCTTGGAAAAAAGTTTCCTTCAAGCCCGCATTCCACGATCACTCGCTGTTCTTCGATAACGATGGCCGCACCTATATGGTTTACGGCGGCGGCAACTTGCGGCTCGTTGAATTGACTGCGGACGCGACTGGCGTGAAGCCCGACGGCCTCAATAAAGTCATCATTACCAACGCCAGTGCTGTGGCCGGGCCGAACATCGGACTCAATGCGGAAGGCTCGCAGTTGTTCAAGCACGACGGGAAATATTTTCTCTTCAACATCACCTGGCCGCGCGGCGGGATGCGCACGGTCATCATCCACCGCGCCGATAAAATCACCGGGCCGTGGGAAGGCCGCGTAGCCTTGCAGGACAAGGGCGTGGCACAGGGCGGATTGATTGACAAGCCATCGGGTGAATGGTTCGCGTATCTCTTCCGCGATTCCGGCGCGGTTGGTCGCATCCCGTATCTTGTGCCGGTAAAATGGGAAGATTGCTGGCCGGTGCTGGGCGTGGATGGAAAAGTTCCGGAAACCTTGAACTTGCCCGCGAGCAAAGGTTTAATTCCTGGCATCGTGGCATCGGATGAATTCACTCGTCACGACGGCGAACCCGCGCTCCCGCTCGTCTGGCAATGGAATCACAATCCCGACATCGCACTCTGGTCGCTCACGCAGCGTCCCGGATTTTTGCGGCTCACGACTGGTCGCGTGGATGTCGACATCGAATCCGCGCGCAACACGCTCACGCAGCGAACCATCGGCCCGGAATGTTCCGGCGTCACTTCGGTGGATGTGAGTCATCTCCAGGACGGCGATTTCGCCGGGTTGGTTTTGCTGGCGAAGAATTACGGAATCGTCGGCGTGAAATCGGATGTTAGCACGAATTTTCTCGTGATGGTCAGCGCGGAATCGAATGAGCCGAAAGAAATGGAACGCGTTGCATTGAACCAGCCGACGGTGTTTCTGAAAGCGGAATGCGATTTCAAAAATCGCACCGACAAGGCGCGTTTCTACTACAGCCTCGACGGCAAATCATGGACGGCGATTGGCGCACCATTGAAGATGACTTACACGCTGGCGCACTTCATGGGCTATCGCTTCGGCCTGTTCGACCACGCGACCAAAACGCCCGGCGGTCACGCCGACTTTGATTTCTTCCGTATCAGCGACAAAATTCAAAACGAAAAATAAATCCTCTGACATGAAAACAAAATTGCTCCTCCTCGCCCTCGTCGTATTGTCCGGCAGCAATCTTTGCCAGGCCCAAACCAATGATCCCGCGCCAGCAGACGACTGGAAGCCGTCATCCATCAACCAGTCGGGCAAGCCATATCCGCAAGTGAATTCCGAGCGGCGCGTGCGCGCACGCGTCGTCGCGTCGGCCGCGCAAAGCGTGCAGCTCGATCTCGGCGGCAAA
The DNA here is from genome assembly GCA_903911825.1 of uncultured Verrucomicrobia subdivision 3 bacterium. Lineage (GTDB taxonomy): Bacteria > Verrucomicrobiota > Verrucomicrobiia > Limisphaerales > UBA11358 > UBA11358. Next base: position 1,927 of record CAIWFB010000016.1, read on the forward strand.
AAATATCCGCTGACCAAAGGTGATGACGGCGCTTGGGTCGGTTATTCGGCTCCGCAGGACGAAGGCTTTCATTATTATCAGCTCAACATTGATGGGGCATCCGTGCCTGATCCCGGCAGTTTGTATTTTTACGGCGCGAGCCGTTGGGGCAGCGGCGTGGAAATTCCCGCGCACGACGACGACTTTTATACGTTGAAAAATGTTCCGCACGGACAGCTTCGGGAAGTGTTCTTTTTTTCAAAAAGTGCGGGCAAGAATCTCCGTTGTTTTGTTTACACGCCGCCCGGCTACGAAACTGAACTCTCCGCGCGTTATCCTGTGCTGTATCTGCAACATGGCGGGGGTGAAGACGAAACCGGCTGGGGCAGCCAGGGCCGCACGCCGTTCATCATGGATAACCTCATAGCGGAAGGAAAATCTAAGCCGTTCATCATCGTCATGGCGAACAGTTACGTCCCCGGCGCAGATTTCGGTTTTGGTGCCACCAATCAGCCAGTTCAGCCCGAAACATATTCCCGCGCCATCGGCGGGCCGGGTGGACGCCGCTACAATCCCGCCGCGTTTGCGCGCGTGCTTATCGAAGATTTGATCCCGTATGTGGATACGAATTTCCGCACGCTCGCCGACCAACCGCATCGCGCGCTGGCCGGGCTTTCGATGGGCGGCATGCAGACGCGGTCCATCGCGCCCGCCAACCTCGACACGTTTTCGCAGATGGGCATTTTCAGCGGCGGCAGCATCGCCACGAACGACATTGCGGATCTAGCGGGGTTCAAGAAAAAGGTGAAGCTGGTATTTGTCAGCTACGGCAGTCGTGAACTCGGCGGGAATCGCATGGGCGGCGACCCGAAGGCGAGCACCGAGGCGCTCCAGTCGGCGGGCGTCAATTGTCAATTCTATGTTTCACCGGACACCGCGCACGAGTGGCAATCGTGGCGGCGCAGCCTGCACGAATTTGCCCCGCTGCTGTTCAACGCGAACATGAATCCCGAACCCAATCCGCGCGCTGCGTTGAATCGTCCTGTCGTTCTCGGTCCGGATGACAAGGCTGCGTTTGCCGAACCGCCCGCTGGTTTCGCGACGAAGCGTGAAAACATTCCACACGGCAAATTGGAGATGATGGAATACGACTCCAAAACCGTCGGCACGAAACGCAAGTTGAACGTTTATACGCCGCCCGGTTATTCCAGCGAGAAAAAATATCCCGTGTTGTATCTCCTGCACGGCATCGGTGGCGATGAAACGGAGTGGGAGCGCTTCTGCACGCCCGACGTGGTGCTCGACAACTTAATCGCCGACGGCAAGGCCGTGCCGATGATTATCGTGATGCCCAATGGTCGCGCGCAAAAGAACGACCGCGCCGAGGGAAATATTTTCGCCGCCGCACCCGCGTTTGCGACGTTCGAGCGCGACCTGTTGGATGATGTGATTCCCGCCATCGAGTCGCGCTACTCGACGGCGAGCAGCCGAGAGGGCCGCGCGCTGGCCGGGCTTTCGATGGGCGGTGGACAGACGTTGAACTTTGGGCTGGCCCATGTGGACACGTTTGCCTGGCTCGGCGGATTTTCTTCCGCGCCGAATACGCGGCCGCCGCAAGCATTACTTCCCGATCCCGCCGTCGCAAAAAATTTGAAACTGCTATTCCTTTCGTGCGGTAACCAGGACGGCTTGATCAACATCAGTCAGGGCGTTCACGCATATCTGAAAACGAATGACGTGCCGCACATCTGGCACGTGGACGGCAACGGCCACGACCCGACGCACTGGCGGAATAGTTTGTATTGGTTCTCGCAACAAATATTCCGTTGAATGCACCGGACTCCGACTTCATCACGCCATGTTCACAACAAAATCACAAATCGTCGCCCTGCTCGCGGCGTTGGCCTGTCTGCCGAATGTGTTTGCGGTGGATGCCAACTGGGTCGCGACCTGGGGCTGCGCACCGCAACTCACCGAGTCGGGCAACCTGCCGCCCGCACCGCTCGCGGATAGCACGTTGCGCCAGTTCGTGCGCACCAGTGTCGGCGGTAACAATATACGCGTCCGGTTGGCCAATATTTTTGGGACGAACGCCGTGACGATTCGCGCCGCCAATATTGCGCGGGCGGCGGGGAAAGGCAGCGCGGGCAGCGGCGAAATCAATCCAGCCACGGACAAGGCGCTCACGTTTCACGGCGCGGCGGAAGTCGTCATTCCAAAAGGTGAAACGGTTTTTTCCGACGCGGTGGATTTTGACCTATCGCCGCTAGCGACGGTCGCGGTGAGCATTTACTTCGGCGACATTTCTGCGACGACCATCACGGGGCATCCGGGTTCGCGGACGACGTCATTTATTATCGCGAGCAATTATGTTTCCGCCACCAGTTTTCCGGACGCAAAAAAGACGGCGCACTGGTATCTTCTCACGGGCCTTGAAGTTCAGTCAGACGCCGCCAAATCCATCGTCGTGCTCGGCGATTCCCTCACGGACGGACGCGGCTCGACCACGGATGGCAACAATCGCTGGCCCGACATTCTCGCGCAACGACTGGCAACGAATGCCGCGACGGCGGGCGTGGGCGTGGTCAACGTCGGCATCGGTGGCAACGCCATCTTCGGCGGCCTCGGTCCGGCGGCAGTGAAACGGTTTAAGCGCGATGTGCTGGAACAGAACGGCGCGCGCTACTTCATTTGTTTTGAAGGCGTGAATGATATTGGCAGTGGTTCCAGCAGCCTGGCCACCGCGACAAAGCTGGTGAACGCCTACGTTGGCTTCGCGAACCAAGCCAAGGCGCACGGACTGCGGGCTTATGGCGCGACGATCACGCCGTTCGGCGGCAGCGGCTATTACAGCGAACTCCACGAACAGGAGCGGCAGCTCGTCAATGCCTGGCTGCGCACCAACACGGTGTTCGACGGCGTGATTGATTTCGACGCGGCCGTGCGCGATCCGGCGGATTCAAAAAAATTTAAAGCCGAATACTATCCGGGCTTGAATGCCAACGATTGGTTGCACTTGAATCCGGCGGGTTACCGGGCGATGGCGGTGGCGATTGATTTGAACTTGTTTGTGCCTTGATAATGGCAGCCATCGCCGATGAAATTTTTTCCACTCATCCTTTTATTTGCCGCTGCCGCTGGAATCGCCATCGCCGCAGATGTTCCGCGCGAACGGATTTCAATCAACGACAATTGGCGCTTCACAAAAGGTGATCCGAACGGCGATTCAACTGGGCTGATTTACGATGTTCGGCCCGACGTGAAAGATAAGAAGGACGACAAGGCGGCGGACAGCGAGCCGACCACAGCCGAGCGAATTGCGCCGACGAACAAGGTTGTGCTCAAGCCGTGGATTTTGCCGACGGCAAATGCATTCATCAAAGATCCGGCAAAACGCTACGCTCGCCCGGACGCAAATGCCGCGAGGAATGTTTCCTACACGCAATTCAAATTCGATGACAGCGCGTGGCAGCGCGTGAATTTGCCGCATGATTGGGCGATTGCCGGGCCATTTCACCAAGGCTGGGGCGAAGGTGTGGGCGGCGGGATGGGGCGATTGCCGAGTCCGGGCATTGGTTGGTATCGCAAGCAACTCGACATCCCGGCGAGTGACGCGGGTAAAAAAATCTTTCTCGATGTCGATGGCGCGATGTCTTACGCGATGGTGTGGCTGAACGGTCAGCTTGTTGGCGGTTGGCCCTATGGCTACGCGTCGTGGCGTTTGGATCTCACGCCGTATGTCGTGCCGGGCGGCAGCAACCAACTCGCGATTCGCCTCGATAATCCGGCCGACTCGGCGCGCTGGTATCCCAGCGGCGGAATTTATCGGAATGTCTGGCTCACCAAAACTTCGCCGATTCATGTCGGTCAGTGGGGCACGCAATTGACGACCCCGGAAGTTTCGCGCGAACGCGCCACGGTGAATTTGAAGGTGATGGTGGACAACGATTCGCAAACATCCGCAAAAGTCCGCGTGACGACGGAAATTTTTGCGTTGGATGCGAATGGAAAAAAAGCTGGCAACATCATCGCAAACATTTCGCCGAAGGAATTGATTGTTGCCGCCGGTTCAAACGCGGTGATTGAATGTGAAGCTAGCATCGCAAACCCAAAATTCTGGGGCCCGCCGCCCACGCAGCGCCCAAATCGTTATATGGCGGTCACGATTGTTTCACAGGGCCCGCTTGGAGTTCCGCCTTCACGCGGTTCAGCCCGCGTGAAGGCGGAACTCCAAACGGCTGGCAACATCGTGGATATTTACGAAACGGTATTCGGCATCCGCAAAATCGAATGCAAATCGGATGGCCTGTTCGTGAACGGCGAGCGCATCCGAATTCAAGGCGTGAATCAGCATCACGATCTCGGCGCACTCGGCGCGGCGTTCAATGTGCGTGCGGCGCAGCGCCAGTTGGAGATTCTCCGCGAGATGGGCTGCAACGCCATTCGCATGAGTCACAATCCTCCCGCGCCGGAGTTGCTCGAATTATGCGACCAGATGGGCTTGCTCGTGATTGATGAAATCTTCGATTGCTGGGAGCGCAAGAAGACGCCGCTGGATTTTTATCTCATCTTTCCCGAATGGCACGAGCCGGATTTGCGCGCGTTGCTGCGGCGCGACCGGAATCATCCGTCGGTGTTTCTGTGGAGTGTGGGCAATGAAGTCGGTGAGCAATACACCGGCGAGGCCGGCGCAACAGTGGCGAAAGAACTCTGCGCCATCGCGCATGAAGAAGACCCGACGCGACCCACCATCACCGCGATGAATTATGCCAAGTCTGACATGCCGTTGCCGGCGACAGTGGACGTCATCGGCCTCAACTACCAAGGCGAAGGCATTCGGCAAGACCCGGAATTCAATGGCACCGACCGCATCCGCACGCCGCCCCAGTATCCGAACTTCCACGCGAAGTTTCCCGGCAAGGTCATCATCAGCACCGAGACAGCGTCGGCATTTAGCAGCCGCGGTGTTTATCTATTTCCCGTTTCGCCACAAGTCAGCGCGCCAGTTCGCGATGGTCGTGGTGGTGATTCGAAGATCCATCAAGTGAGTGCCTACGAGTTGCACGCGGTGGATTTTGGCTCCACGTCGGACAAGGTTTTTGCCGCGCTCGACAAGCATCCGTATGTCGCCGGCGAATTTGTGTGGACGGGCTGGGATTATCTCGGCGAACCAACGCCATACTACGAGGCGCGCAGTTCGTATTGCGGCATCATTGATCTCGCGGGTTTCAAGAAAGATCGTTTTTATCTCTATCAAGCGCACTGGCGACCGGACTTTCCGATGGCGCACATTCTGCCGCACTGGACGTGGCCGGAACGCGTCGGGCAGGTAACGCCGGTTCACG
>CAIWFB010000017.1 GCA_903911825.1 uncultured Verrucomicrobia subdivision 3 bacterium
TGAGTGGCAGCAAAACAACAAACTGAAACCACCGGAAACTATCCCATCACAGGTGGCTTAATGAACGGGGTCCAAGCAGATAGATATAATGAAACGCGATGGTCGCGCCGAATTGGATTCGGGAAAGGGTAAGCACATCCATAACAACAATTTTAAGATTCTACGCTATTTGCCCTAAGCCAACCCTTTTTTGCGCCGCTAGCACAGGTATTGGTTTTGCTGAAATTCATAAGAAGTGGCGCTCCCCGCCAATCACTGGCCCTGTTTCAAAATACTTTCTGCGCGGCTGTAAGAGCCGAGGTTGAAGGTGTTGGTATATCCGAGGCCGATCAATTTTTTCTGCGCCACGCCGCTGCGCATTCCGCTCTGACAATGCAGTAACAAAACTTGGCTTTTATCCTTCACCCGCTCGGGCACTCCGGTGGTGACTGCATCCAGCGGGATGTTGATGGCGTTGGTGAGATGACCGGAGCTGAATTCGCCAGGGCTGCGCACGTCAATCACGAGCGCGCCGTTTTTTAAATAAGCCGCCGCGTCCTTAGTCGAAATTTGCCCGCCTTTGGTGATGACTAAAAAAGCAAAAATAACGACCCAGATGATTAAAATAGTTGTCCAATTCATAATGTTAGTCCTTGTCAGCATCATCGTCCTTTGGTTTCCCAAGCTGTTTTCGCAAGTGGTTTTTTACCGGGCAATAGCCGGTGATGCCCGATACGACCAGATACCCACCTGCCAAAATAGACAGCAGCAGCCACCATTGGCTCACGACTTGCGACAGCCAGACACTGACCAGTATCAGCGCACCGGCCAGAATCCATACTAAGCTGTTCATACGGGCATTGAGCCACCGAACTGAAAAAAGTTACAAAACTTCTGCGTGCGGAATTATTTGCGGAGAGGAGTTGCAGACCACTAACGATTTTCGTCAGCGGATTGGTAGGACAATCACTTTGTGGGAAATTTTTTTTTCCACTTTTTGCGCAACGTTTCGTGCATCCGCTCGCGGAATGAAATCGGCATCGCATACGGCTGGCCGTCCTTGTAGAGCGTGATGGTCTGGCGGATGTTATCCACCACCACTTGGCACGGGTTGCAGCCCGCCATGTGCTTCTCGAACTCCTCGCAGACCGCCGGATCAACCGTGCCGTCTACGTATTCGTTCAGCATCGCCAATAGTTCTTCGCACTTCATGGTCATTGCAGCTCTGAATACCGAGCCGCCTGTTGGATGAAAGTTACAAGGTTTGTGACAAAATATATCTTCATGCGTGTTGGTGATTCGCCATGTCAATCTGGCGGGACGGATCGCCTAGCACCCGTGTAAGTTCCTCGCGCAATTGTAATCGGGCACGCAGCAGCCGCACTTTCACATTGCTCTCGCTTAATTCCAGTGCCGCCGCTGTCTCCTGAATCGATAAACCCTCCAGATCGCGCAGCAAAAAAACCAACCGATGTTTTTCATCTAGCCGGGTCAACGCTTCATCCAGCAAATGCCGGGTTTCATTTCGTTCCACCAGATGTTCCGGCGACTGCCGCCAGTCCGCGATGAATTCGGGGTGCGGAATGGAATTCAGGTCATCCGATGGTTCCGTTGCTTCTTCCAAAGAGACCGTGTTAAGTCCCTTACGTTTGCGGATGATTTTGAGTGCCGCGTGACTGGCGATGCGCAATACCCAAGTGGAAAAACTGGCCTCACCGCGAAACCCTTCAAGATTTTCCAGCACGCTTAAAAAAGTCTGTTGCGTGACATCCTCGGCGTCCTGTTCCTGCCGCAGCATCCGCATGGCCAGCCCATAAACCCGCTGCTCGTAACGGTTGGCAAGTGTTTCAAATGCGTTTAAATCACCATTCTGGGCGCACCGCACCATTGCTGCGTCATCTGGTTCTGGTGTAAATCTGGATTCCATCCAATTGGTTTTGGGATTATATCTATAGATTTTAAACGCGCAAGATGCCCTGTTTACTTCTTTAAAGACAAATCTTCGATCGGCAAAGACATTCCCAATGAATCCGCAAAATACTAGATTTTTGCTCTGGCGTGTCTGCTGGGCAGCAACTAGCAAAACTGAATTCTGTTCTACATGCTTTCAATAAAACGTCTTGCAAATTTATGCATTGTGGAGAAACTATTCAGGCTTTAATCAAGCACTTACAGTTGAAAATACAGCATTTTATTGCACATGGGGACCAATGGCGGGATGCAATGGCAAATCTGAATAAAACACATTTGTAAGCTCTTGGTTATCAAGCCCACGTGGCGGAATTGGCAGACGCGCTAGATTCAGGTTCTAGTGAGTAA
>CAIWFB010000018.1 GCA_903911825.1 uncultured Verrucomicrobia subdivision 3 bacterium
CGCGGGTGGTGGTGGGCGACTTCCGGCAGAAATACAACGAGATCAGACCGCACAGTCGGCTGGGCTATGAGAGTCCAGCGATGTTTGCGGCGCGGAGCTGTCCAATACCAGCACCGGTCGGGCTTCGCCCTCCCTCCACTGGGAATGGACAAAGAAACAACGAAACCATAAAATCAAACCAATGCTCGGACTAACAAATCAGTGGTCCAGAAAAGCGAACCCTCTCAAGGTGTCATGCATTTAGTGTGTATAACAACTAAATACAGTAGTGTCAATTTTATTTTGAAGAACGCGTGAGCTGTCGGTTCAGGAAGAATGAAAGCGGCGGTGGGAGAGTGATTAAAATGAAAACATTGCCGTTCGTAAAATTTGTGGCCAGATTTACGATTCACCCAGTTGGAGAAGTTTTTTATCAGTGAACATCAGCGTAATCTACGGGCAAAATCAGTTTGGTTTGCCCAGTGTATCAATTCAGGTTAAAGAGCTGGAAAAATCACTTGCCAAAAAATGGTTGGCCGCTACAGTAATTCCGTCTGTCTGATAACTTGACCTTTCGACCATGGTAAATCTTCAAGTGAACTTGGTTCAGTGATGATTTGAAACCCGACAGTCGGGAACAGACGAAAACGGTTGGTATTGAGCAGCAATCATCAAATGAGCACGAAACTGTTTGTGGGAAATCTTTCCTTCAACACCACTGAAAACGACCTGCAGGAGGCTTTTGCCGCCCATGGTTCCGTTGTCGAAGCAAACCTTATGATGGACCGGATGACCGGCCGTTCACGCGGTTTCGCCTTTGTCACCTATTCCACTCCCGAAGAAGCGCAAAAAGCGATTGCCGCCATGAACGGTGCGCAAGTTGATGGCCGTGCTCTTACGGTCAACATCGCTCGTCCGAAGGAAGAGCGTCCTCCCGGCGGTGGCGGTGGACGTGATCGTGGTCCGCGTCGTGAATACGGCGGCGGTGGCGGTAGCGGTGGTGGTTACGGCGGCGGCGGCGGTCGCAGTGGCGGCGGTGGTGGTGGTCGTGACCGTTATTAATTTTTAGACAATTCACTGGCTGAGGCGGCGCCTGCAAGGCGTCGCCTCGTGCCATTTCTACGTCAAACTGTTACTTGCATGGAAGAACATATTGAAGTTGAAGGTCGGATTATGACGGTTCTGGCGGGCACAATGTTCCGTGTTGAACTGGATAATAAACATCAGGTTTTGGCGACTATTTCCGGTAAAATGCGCAAACGTTTTGTGCGCCTCACAGCTGGGGATCGGGTCAAAATGGAGATGTCTCCCTACGATTTGAACAAGGCGCGCATTGTTTGGCGACTGGGTTGATTTTGTAGCGGCTTCATCGGTTGCAGTTTGACAGTCTGGGGCTCGGTTATTTCCACCTTCGACTTTTGATCAGCAACCTGTATTTTTTTTGCATGAATGCCGCCATCATCGTCGCCGCTGGTAAAGGAACTCGCATGGGGGCCAATGTGGATAAACTTTGGCTAGAAGTAGCGGGGCAGCCAGTCATCGCCCACACTTGGAAACGATTTGATGAGGCGGCGTGTATTGATGAAATCATTCTCGTGGTGCGGGAGGGAATGCAGATTCACTTCACGGAATTAGCCGATAAATGTGGTTTCAAAAAAACATATCGTTTGGTAGGGGGTGGTGCGGAGCGTCAGGATTCCGTTTGGAATGGGTTGCTGGCGGTCTCGCCCCAGATTGAAATCGTTGCCATTCAAGATGCCGCGCGTCCTTGCAGCACGTTAAAGTTGATTGCAGACACTATTGCTGCCGCTCGCAAGACGGGCGCCGCTGTCGCGGCCATGCCGGTGACGGACACGATTAAAGAAACTACCGATGGTCAGCTTATATCACGCACGGTGGATCGCTCGAAGCTTTGGGCCGTGCAGACACCGCAAACTTTTCGCGTGGAAGTCATTCGCCGAGCGATCACTATGGCTCGCGAAAAAAAACTCCAATTGACCGATGACACCGCAGCTTGCGAACTAATTGGTCAGCCGGTGCAATTGGTCCAAAGCACCGCGCCAAATCCCAAAGTTACGGTGCCCGCCGACCTCCCATTCATTGCCGCGTTGCTCGCCTGAAAAATTAAAAAATTTCGCCGCTTGACGCAGGCTTGCCGGGTTTTATATTCGCGCGGCTGTGGAATTTTTTCGCAGCGTTGGGGACTATGTCAAAAACCAAGCTTCAAACCAATCCTGCCACGCATGTTGACACCAAAATGGCGGCCACCGTCGATGCAGGTAATGGCCATCAAGCTGAGGTAACAGAAAAAATTAAAGACCTTGTTCGCCTTGCCAAGGAACAGGGGCAATTAACTTTCGACGACGTTAATGAGATCTTAACCGAACCGCTTGCCACCCCCGCTAATCTAGATGTGGTTTTTTTCAAGCTGCGCGAATTGGAAATTGAAGTTGTGGATGCGGCAGAAATGGATCGGGTCAAGCCAGCGGACAAAGATGATGTTGAAGAAGAAGATTCCCGGATGGATTCATTGGACGACCCGGTGCGCATGTATCTCAAGCAGATGGGCGCAGTTCCATTGCTAACTCGTGAGCAGGAAGTGACTATTTCCAAACGTATTGAAGAGGCAGATCTTGAAGTTGCCCGTATCATTTACCGGCTTGGCTTTACTGGGAAAGAACACTTGGCGTTGGCGGAAAAATTACTGGCTGATCCGCCGCGTGAACGCTTTGACCGTGTCATCGTTGATAACAAAGTCGCGAGTCGCGAAGTTCACTTGAAGACGATGCAGCGGTTGCTGGACCGCACGCGGGAGTTGGATGCGGAAGTGGATCAGCATTTTTACCTATGGCGCGATGCTCATCAAGGAGCTAAACGGAATCGTGAATATGCGGAATTTGAAAAGCTGGATAGAAAACTACAGACCACCTTTTCTAAGTTTTGTTTTAAACATTCCGTTATCGAAGAGATGATGCGGGTTGCTGAAAATATTCACGATAAACTGGAATATAGTCTGCGGGCTCGGGCTGAGGCAGAATTGCAGCGTGAATCCATCGCTCAGCAACATCTTTTGGAGGCAGAATTGCAGACCGTTCGGGCGCTGGAAGAATTCGTGCGGATGCCGTATGAAGATTTTTTAATCGAATTTGAAAGGTTGGAGGATGCCGCCGCTCGTTCCTTGCAGGCCAAGACTGAAATGGTGGAGGCTAACTTGCGGCTGGTCATTTCCATCGCCAAGAAATATACCAACCGGGGTATGTCGTTTCTCGATCTAATCCAGGAGGGAAACATGGGCTTGATGAAAGCTGTCGAAAAATTCGAGTATCGGCGCGGTTATAAATTTTCTACATATTCGACTTGGTGGATTCGTCAGGCAGTGACGCGGGCGATTGCGGATCAGGCGCGCACCATTCGCATTCCCGTGCACATGATCGAGATCATCAACAAGCTGATGCGTTCGCAGAAAAAATTACAACAAGAGCTGGGCCGCGAAGCGCTGCCGGAAGAAATCGCCGATGATATGCAGATGCCGGTCTCCCGTATTCGCGGTATTTTGAAAATGGCGCAGCAACCGGTTTCCTTGCAGACGCCCGTGGGTGATGGTGATGAAGCGAGTTTTTGCGATTTCATCGAGGATAAAGCCGCAAGCAATCCGATGGACATGACGAGTTTCAACCTGTTGAAAGATCGGTTGGGCGATGTGTTGTGCAGCCTCAATGAGCGTGAACGGCAGGTGTTGGAACTACGCTTCGGAATAGGCGACGGCAATGCGCGGACCTTGGAAGAAGTCGGACAGCAATTTCGAGTCACTCGCGAACGGATTCGTCAGATTGAGGCCAAAGCCCTCCGCAAAATGCGTCATCCTACACGCCTCAAACAGCTAGATGGATTCCTGGAAATGAACGGGCTGGATTTGGAGTGAACAGAAAATCAAATGCGGTCGTGTTTGGCGCTCCAGAAACCAATAGCTTCTTTAGAAAATTATGAAATTTATCCCCAAGCCTTTAGCAAGATTGGTGTTTCTTTTGGCCTTAGTATTCTTTGTTGAAGGAGTCAAATCAGCGTCGTCAAATTTTGTCTTAGAGGTAGTTCCAACTGGCGGCATCGCTCTCACTTCGCCGACGCAAAATCTAGTAGTTAGCAATACCGTTTTCACGATAACCGGCACTAGTTGGGCCGCCAGTTCAACCGCTGTTGGACAGGTGTTCTACTCGATAAACGGATCAGCTTTGGCCGAAGCGTCAACCACAAATCAATGGTCGAATTGGTATGCCCGAGTTCCATTAATTTCCGGGACAAATTCGGTATATGCTCAAGCCAGGGATACTAATGGTGTCATTTTGGGAGAGATAAGCATGGTCACTTTTAAGGCCGTTTTGAGTGCCGTTATTACGGTTTATACCAATGGCCGTGGAACGATTAGTCCGCAATACAATCAGGCTGTTTTGGCGTTGGGAAAAGTGGTCTCTTTAACCGCAAAAGCCGCCGTTGGTTGCGTCTTTACTAATTGGACGGATAGCGACGGGAGTATCATCACCAACAAAGCTGTGTTCAGTTTTGTAGTTAATACGAATCTTGTTTTGACGGCGAACTTTTTGGATGTCGCTAAGCCGACGTTGACCTTTACGAGTCCGACTCCAACCACGAG
>CAIWFB010000019.1 GCA_903911825.1 uncultured Verrucomicrobia subdivision 3 bacterium
CTAACCCTGTCACCGGATAAGTTCCAAATAAGAAAAGTTAGAAAACCTACCACCTGCCAATTTACTAACTAAGAAACCCACTTACTAAGCCACTAATTTAAATAGTTTTCACACGGGCTCGCGAATGGTTAGGCGGCTGGTGTATCATGTCTAAAATGCTTCCGGTGAAACTCTTTCGATGCCTCTGATTCTGGCAAAGTGCTCTTTGCAATAATATACTCCGACTCCTTCGGGATAATCATTCGCTCACCAAATATCCGACGTAACTCTGAAGTGATACGCTCCTCTACAGCAGGAAATCGTAGTAACGGCTCTTTGCCAGAAAATAAATCTACGATGACAAGATCACCGACAACTCGTGCGCCAGTGGCAAAGCCATAACCGATGCGCTCGGAAAAACAACAGATAGTATCTGGCACGCGCGAGGTGACAGTGGTATCAGCCATGCCAAACTCCGAGGCTGCGGCGACAAGAACCTGCTCAACGCGCGCTCTGTCTTCCACACCGGACGCATCTTGAATATGGAGCTGTGTTCTCATGTGTGCTCGCTGCCGCCTAACAGGTTTTCGGCAGCCGAAAGGGCGTGTAACAGTTCATGAGTGGAGACGTTAATTCTGTGGTTTCGCTTTGTCCAGCTAGGGTTTCGTCAGCCTTTGCCGGAGGAGGGGCTCCGGCAAAGGCTGCGTTCGGTCAAACCGGTTGTCGGTAGGGCTGGGCGCGCTGATTTGGGGCATGGACCGGCTCAAACCGTTCAAATGATTCATTTTCAGCGGGTTTTGCCAAATATAGCACCGGTTTGGGCCGGTAAAACCCGAGTTTGGTCGGAATATTCCGTGGGCTGGCCGGAAAAATCCACGGGTTCGTGGCGTCACTCCACGGGTTCGTGCGAAAATCCCTCGGGTTGGTGGCGTCATTCCACGGGTTCGCGGGAAAATTCCTCGGGTTGGCGACACCATTCCGTGGGTTCGTCCGAAAAATCCTCGGGTTGGCGACACCATTCCGTGGGTTCGTGGGAATAATCCTTGGCTTGGTGGCGTCATTCCGTGGGCTGGCGGGAACATTCCGGGGATTATTCCGGCCAATCCCGAGCGTGGCGGGCAATGGCCAGACTCCGGCGGGCAAGGACGGTTTTGAGGATGCGGGGGCGCACATAGCAAATAACCCTCCCGGTTTTACGGCGAGGGTTTTTGCTTTTTCGGGAGCGGAAAGGCCGAGCGGCAGCTGGTTCTACCGAGCGTCGCAACCTTATTCCCCGACGAGGCGGTAGGGGTTCACGGTGTCTTCGCCGACGCCGTAGGCGGGGTTGGCTTTGAGGGAGATGGTGAAGGCGATGGTGTAGTCGGGGTCGCGGCCGATCTCATCCACCACGCGGAAGGTGAGGGCGGCGGTGAAGCTGCGGAGGTCGCGATAAACGGTGTAGAATTGATCCTGCAGGCGACCGTTCTTGGCGTTGAAGTTGTGGGTGGTGCGGAAGCCCCAATTGTTGTTCACGCGAAAGAACAGGGTGCTGTTGATGAAGTCGCGTTCTTCCCAGGAGCCGTTGCCCCAATCGCCGCCGCGCAGATACCAGTGGCCCAGTCCCCAGCTCCAGCGGTCGCTGGGGGAGAAGGTGAGTTGATGGTAGGCGAGGTTCATCTCGCCGGTTTCGGTGTCGAAGCGCAGCTGGGATTCGGCGGTGAGCCAGTGGCGGGGGCGGAAGCGGAGTTGGGAGTAGAGGTCGTTCAGGCGGCTCTGGCCGTGGGCAGGGTCGAGGCGCAGATCCATGAGGAGATTCCAATTCAGGAGGTCGTCCATCTGCCCGGCGCGTTTGGTCTGGAGGACGTTGCGGAGGCCGAAGCGGATGACGTTCTGCGCATCAATGGCGTCAATGCTGTTGTAGTCGGGAAAGGAAATGGGGTCGAGGAGGAGCGAGGGATTTTGGCCATCGAACTGGGGTAATTCGGGAATGGGGGTGCTGTTGTGCGGCACGAACACGTAGTCGGCGGAGGGTTCGATGATGTGGCGGAGGCCATTGATTTCGAGGAAGGAATTGGTGGCGTCGGTCCAGAGCTGTGAGGCTTTGAAGGAGGTTCTCACGCCGGTGTTGAACACGCCGCGAAAGGTGTCTTCGGTGGAGTTGGTGAAGGCTGCGGCGCGGGCGCTGTAATAACTGAACCGGCCGCCGACGCGGGGCGCGACGTTCAGCCAGTGGAAGAAAGTCCACGGCAGGGTGACTTGATGATAGGTGTCGGCGCGCGCGGCGGAGTCGGTGTAGAAACCATTGGTCTGCGGATAGTAGCCATTGGTCATGTTCGCGAGGTAGGTGCGATACCAACCGGCGGAACTTTCGCTGTCGTAGTAGAAGGGCGTATCTAAAATTTGTTGGCGGAAGCCGGTGAGTTTCACGTCGGGCAGGCGTTCGACTTGGCTGAAGAAATCATTCACGCGCGGCGTGGCGAGGGCGTCGAGGCTCCAGTTGTCCCAATATTTATTCGCTTCGAAGAACGTGTAGGGCTGGGGATTGTTGCGGTAGGCGCCTTCAAAATAATCGTGCATCACGAGCGGGTCGCTCTCGTAGTTGATGAGCGCCTTCAGATTCAGATTCGTGGCGGGGGTGGCCTGCCAACCGGCGTAGAAGCGCTGGCGGTTTTCGGGGATGTTGCCGTATTGCGGAATGTTGTTCGTGCTGGTGTTGGGGCGATCGTCATTCAGGTAGTAATATTGCAGCGCCAGTTCACCCCAGCGATCCAGGTGGAAATTCAAATCCGGCCCGAGACCCGCGCCGCGTTTGCTGCGGTAATCCACGTGGACTTTACCATCCGCCACGTCGCCGAGATACCAATTGTAAGTGTTCAGCAGATACCCGCCGTAACGACTGCGATAACCGGGGGTGGTGGTAAAATTATTCGCACGCACGCCGAGGTTGCGTTGGTAGAAGGGAAAATAAAAGACCGGCACGCCTTCCGCATAAACGACCGCGTTCCACATCCGCACATATTTTCCGGGCACGACGATGATGCGACTGGCGCGCACCCGGTAGCCCGGATCGCTCACGTCATCCGTCGTCACATAGGCGCTCTTGGCGGTGTAAACATTGTTGCTGCGGTCGCCGGTCAATTCCACACCGCCCGCGAAGACCGGCGATTTGCCAGTGCGAAATTGTTCGCTCTGCATTTGGCGCGTCTTGAAATTGTAACGGATATGATCACCCACCCAGAGTTGATCAGCGGATTCGATCCGCACATGACCATCAGCCAAGACCTCGCCACTCTTGATGTCCACGGAAGCGTTATCGGCCGTCAACACGGCGTCGCCGTAGCGCACGAATACGCCGTTCGTGCCCGTGGCGGTGCCGGCGGCCATATCGTAATCCACTTTGCCCTCGACCATGCCGGGGAGAATCTGACTGAGCGCCTGCACTTCGACCGCCGCCTGCTCTTGGGCCATTGCGGAAAAGGTGGCGACTGCAACGGAAAAAATGAACGCCAGAACGGGGAATGGGAAAAATGGTTTCATCGAGCGCGAGCAATAAAACAGAACGAACTCCCCCTGCCAAGCGGGATTTGCCGGCAAGCCGCCAAGAGCGCCAAAGAGATTTTCAATAAGGAGAGCCGGAAGATAGGAATTTCACTTCCTGTTTTCCGGCTTTCCTCATTCAAACTTGGCGCTCATTCCTTCGGCAGAAAGGTGAACGCCACTGCCGCGAGGATGCACACGAAGGCCGCGATGTGATTCCAACGCACGCGCTCGCCGAGATAGAAAAAGGCGAACACCACAAATACCGTGAGCGTGATGACTTCCTGGATGATCTTGAGTTGCGTGGCGGAATAGACGGAGCTGCCCCAGCGATTCGCCGGAATCATGAAGACATATTCAAAGAGCGCGATACCCCAGCTCGCAAGGATGACCAGCAACAGCGGCTTGCCCTTGAATTTCAAATGCCCATACCACGCGAACGTCATGAAGACATTCGAGATGGTCAGCAACACGATAGGGAGCCAGCGGGATGAAGTCATTTCCATGCCGCAGAAAATGAATTCACGCGCGAACGGAGTCAAACGGGAATGCAGCGAAAATCAGAGCTTTTCCGTAGGCGTGAACGGCAGACCGCGTTCGCCGTTGAACAGTTTCTTCAATCGACGGTCGCTGGAACTGGTCTTGCGCCGGATGACGCCGGGTGCAACCAACTGGCTACTCTCACGACGAGCCCGTCGACCTTTGAGCCAGTCAGCCCAACTGATGGAGCCTTCAAGCGGAATGCAAGGGACTTTTGATTTTGAGTTCATCGGCGACTTCTTTCACGAGTTGCACGCACTGGGAAAGGCTACGGTATTCCGGCAGATTTGCAAGCCGTTGGACTTCGTCCCAGTTCATTTCGATTTCCTTGCGCAAAGCGACAGCGGTAAGAACTTTGGCGCAATCCCGTGCGGCTTTATTTTCTCCCGTGTAAAACGAAACAAAAACACGCTCAACCAGCAAGTCTTCCGGCTTCATCAAAAGAATGCTCCCATAAGGGGCTTCGACGCGGCGATACGGTGTGCGCGCAAAACTTTCCACCGGCCCGAGCAAATCCAGATACATGCCAGCAATTTGCCAGTTGCGCGGGCCACCTTTTGCGCCCAGCAAAGCCATGATTTCTTTTCGTTGGGAAACCGACAACGCTGCCCCCGTGGAGCACATATCCAAGTCGCCGGACGTGTATGCTCCTTCCGTCAGAATCTCGATGGCGGAGCCACCAACCACGACGAGTTCCACGCCACGCTTCAACCACAGCGCGCTGCACAACGACGCCAACTTAGCACTTTTAAGCGTCGGATCCTGTTCCGCCCTCACGTCGGCAAGTGCGGATTGGATTCTGGCTGTATCCATGGTTTCAAATCCTCACCGGAATATTCTGCTCCTTCAAATAGTGTTTCACTTCGCCCACGGTGTAGGTGCCGAAATGGAAAATACTCGCGGCGAGGACGGCGTCGGCGCGGCCGGCTAACAACACTTCCGCCATGTGTTCCTTGCTGCCCGCACCACCGCTCGCGACGACCGGCACGCCTACGGCTTCGCTCACGCGGCGGGTGATGACGAGGTCGAACCCGGCCTTGGTGCCGTCAGCATCAATGGAGTTGAGCACGATCTCGCCCGCACCGAGCGCCACGGCGCGCTTGGCCCATTCCAGGGCGTCGAGGCCGGTGTCCTTGCGGCCACCGTGCGAGAACACACCCCATTTGTCCGGCGCAATGCGCTTCGCATCAATGGACACGACGATGCATTGGCTGCCGAATTTTTCCGCGCCCTGCCGGATGAGTTCGGGATTGGCGATGGCGCTGGAGTTGATGGAAATTTTATCCGCCCCGGCGCGGAGCATCGTGAACATGTCGTCCACGGACTTGATGCCGCCGCCGACGGTGAGGGGCATGAAGCATTGGTCGGCGGCGCGTTCGATGACGTCCACCATGGTGCCGCGTCCGTGCGCGGTGGCGGTGATGTCGAAGAACACCATTTCGTCTGCGCCTTGTTCATTATAACGCAGGGCGAGTTCTACGGGGTCGCCGACGTTGCGCAGGCCGCCCTTTTCGGCGACGCCAAATTGAACGCCCCGGGTCACTTGACCGTCATGGACATCGAGGCAGGGAATGACACGTTTGGCAATCACACGACCATTGAAACGGCTCTGGCGACGCAAGGCAAACGATTACTCGCGTCACCGGATTTTTCCTTGTGAGCGGCGGCGGGTTGAACAAATATGGTTCCGTAGTGTCTGCATGACAGACGCGGATTTTTTATGAAATGGCTCAAATCGATTTTTTTAGTGTTGGCAGCGGCGCTTGTGGCGACGGGTTGCCAGAGTGATTACGGCACCGGCAGCCCGTATCAGCCGGGGCCGACTGCGGGCAAAGCCGTGGGCACGGGGGTCGGCGTGGTGGTCGGCAACGTCGCGGGTTTTGGCGTCGGCGTGGCCGAAGGAGCGACGGCGGGCACGGCAGCGGTCTTCAATCCTAACTATCGCGTCGTGCGCGTCTGGCGCACGGAAACTACGGTGGATGGGCGCCATATCCAAGTGCCTTACGATCAGCTCGTGGATAAAGACGGGCGGCCGGTGAAAGCGCCGTCGCCGACGGGCTATCCCGCGCCGGTCACAGTGACTAACTCTGCTGCGAAATAAATTCGCGGTTCAACTTCAGCTTCCTGCCCGGTGAATCTCTGGTTCAAACATCTGCTCTTGCTCGCGGCCACGACGTGGTTGGCGACGGGTTGCGCGACGTATCAGGAAAAAAATCGCGTCATCGCGCACTGGCAAAATGGCGATATCGGCGGCGCGGCGACGGAAGCCGCGAAGCAAGCGGATAGTCACGCCAAAGGCAAAGACGCCATCATCTGGCGATTGGAGCAAGGCGCGACGTTGCGCGGGAACGGCCAGTTCGCGGCGAGCAATCAAGCGTTCGATGAAGCACAGGCGGCGATGGAGGAATACGCCCGCTCCGCCCGCATCAGTTTGAGCGATGAAGGGCTGGCGCTGTTTTCCAATCAGGCGAATTTCCCCTACGAAGGCCGCGCTTACGACGGCATCATGCTCAATTCCTACAAGGCGCTGAATTATCTCGCGCTCGGGGAAATTGACCACGCTCGCCCCGAAATCATCCGCGCCTATCAACGGCAGCAGGACGCCGTCGCGGAAAATCAGAAACGCATCGAGGCCACGCAACAAGCCGCCGCCAAAGCGAAGGACGGCCCAGTCATCTCCCGCAGCCGCGACAATCCCGGGATGGCCGCCGCGCTGAATCCCGTGACGGGCAATCTCAACACGCCCCGCGCCTACGCCGATTACGTGAATCCTTTCACCGTGTTTCTCGACGGTTTGTATTTCATGGCGGAAGCGGCGGACAGTTCCGATCTGCAACGCGCGCAAAAATCTCTGCAACGCGCCAGCCAGTTCGCACCGGACAATTCTTACCTCAAGCAAGACCTCGCCGTGGCGGGTGACTTGTTGAATGGCCGCCCCATTGCGCCCGCGACTTACGTCATCTTTGAAACCGGTTGCGCGCCCATCCGCAGTCAGGTGCGGATTGATCTGCCGATCATTTTCTCGAAAGTCTCTTACATCGGCGCGGCGTTTCCCGTGCTCGTGTATCAAGATAATTTCCTCCCGCAACTCACGGTGAACCACGCGGGCACCGCCGCGCGCACGGAAATCATCGCCAGCATGGACGGCATCGTGGCGCAGGATTTGAAGAACGAGATGCCGCTCATCATCACGCGCACGCTGGCCGCGACGGTCGCGAAAGCCGCCGCTGCCTACGCCATCAACGAACAAGCCCGGCGGCAGGACGATGTCGTGGGGCTGCTCGCGCAACTCGGCACGGCGATTTATCAATTGGCTGTGAACATCGCCGACACGCGCACGTGGACGACGTTGCCCAAGGAATTTCAATATTGCCGCTTCGCCACGCCCGCTGATCGTAAGCTGGAATTGGCCACGCCCAACGGCATCAAGACCGCCGTGACCATCGCGCCCGGCACGCTCAACGTCATTTACGTCAAGTCGGTGAACAACAACAGCCCCTTGCTCGTTTCGCAAATGCGCTTAAAATAAACTCATGCTTATGAAAAAAATGCTCCTCCTCGGTTGCGCCGCCGGCCTGCTGGCCGTCACCGGTTGCACCACGGTCAACACCATTGAGAACGCCCAGAAAGACGGCCAACGCGCGATGATTTCCGATCAACGCGTCATCACCGATGCCAGCCTCGGGCGCGGCGCTTCGCTCGTCGGGGTCAACACCGT
Source organism: uncultured Verrucomicrobia subdivision 3 bacterium (assembly GCA_903911825.1). Taxonomy (GTDB): domain Bacteria; phylum Verrucomicrobiota; class Verrucomicrobiia; order Limisphaerales; family UBA11358; genus UBA11358. The sequence goes on from CAIWFB010000019.1 coordinate 7,754, forward strand.
CACCACGCCCGGCGGCTTGCTCAAGGTGCAGGTGGAATTGCTCAACCGCACCCGCACGCTGACCCGCTTCGCTTACCATTTTGAATGGTTCGACGCGCAAGGGATGCAGGTCAACAACGTCCTCTCCGCCACCATTGCCGACCAACTGGAAGGCGGCGAAAGCAAATTCATCTCCGGCCTGGCGCCTCATCCCGGCTGCCAAGATTTCCGTGTGAAATTCATCGAAACCAAATAATTTAACCCGCTCATAACTATGATTAAATTCCTCCCCCTCCTCGCTGTCAGCGCCGCCCTTGCCCTCACCGGCTGCGGCTCCAACGCTCACTACGTCGCCACCGGCGGCCGTGAGAACATCGTCTCCACGGGCGAGATCAACATCCAGGATTACCTGCAAGCCGCCGAAGCTTCCACGAAAGATCTGCTCGGTTCCGGCGCGCTCGAACGCGTCGCCAATCCGCCCGCCGTCGTCGGCATCGGCCGCATCATCAACAACACCAGCTCGCAGATCGACACCGACTTGCTCACCAAGAAGATCCGCGTGGCGATGCTCCAGAGCGGCAAAGCCATCGTCAGCACCACCTACGGGCTGAATGGTAAAGCCGAAGATCCGCTCGCCAAACAGATGTTGCAGCAAGACAACAACACCCCGCGCATCCCCGACTTCAGCCTCGCGGGTAAAATCATCCAGACCACCGCGCGCGCCGGTGATACGCGGCAATCCACTTACAGCTTTCAACTCACCTTGACCGACCGCCAAGGTCTGGCCGTGTGGGAAGGCGAAAAAGAAATCACCAAGCAA
>CAIWFB010000020.1 GCA_903911825.1 uncultured Verrucomicrobia subdivision 3 bacterium
GATCTTTGTGCATGATCTGACGATCCTTGAACGTGCCCGGTTCGGATTCGTCAGCGTTGCAAATGAGATAAATCGGCTTACCACTTTTGCGGTCAACAAAACTCCATTTCAAACCACAGGAAAAACCGGCGCCACCACGACCGCGCAGGCCAGAGACTTTGACATCTTCACGGATTTGTTCCGGGCCGGAAAGTTTTTTACCATCGGGCAAATCTTTGGGCTGAATGGCGAGCGCCTTTTTGAGCGCATCGTAGCCACCATGGCGCACATAGCATTCGATGTCCGGGGTGTAACCGGGTTCATCGGCATGCTTCAAAATTAATTTGTATTCTTGCGCCATATCAGCAACTTGACTCTTTAAAATTTATCTCTAGCTTAACGCTCCCGTCATTGCCCGATGGTGTAACGGTAGCACAGCAGATTCTGAATCTGTTTGTCGAGGTTCAAATCCTCGTCGGGCAACCACTTGACTTCACTTACAGCCGGTCACGATTTCATCAGCCTTTTGATGGCTGACACCTTCGTAAAATTTTTCACCAACCATCATCACGGGTGCGGTGCCACAACTAGCGAGACACTCGACAAATTCCACCGAAAATTTTCCGTCCTTCGTCGTCTGCGGACCGTGCTTATGAGCATCCAAACCAAGCTTCGTGCAAAAATGTTGGTGCAGCTCATACGCCCCACCCAGCGCGCAGCTCAACGTGCGGCAAACCTTGATCGCGTATTTTCCCTGCGGCTCCTGTCGGAGCATCGGATAAAACGTCAGAATTTCGAGCACGTTGATGGGCGCCAGCTCCAGCTTTTTAGCCGTCCATTGAACGGCTTCGTTGGAAATCCAACCGAACTGCTCTTGAATCGCGTGCAGCACCATGAGCGAGGCAGCGCGCTTAACCGGATAGTGCGAAATTAATTCATTCACTTCCGCTTCAAGTTGTGGTGTGGCTTGGAAACTCATCGGTCGCTTTCTCCCATAACGAAATCGAGCGAACCCAGAATGACTGGCACATCGCTGATCATGCAGCCCGGCATTAGTTCGCCGAGGATGCTCAAGTTGATGAATGAAGGGGCGCGAATCTTCAGGCGATTCGGCGTGCCGCCGCCTTTGCTGTGGATGTAAAAACCAAGTTCGCCCTTCGGATTTTCATGGCCGAAATACGTTTCACCGGGAGGGCAATTGATGCCTTCGGTCACGAGCATGAATTGATGGATCAACTCTTCCATGCTCGTCAAAACTTTTTGCTTCGACGGCAAAGTGATTTTTCCGTCCTGAATGCTCACCGGCTCGTGCGATTTGTTTTCGGCACCACCAGGAATCTTGTTACAGCACTGCTCTAAAATGCGCATGCTCTGCTTCATCTCTTCCATGCGCACGAGGTAGCGATCGTAACAATCACCGGTCGAACCCACCGCGATATCGAAATCCAAATCTTTGTAGCAAAGATACGGCTGGTTTTTGCGGAGATCGAATTCCACGCCACTGCCGCGCAAATTCGGGCCGCTCAAAGCGTAATCAATCGCCATCTCTTTCGAAACGACACCGAGATCGCGCAGACGATCCACCCAGATGCGATTACGCGTCAGCAAGGTATTCGCTTCGTCGAGCGCCACGGCAAATTCTTTCAGGAACACACGAATCATATCCACCCAGTTGGGTGGCACGTCACGCATCAAGCCGCCGATGCGCGTGTAGCTGTTCGTCAAACGCGCGCCGCTGGCAGCTTCGGCAATGTTGTAAATTTTTTCGCGCTCCGTGAACGTGAGCAAGAATACGGTGACCGCACCGGTGTCCATCGCAAACGCGCCAAGGCCCAGCAAATGCGAGGAAATACGGGCCAATTCTGCGCACATCACGCGGATGTATTGGCAGCGCGGCGGTAATTTGTCGTGGATGCCAAGAAGTTTTTCGACGGCGAGTGCGTAAGCAACGTTGTTCGCTAGCGGCGCGAGATAATCCAGTCGATCCGTGTAAGGAATGAACTGGGTATAGGTCATGTTCTCGGCGATTTTTTCGTCGCCGCGATGCAGATAACCCACGTCTGGATCA
>CAIWFB010000021.1 GCA_903911825.1 uncultured Verrucomicrobia subdivision 3 bacterium
CGTATCGGGGGTTCGAATCCCCCTCTCTCCGCCAATTTTAAAAACCCCTGATAAATCAGGGGTTTTTTATTTTATTCGATCAATTTTGTTAAATTAACAACACTTAGTAATAATAAACCCACCCTTGTTGGAGATTGTTTTCTGGTGTCATTTTAGAGGCAAGTGTTCAAGGCGCTGCCCGCAATAATTTCGCCGAGACTTTGCAGCAACCTTTGACTTGCACAGAGGGTAAACATCATCGCTCAACGCAGTCTCTGAGTGCGCGAGAACATTTGCTTTCTCGCAGCAGGAGAAACAAAATTGCCGCGTGAAAGTCGTTTGGAAACACTTGCAAGAACTCGCGTCAGCGGAAATTGAAGCGACGCTGGCGGCGTTGCCCAAACCTTTGGGCGAGCAAGCTCGGCAGTTGCCGGTGACGTTAGAAGCAGTGCCGAATGCGGGATTGCAAGCGGATGGCATTGAGCCGGACACGCTGGGGTTATTCACCGGTTCGGAATTTGCCGACGACGGAGCGACCGTGCTGCCGCCGCAGATTATTTTGTTCCTCGAAAACCTCTGGGAGTTTGCTGAAGGCGATGACGCCATCTTTTGCGAGGAAGTTCACACCACCTTTTTGCACGAGCTCGGACATTATCTAGGTCTGGGCGAAGCAGATTTGACGGAGCGTGGCCTTGATTAAACGGTCATAAAATTTCGCTCCGCGCGCAGACACTACCACAACCAACTCAACCAAAATAAAACAATGCGATTGCGAAACAAGGGAGCAACCCATTCAACCATTCTAGTTAGGCCAATGAAATAGCACCGTTCCGTGTCATTACGGAAATAAAATAAATTTCGGCACGACCATCCGGTCAATCCGGAATAATCGAATTTATTCCCCACCGGCTCGGCTGCGCTCCCATTTTGAAAACGATATGCCCGCCATTTTTCAATTCTTTGTATGGCAAAAACGCCGAATCCCAATTCTTACCATTCAATTGGACGGATTGGACGTAGATATTTTCATCAGAAAGATTTTCGGCAGTCATGATGAAGTCTTTTCCGTTGGAAAGATGCATTACAGCTTTGGGAAGCTGTGGTGCACCGAGCACATAATAATCACTGGCCGGGCAGACCGGATAAAAGCCAAGGCAGGTGAACATATACCAAGCCGACATCTGGCCGCAGTCGTCGTTGCCGCACAATGAGCCGGGCTGGCTGCCGTATTGCGTCTTCACAATCTGATGCAACTTCTCCGCTGCCTTCCATGGCTGACCCGCATAGCAATAGAGGTAAACGACGTGATGGGCCGGTTCGTTGCCGTGCCAATATTCGCCGATACAACCGCGCAGATCATTTTCGGATAATTCCTTGGTGAACGGCTCGGATTGTTTCGCATCAAACAACGAATCCAGCCGCTGAATAAATTTTTCTTGGCCGCCCATCAATGCAATCAGGCCCGGCACGTCGTGTGGCACAAACCAGGAGTATTGTGAACTGGTGCCTTCGGTGACGTCTTGCAAATTGGTGCCACCGCCAAAAAGATGAGCGTTGAAATTGGTGCGCCAGTTACCCTGTGTATCTTTGCCTCGCATCCAGCCGGTTTCGGAATCGTAAATTTTTTTGTAGCTAGCGGCGCGCTTCATGAAGACTGCGTAGTCGTCTTTTTTGCCAAGCGCTTTTGCCATTTGCGCGACACACCAGTCGTCGTAAGCATATTCAAGCGTTTTGGAAACCGATTCATCTTCCTCGTCGCAGGGCACCCAGCCGAGTTTGCGATAGGAAGCCAGGCCGTCGTAATGGGGATTCATCGCGGTCGTTTTGATCGCGTCGTAGGCGCGTTTCACGTCAATTCCCTTCACGCCTTTCAGATAGCCATCCACAATCACGGGCACCGCGTGATAGCCGATCATGCACCAGGTTTCGTTACCTTGCAGTTCCCACATGGGCAGCAGGTGGTCGGCACTCTGGCCGTAATGATCGAGCATGGAATTGATCATGTCCGAGTCGCGCTTTTCCTGAATCAACGCCAGCAACGGATGTTCGGCTCGAAAAGTGTCCCAGAGCGAAAACACACTGTAGCGCGTGAAATTCTTGGCGTGGTGAATATTCTGGTCGAAACCGCGATACTCGCCATTGACGTCCTGATAAAGATTCGGCACCAACAGGGCATGATACAGCGACGTGTAGAACGTGGCTTTTTGTTCTTCGGAACCTTCAATTTGAATCTTGCTCAATTCACAATTCCATTTCTCTACGGCGGCATTACGCACCTTGTTGAAATCCCAATCGGGAATTTCCGCATCAAGATTTTGCAGGGCGTTGGCCGCACTCACGGCGGACACGGCGACTTTCACCTGAATGACTTCGTTCGCACTGGTTTTGAATTTGGCAAGCAGTTGCAGGTTCGTGCCCACAGCTTCGTTGCGACTGCGGAACCGATAATTGACGTAGCTCTGGTAAGTCACCGGCTGGCCATCTTTGATGATGAGCGCTTCGTCAAACGGACGCGAATAGCGGGCGGCAAAGTAGAGATACCGTTCCCGCGCCCAGCCGTTGACGAGATGAAAGCCGGTCACGGTGGAGCCGTCCTCAATTCGCAACCGCGATACCGCAATCCGCCAGCGACCGCCGTTGATGACATGATTCAAATCCGTCAAGATGGACGCTTCGTCACTGGCCGGAAACGTGAAGCGCAAAATCCCGGAACGTTCGCTCGCCGTCAGTTCCGTGGTAACGCCTGATTTTTGCAACTTCACTTTGTAATAACCGGCCGCAGCCGATTCTTCCGTGTGTGAAAATGGCGATTGATAACCGGATTCAGGATGGTCTTTGGTTCCGGGCACAAACGCCGGAGTGCCAATTTGCGGCATAAATAAAAAATCGCCGAGATCAGGACAGCCGGTGCCACTCAAATGCGTGAGGCTGAATCCTTGAATGGTCGGGTCGGTGTATTCGTAGCCGGAATCAGTATTCCAATTAGTGGTGTCGGTGTCCGGACTGATCTGCACCATGCCAAAGGGCACGGACGGCCCCGGAAACGTATTGCCCTCGCCCTGCGCACCAACGAAGGGTCGCACATAATCTGCTAGCTGCGGGAGTTTTTTGTCGCTCGCTTTGGCGCGAATATTTGGCCCACTAACCAGCGCTACCGCCACCCCGAGCAAAACCAGGAATTGAATAGAACGAACCGCCACGAATTGTGCTTTCATGAAAGGAGTTAGTTAAATTTCAGGACTTCGATTTTTCGCCAGTTCTTCCTGGAAGTTTTGCTAATTGATTTTGAGTCGCCGCTTTCCATTCCGCATTCAAATCTAAAAGCGTTTTTCCGGTGAGATCCTGCCAGATGGCATCCGTGTAATTCCCCTGTCGGCAGGCCGCGTTCACTTTCTTGATCAGGCTCTGGTCGGAGTCATAATGCGTCGCTACGTAATCCAGAAAGTTGGCGCTAATACGATACATGCCGTCGTAATTAAGCACGGTCTTTCTGCGCCCTTGCAACCAAACCAGATCGGCGCCGTGACTTTGAGGTTCGTATTTGAAAAAGCGGATATAATCAGGAAGGCCCTCTACTAGCCAACCCGGCGCGCGCTGTCCGCGATTTCGTCCTCCGCCGTATTGCTGAACGACATGCACCACTTCATGGATGAGAGCGCCAAGCGCTTCGCCCTTCAGTTCGCCGCCGAGCCAAACAGAATTTCCGACGATGAGCGTTCCGGAGGTGTAGGCAACTCCATCAATGGGACGCAAGACCACGCTGAATTTTTTCGGCGCAGCGAAACCATCGCTAGTCATCATCGCTACGATTTTCGGATACCATTCGGCAAGCGTCGGGGCCAACTTTTGTTCCGCCCAATCGACCAGCGCCGGTTCTTTGCTGGTATCAATGGTGATCTCACAATAACCGTCAGCAGAAAAAATGACGATGGGCGGAACGCCACCCGTCAGCGCGGGTTGCACGGGTGCATTTAATTCCACCACGTCAATCTCGCTGAAGAAGGTGTTGCCGAAATCGTCTTCGGTTTCTGTGGGCGCGATATCAAACAGCAGGTAACGATAGTTCCCAATGACGCCACCGGTGTCAGCGATACTCACGCCGCATTGCGCACTGCCTTCCGGACGGCTGGGGCGCGTGTCCACTTGGGCAATACGCTGCCAACCGCACAGCTCTAAGTCGGCACCTTTTTTGGGTTGTGCCACAAAGCCAGCCGCTGCGCCCGGGCTGGCGTAAAGCTGATAAACCTGTGGTCCGCGCGAGGTAGGATGCCACGAGTAGGTGTTGATCTGTTTAATTTCCTTATCGCTACCAAGGTCCACCTGAATCCGCCCGCCCGCGGTGCCAGACGCAAAGAAAAAATTCTGCATCGGCTCGTCCGCCTGTTGAGGGACTTTGCCGTCATGAAGTTTTTCCAAGCTATCGGCATCACCAGCAGGCTCGCCAGTCACCAGCGTGAACTTGGCACCAGTGGCCGCATCATTGCGTGAAGGCGGTGGCACTTTTGAGAAAGTGAACGCAGGAGTATCCTCAGCGTCGGCGTGATAATTGACCGTCGTCTGAAGCTCCGCTTTGGCGGCAAGCGTGCAAGCCAATAACACCGCGTTGATTTTGCTGAGGTGAATCATAGAATTTGCCGTGAATGTTTTACGGATTCAGGGACTCAATTTCGGAAGCAAACTTGTAATTTCCCGAGCCCACTTCAAAGACGGCAGCGCCATTTTCCATGCGCAGAAATTTTACTCCTTTGACTCGCGCTACAACTTTTCCGC
>CAIWFB010000022.1 GCA_903911825.1 uncultured Verrucomicrobia subdivision 3 bacterium
GCTTCCCGCAGGATGCGAATCTTGTCTTCCGTTGTATACCGTTTGCCTTTCATGGTCTGGTCCTTTCTTGGTCGACCCAGACTAACAAATTACCTGGCCTGAAAAAGCGAAGTCACCTCAGTTTCATTTTTATGCAGGCGCCTAGCCACCCAACACCTTAGCTCATCGCCCGCTAGGCGTCATCGGTTTTTGATAGACGCGCACATAATCCACCGTCATTCGCTGCGGAAAAACGGTTTTTCCATCTGGATTACCGGGCCACTGTCCGCCCACCGCCAGATTGAGCAAGAGAAATTGCGGCTGATGATAAACCCACTGCTTACCCGCAGGCAGATTGGTGGGCGTGACGGTGAAATACAGTTGCTGGTCCAGATACCAGCAGATGCGATTCGTTTCCCACTCGATGGCGTAAACATGAAAATCATCCGCCAAAGTTCGACCGCCCGTGAGCGTCAACGGGCCGCCGATGCCCGCGCCGCCGGAATAGCCCGGCCCATGCACGGTGCCATGCAAGGTGCCGGGTTCTTTGCCGATGTTCTCCATGATGTCAATTTCACCGCACGTCGGCCACGACACAGAATTGATGTTGGTTCCGAGCATCCAGAACGCCGGCCAAATTCCCTGGCCCCGCGGAATTTTGATCCGTGCTTCGATGCGACCAAAGACCCAGGAATGTTTATCTTTAGTGAGCAACCGCGCCGAAGTGTAATGGCGACCGCTGTAATTTTCCTTTCGCGCCTCAATGACCAGATGCCCACTTTCAATCCGCGCGTTGTTGGTTCGGGCCGTATAAAACTCCAGCTCGTCATTGCCCCACCCGCCACCGCCCACGTCGTAGCCCCACTTGCTGGCATCCGGCGCGCTGCCGTCGGGCTGATTAAATTCATCGCTCCAGACTAGTTGCCAATCCCTCGTCGGCGCGGAACGACTGGCGTTGTCCGCCGCCAGTAACGGTGTTAGCAACGTCGCCAAACCCAAAAAAATTCCGAATGCTTGGTGGCTTTTATGGTTCATAGGGTGTGCTTTATCAATTATTCGAACCGGATATCGTCGAGGTAAAATACCACCGGCGCGCCTTGGCCAGCCAGCGTCCAAACGAAACCGGTTTTGATACGGGTCAGGTCTTTACCCTCCAAATCAATCGTGTATTCCGTCCACTCTTTCGTCAACGTGATCGAGCCGGTTTCGCCCGTGGCGCTGTCGGGAAATTTTTTATCCAAACCCAGAATGCCGAATTTGAAATTCACTGTCTCGCCGCCTTTTTCACCACGCGCCCAGAGCTTGAGCTTCTTCGCACCGGTCAGATTGTAGCCGCCCGCTTGATCACCCCAATCGTTGGCCGGATCTTGCCAGACGATGCCCGCCCAATCCGCCAAGTCGCTGTATTCGACGCGCAAACAGGTTTTGCCAGCGTGCGGATTGTTAGTGCAACTTTCATCCATCTTCGTGCCCTTGGCGTTGCCCATCCAGCCAGAGGCGATGTAATGATTCGTCGCGCTGCCCTTATCTTCATAAACCACGAACGGCAGTTTAACGCCCTTTGAAGCTGGCGCATCTTCCGCTTGCGCCGTGGGAATGCCCACGCCCAGCCGGACGAGAACGCCAAGATATACCAGATTACGGATCATTTTATTTTTCATATTTCGTTTGTTGGTGAGGTGAATGTGTTGACTAAAATCAGCTTGCCGCCGGTAGCAAAGCCACTTGGCAAACGATGGATCGAATCGCTCCCGAGCGCTCAAAAATCGCGCGACTATGGTGCGCGGCTAACACCAGCGTCGGCTGGCGATGAGTTTTGCCATTGGAAAATTGAACCAGCAGTCGGGGTTGTTTGGCCAACTTATAAATCACCGGCACTTGGCAATAAGTAAAAGCCAACGTTGCCGCTGACAAAGAAATTTTTCGCACCCTGCTCGCCGTATCCAAATAGGTAAAAATCTCGGCCCGCTGGAGAAATTCCTCGGTGCGCAGCAGGCGCGGATGAAAGTGAATTTGTCCCGCCAGCACGCTCACACCCAGTTCGCCAAAGCGGCAAAGAATATCCTCCTTCACCTGCCCCGTTAGCCCCGGCTGCCGCGCACCCGTTTGAGCAGGCGTGTGCGAATACGGATCCATCGGGAAAGCACCGTAATTTTCCGGCGTCTTGAAATCGCCAATGCCCGCGCGGATATCGTGATAACACGCCGCGAGTTGTTGCGCCGCGGCTCCGACCGGCGCGCGCAAAAAAGATTCCTGCGCCGAGAGCAACAACTTGGAAACCATGTGCCAATAAATACTGCCCAAGCCTTCGTAACCGAAAAAAGTTCCCGAGCGACCGGTGAAAGAACGATGGTCGAATAGCGCTTCATACACCGCCAAAACTTGCGCCGACTCACGCCGCACCAGCGAGGCGTAGCCGCCGTCGGCCAACTTTTCCAAAACCGCCTTCACGTCGCCCGCATTCGCAAGACGCGGATTGAAATGACAGATGCCATTCGCATCACGCTCAATCAACAGTCGGTTGCCGTCCGTCAGTAATTTTCGGAGCAATGCGGAGCGCCGAATAGCGATAGCTGGTAAATTATTTTTCTCCGTGAAGCGCGGTAAATCGCGATTCGGGTAAAGCAAATAGGAATGTTGATCAGCGCGGTAAATCAGACTGCGCTTCAGCGCCGTCAACACGTTGAGCGATTCCTCGGCGGATAGAAAATTCGCGCCCAGAATCGCCGCCTGCCCTTCGAGCATCTCCTGCAGCGGCCGCACGGAAACCGTCTTCGGCTGCGCAAACCCCGCCAGATTGTAAGAGTGATAAAGCCCATCCGCCCGCCGGTTAGCACGGATAGATTCATCCGTCAAAATGAGCGCGACGGAGAAAAACTCAAGCAGATGGGTTCTCGTCACCGCCAATTTATCACCGGTAAAGCCCGCACCATAAATCTGGCGCCGATATTTTTCCGCCGCCCGCCCCAACGCATCTAGTAAATGACGACGTTCTGCATCCGTGACTTTGCTCGCGCGATGCTGTTTCAGAATCCGAGTTGTATCAGAAAACCACTTTGCCACTTCGGCAGACAAATCAACCTCGCCGACCTCGATGGTCAGAAAAAGTTGACGGCAGAAAGCGAGATGACGCCGCAATTGATACAGCGTGACCATGGAAACGCCGTTGCCGACCAGTGCGTTATTCGCGTCGTTCCATTCCGGGCGTTGCGTGTTGAGCCAGATGCCGGCACCGGTAATGAAATTAGAAAATTTTGCGAGCAGCGGCACGAGCAACTTCTCCGTGAGATTGACGTGCACAACGCGACCTTGCCGATCCCAAATCATTTTGCCATCCGAGCCCACGGCGCGCACGCGTTGCTGCGTCAATTTTTCCAGCGCGCCAGCGAAGTCCACCGTATCGCGCGGATTGGCCAACAATTGCGCGTAAGGCTTGATGCGGTAAGGCACATTTGCGAACGAGAAAACCTTCCGCGTCAGCAAATGCCGCAGCACCGTCGGCTCGTGGCGTTCTAAAATTTCCAGCAACTTCAGCAGATAAATGATCTGGTGATCGCCCCAATACCCGATGTGCGACCACGGGTCGTGCGGCTCGTGAACTTCCCAATCCAAACCGCCGCGCGTGACGCGATAGGGATTATAGCCGTCAGCGGTAGATGCGTTGACAAACTTGCCAATCATGCCGGAAACAAAGCCCGGAAATGATATGGCGAGCGCCTCCCAATTCTGAAAAATATCGCGCCAATTTCCCTCATAATTCAAGACGCGACGACCATCCGCGCCGCGTGTAGCGATAGCGAAACGGTTCCACGGACGACTGGGATCACCGTGGCGACGACTAAACGTAAGCGGGAGATATTCAAGACAGAGTCGTTCGAGGTTCGCATCGCCGGCAGCTTGCGTCCGCGAGAGCAAGTCGGCGCGTAAAATCGATTTCCCTAGCTTACGGAAAAACTGGCTGTGCTTGCCCGCAACACTGGCGTTCGCCTGCTGCACAAAGGCGCGCAAATCACCGACCTCAATCTGGTAGCCGTCGAAGAAAATTCCGCCGCGCATCACGTTGAACAATACGTTGCTGAAATGGCGGGCGTCACCCAAGGCGCGCGCGGTTTTTTGCAAGCCGTCGGCGCGCGCCACGATGCGCCACAATTCTTCCGTGCCGCGCGCAACATCCGCTACGACCTGTTTTTGCAGCGATAACGGCGCACGCAACTGGCGGCGCAAATTAGTCACGGCGGACGGGCCTTGATCCACGTCAGCGACGAGCAGCCACTCGCGCGACTGTCCGGTGCGCAAAGTGAACTTAGTTTCAACAAAATAGGCGCCGCGCTCGGCGCGAACATCCGTTTCCGTGCGCACCGACTCATCGCGACGGAAATTTTCCAACTGCACGGACGAAAGCAAAACGTTGCTCCGAGCGAGACCTGCGGACCAAACCGTGGTGGCGCGCAGCGACTCGGCAGGTTCGGGGCGATCTACCGGAAGCGAACTCAACAGGAACAAACCCAAGCCGCATTCAGGGAGCAGTTCGTTTTTTTTGTAAGCGTCAATGAGCGTGCTTTTCTCCAACTGAAACTGGCTACCGATGCCGCAGGGCAAGAGATTCTGCAAACCATCGAGCAGACGCACTTGGATGGCTTTGCGGCCGGAATTTTTCAGCGAAGCCTGCCGCACCCAGCCGAATGTTTCGCTACTGGCCCAGCCGGAACGAAACGTCAACCCGAGGTCTGCGTTAATTTCTTCAAAGACAATTTTGTTGCCGTAAAAATTCTTGTAGAGGTTGCGCTGCGTGCGGTAAAGCCCGCGACCTCGCTCAGAAAACGGTTCCCACAGATATTTTCTGCCGCTGACTTCCGCGATGAGAATGGTCTTCGGCCCTGTGGTTTCTAGCGCGTCATGCGTCTTGTCATCGGTGGAATATGGAAAGAGTGCGAGGTCGGGATTACGACGGCCAGCCGTGAGCGAACCGTTGCTGGAGATGAACATCCAGTGGTCGGCACTGCTGACGACGCTGATGAAAAACGGGCGCAACTGGTCGCTATTGGTAATGCGATAATAGTCTTCGCCGTCTAATACGACTTGCTCGCCGCTAACTTTTCCGGTGGCGAATTGAGCCGGATTTTGCCCGAGAAAAAGATTTTTCATCCGTGCGCCTTAACCGGAATCAAGGCCGCGAAGCGACCGTGGAATTTTTCTGGTCAACGTAGAATGGAATGTTCGCGTGGGCGGCATTGCCGTGGCCATCAAGCACGTAGGCGAAGAGCCGGTAGGCACCGGGTTTGGCGGGCGCTTTGATCTGCGCTTCACCATCCGCTGCGCCGGAAATCAGTTCGGGAAAATGTTGTGGGCGCGATTCAAAATCGCCACCGGTAGTTTGCGCAGCGCTTTCCTCCATGATTTCCCAGACGTATTTGAGGGGCGCATGGGACGGCGATTGCGCGAGCACTTTGGCGGTATAATTCTGGCCGGAGTTTAAGCGCACGTTTTGATTCGCGGTTTTTCCCGCGAGCGAAAGTGACTGCAGTTGCGGGCTGCGAAATTCCGGCCACTTACCGGTCCAGAGAAATTGCAACACGTCCACAGTTTCAGTGCGTTCGCCGGTTTCGAGAAACATCCCATACCACGTCGGCGTGCGTTCTTGTTTTTGGCCCCAGAGAAAGACGTAGGAGCCGAGGCACTGGTTCGTGTCGGAAGCGATGGCGAGTTCATAGCGCTTCTGATACCAGCCGGCTTTCACCGTGCTGTCGTTTTCAATCGGCGCGCCCCAAGCGGTTTTGCCGCATTCCCAATGACCGGTAGCACCCCATTCCGTCACGGCGTAAGGCCCGGTCCAACCAGTGTCGCGCAAGTAGCGCGGTAGATTCACGATGTCGGCGTAAGACTGGATGCAGAGCAAATCAAGGTCAGGGGCGCGCAATTTGATTTGATTGATTAAATCTTTGCCGATGCCGGCGAGCGACGTGGTGGTGGGATGATTCGGATCAATTTGATGAATCATTTTGGAGATATCATTCACAGCATCCCAGACTGCTGGATTTTTTGCGTTCAGATTCAATTCGTTGCCGATGTCCCACATGAGGAGCGCGGGATGATCTTTGAACTTGAGCACTTCCGCTTTGATACTGGCAAGTTGCTGGGCGACGGCATTGGTATCCGCATAATCAAACCCGTGTCGCTCGCGGGAAACTTCCAAGCCTAGCGTGACATAAAGCCCATTTTTTTGCGCGCGATCCAGAACTTGTTGGCCGGATTCGCGGCCGTTTTCGGTGCGCCAGGTGCGAAAGGAATTTCCGCCAGCGGCGGCGAGTTTTTCCTGATCACCAAATTCCAAGCCTGCGCCTTTGATGTAAAACGGCTGCTGGTTCACAAATAATTGCCAACGGCCAGCGGTCTGGCGGACTTCCACTTTGGCGGGGCCAGTGGCTTTGATGGGTTCAGCTTTGGAACAGGAAACGGCCAAGGCGGCAGCTAGCAAGGTCAGCATCCGGCTGGGCGAAAGGAGAAAATGATTCATAAAAAATTTGTGGGTAATCGGTTCAACGCACCAGTTGATGTTCGAGTTCTTCGAGCGATTTACCTTTGGTTTCTGGAATGGAGACGAGCACAAAAACCAGCGCGGCCAGCGCCATCAGCCCGTAACCAAGAAAAGTTCCGGCCGCACCGAAGCGCGACAGTTCCCACGGAAAAATCATCGTGACGGTGGCACTGACGACCGAGTTCCAGAAACCAACGAGCGAAATGGCCGCGCCGCGTTGCGCGTTGGGGAAAATTTCCGAGAGCAGCACCCACATCACCGGGCCCAGCGAAATCGCGAACGAAGCCACGAAGCCGATGATTGCGAATAACACGAGGGAGGCGCGAATGTTCAGACCAGCCGTGGCCAACGCATCGCGGTGCGGCGCAATTTTTTCCGCGCCAATTTTGGCATCGAGGGCTGCGAGAAATTCTTTGTCCGTCGCGAACACCTGCGGTTCCAGTTTGCGCAGTTCGCTCACCAATTCAGTCGGAACTTTACTGGTCGCTAGCACGGCGAACGATTTTTCCGTGAGCTGATAATTGGAGTTGTGAAAAGCGCCCGCGCACGTCAGCAACGAAATCGCCATGCCTGCCGTGCCGATGATGAGCAACGGCTTGCGACCGAGACGATCAATGAGTCGGATGGCGACGAAGGTCATGCCCAAGTTGACGAGGCCCACGATGATGGCTTGTTTGAAGGCCGCATTCGTGCCGCCGCCCGCTTGGGAAAAAATCGTGGGCAGATAGTAGAAAATGGCGTTGATGCCGGTGATCTGCTGAAAGAACGCAATCGCCAGCGCAATGAGCATGACGTAACGCATTTTCTGGCTGAACAATGAACTGAATCCCGCGCCGCTCGTGTGCTCGGCGGCGTTCTGACGGATGCTTTGCAATTCCATCGCCGCGTGTTCGGCGCCGGCGACTTTGGTGAAGATGGTTTTAGCTTCCGCTTCGCGACCTTTGCCGAACAGCCAGCGCGGACTCTCCGGCACGAAGAAGAGCAGAATCAAGTAAAGCGCGGCGGGAATTGCTTCCACACCGAGCATCCAACGCCAGCAATTATCGCCGAGGCTGAGCAGAAAATAGTTTGAGAAAAACGACGCAGAAATACCGATGACGATCATCAGTTGGTTGAAAGAAACCAAGCTGCCACGCAGGGCGGACGGAGCGATTTCCGCAATGTAAACCGGCGCGATAAGGATAGAGCCGCCCACCGCGATGCCGCCCAAAATGCGCGACAGCACGAACACGGAAAAATTTGTCGTGAGCGCGGACAGGAGCGCCGAAACAGCAAACAATAGCGCGGTGAGCATGAGCACTTTTTTGCGACCAAAGGTGTCGCTCAAGAAACCAGCCACGGCATTACCACCCAACGCGCCCCAGCCGAGACAGCTCACAGCCCAACCCAACTTCAAATCGCCGCTGACGCCGGTGAGTTGGAAATAATCTTTGATGAACGGCACCGCGCCGGAAATCACCGTGGCATCGAAGCCGAGCAGAAAGCCGCCGACGGCGACAATGAGCGCCACAGACGTGGTGTAGAATTTTCCTTGGTTCATGGCGCGCGGGTGCGAGTGGTGGGCGGCTTAAACCAAATTAAAAAGAAGTTACGGCAAAGACATCGTCTTTGTTTTTGCTTAAATCATCCCATTTCCAGCTTTCAACGTGGCCGTCACAGAAGGAAAAATTGGCGCGACTGGTATGGCGACAGGCGGCTTGCTTATAAACCGGCACGGTGGTCCAACCAGTTCCCGCGACAGGTTTGATGACGGTGATGTCAGTGTAATATCCGCTGGTGGGTAATTGATTCACGTTGCCACCAGTTTTCGGACGCCCGACATCGCCATTGAGCCAGATTTGACTGGTGCGTTTGATGCTATTCATTTTGCGAGCACCTTGGACATTGTCATACAGATCCCAGTAGTAGCGGATGATGCCGTTGGCGGGGTTGCTGGTGTCTTCCAACACTCCGTAGCCTTCACAGGGTGAGCTGTAGTAAGACACGGTGCTGGGATCAATGTCCTTGTCCTGCACCATGGTGCAACGCCAGACGTTGTTCGATTGGGAGCTGCTGCTGATGTAATTGCCGTTGTCCAAAATTTTGTAATACCAATTGGGCGTGTGCTTGGCGAAGTTGCGTTCGTTAAGCGGCGGGAGGGAATCGTTGCTGTCGCCGACATACATCATCATGGCCAGCGAAATTTGTTTGTTGTTGTTCACGCAGGCGATGCCTTTGGCTTTTTCTTTGGCCTTGGCGAGCGCGGGCAACAACATGGCCGCAAGAATGGCAATGATAGCGATGACGACCAGCAGTTCGATCAGAGTGAAGCCGCGCTTACGGGAAGAAATGGTAGTTTTCATTTTTGATTTTGTGAGTTGAGCCTGCACTCGAGGTGCAGGCTCAACCCGATTAGATGACTCGAACTTATTGGGCAGTTAAACGATAGAAGCGATGCGCTACTCCCGTGGTATCCGTAACGGAGACCGTTGAACCGGTGCCGCTCACGGTGGTGATGGGCTGCCAGGTGCTGTCCGTCAGGTTATTTTTGTATTGCACGAGGTAACTATGACCGCCCACCGTATCAAAACTGAGGCTGGTGCTGGTGGCGCTCCGGCTCGCCAAGAGGGTCGGCGGCACGATAGTCATCAACGTAGCCCCGCTGGTGAGCGCGTTCGTGGCAGCGTAGTCCGGCCCGAACATTCTCAAGCCGTATTGGATGTGTGTTCCGGCTCCGGTAGCGAGCGTGATGCTGAACATCTGGCCAGCAACAAGGTTGGTCACGATCGTGGTGTTGGAGCTGTAATCAGGCGCAAACGCAGTGATCCAAGCCGAGGTCACAAACGCGGCATCCACAGTGCTGCTCGGGCAATAGCCATTGAAGGTCAAAGACAGGCCAGCCAAGCCGTCATTGTTGATGAAGTAGTCGGCTTCGACCATCTTATTGGGCGTGCCATCCGGGTTGGCCCAAAAAGCATCCGCCGGATTGTTCAGGCTGACGTTGGGCGAAAAAGAGGCCACACCATTGTTGATGCTGGCGCGCAATTGTGCGGTGGGGAACGGAAAGCCGGTGACATAACCCAGCGTGTTGATGTCAAAGGCATTGATGTAACCATTCAGCGTGGCATTCGGATCGAAGGACAAATTGTCCGGCGTAAATACGACGAGGAAGGAGTTGCCCGTGACGGTGCGACTGGACGAATCCGTGACGACGACAGAGTAGTTGGCTTCCGCACTGCCAGAAACATTGTTCAAAGCCAAAGTGGTGGTGGTGACTCCCGACACGCCAGAGCCATTGCTTAAGTTCACGCCATTTTTCTTCCATTGATAACTTAAGCCCGAGCCGGTGGCCGAGACGGTGATGGAGGTATTGGAAGTGACATTCACATACGTTTGGGCGGGCAGCGAGATGATTGCGGGGCCAGCCGGTTGCGCATTGCTAGCCACGAGCACATTGCCCAAGGTGACGAGCGGCGTCAACGCGGTGTTCGCATTCGGCCCGACGGTTTCAAAGCCATACTGCACAATGTGACCCGCTGTGGTAACCGTGGTCAAACTGAAGGTGGGCGACGAAAGGTTTGTCGTCACGATGTTGACCGTTGCATATCCAGCGGTGGGATCGAGTTCTTTGATAAAGGCTTGTGAGGTATAAGGTGCCACGAGCGAATTGGTCCAGCAAAAGCCCGAAAAAGTGACCGTCTTGCCAGCGAGCGTGTTGTCTTCGACGTAGAAATTCGCATCCATGGTCTTGTTGCCCGTGCCATCTCCCTGCCACCAAAATGAGTCCGAGAGCGCGACATCCCTGAAGATACTGGTATTGGGCGCCAGCACCGCAACCGTCGAAACGAAACTGGCATTCAAATCAACCGTTCCCCAAGTCGAACCGAAGACGGGCGCACCACCGTTCACTGGTAGTTCGGAAACATTCATGTAGCCAAACCACGTTTTGGCAGGGTCAACGGTAACGGAAGCTGTCGTTACCGGCGGAACCACCACGCCATTGCCACCGACGACATCGCCATAGGTATCACCCACGCGAATTTCGTCGAATTGATCAGCGTTACCACCGCCCTGCGTATTGAAGCCCACCCCCGTGATACTCCCCACATCATAGGCGCTCCACGTTAAGTTAGCCGCGCCAACGGGTGCCGCCGCCCCGGCGACTGGGTCGAGCCACAGGCTGACAGTGTCATTCGCACCTGAGGTGTCGAAATCAATTTTCAGAACGATGAGATGCGTCTGATTATAGGTAAAACCGCCATTTATTTGCTGACCCGAGAACGTGGTGATCCCGGTCGCCGCCGGACCCGCCGTGGCCACTGCACCCAGACCCAAACTACCCGCCGTGCCGCTGTAAGGAGCGGTCAAACCAACGATCAAGCTAGTTGAGCCACTGCCCGGCAAGAACAGTCCGTTCAGATTGCCTCCGTTATTGCCCAGTTGATTGAATAGAAAGCTGATATATTTCGTGCCACTAGAAAGCGGGCTGGCGAACGATACTTGATCGCGGCTACCGGTGGTCGAAATCGCATTGCTACCAGACGGTAAATTGGCGTAATTCAAACCGGCTACGATCGTGCCGTTGCCCACCGTCCAGTTTCCGCTGAAGCCCGCCGCCGAACTGGCCGTGCCGTTGGCAAAACTGCCCGTGGCGTAATTGAAGTTCTCGTAAGGAAAAATTACGTTGGTGCTCACCGTAATGTTCACGACTGACGAAGTGGCGCTATTACCACCACTGTCGAGTGCGATGGCCTGCAACGCATGGGCGCCGGGCGCCGCGCCGCTGACATTCAAAACGAATGGTGAGCTGGTGGCGTTGCCAAGCAAAGTGGCGCCATCAAAGAAATCCACATTGGTCACCGTGCCGGGGCTGACACTGGCGTTGGCGGTAATCGCGTAGTTCACGCCCACCGTCGCACTGTTCGCCGGACTCGTGATGGCCACTGCGACCGGTGTCACAGGAATACTCACACCCATGTTATCAAAAGCCACCGAAGAATTCGGTCCCCACAGCGGCACCGCTTTCAATCCTGTAGTTCCTAAAGGAATCGTCACTGAATAAGTGTAAGTCGCCCAGGCACCCGTGCCACTCGCCGGACGCATATCGCCAGTCGAACCGCTCGGCACGAAATCAATCTTCAAGCCACCGATGCTGGTGCCAGAGATAATCTTCATATCCTGCACAAAAGTGTAGGTCTGGCCGGCCACCAAGCCCATGGCCGCCAGCGTCGTCTCATTCACCCAAATGCCGTAGCCACCGCCGCCGCTGTTATCAATGATTCCAAAGCCGGTCGGATTCCCCCCTGTGCTTGGATAGCTATAAACGTAGGAACCGCAGCAATTATTCTCGAGCCATGGACCGGCACCGCCAGCGGGCGATTCGAAATCTCCATCCGGAAACATGGTTACCGAGGCACTCGCCACCGTGGCTAGCGTGACCACAGCGAGGCTGGTGATGGCCTTTTTAAGGCCAGCGAAGCTCGCGTTATTCGTCGTTTTTGGATTCATTTTCTTTTTTGGTTGTCAACAAAGCGATGCAAACGTAGGTGTTCGCCTTCGCTGTAATTGTCGGGTGTGTAGTAATTAGTATTACATATTACAAAATATGTCAAATAGATATTTGATGTTTTTGTGAAATTGTAAACCAGCCTTGCACACGCTTGTGGGTGATGCAAAAATCTGGGGATTACTTAAACAGCCGCCCATTTGTTTTAAGCCAGCTATGAAAACTGCTCTTCCGATAACGTTTTGCTGCGCTTTGGGAGCCTTTTTTTTACTCGTTAGCCAGCGGGTTCTCCAAGCGGAAGGGGCCACTCAACCTACGCTCACCACGGCGGCCGAAGTGCGTAATCTGACGGTGGCTCAGGCGGAACAGCATTATCCGGTCAAGCTGCGAGGCGTCGTGACGTTTTACGATGACAAATTATTTTCCCGCTTCATTCAGGACGAAACGGCGGGCATTTATCTGCGGGAAACCAATGTGCCTGGACTGATTCCCGGACAATTATTGGAGGTGGATGGGTTTACCAGTTCGGGCGAATACGCTCCGGTCATCCTGCCGGAACGGGTCAGAATCGTGGGCACGGCGGAATTGCCCCGACCTCATCCGGTGACCTTTGAACAACTCGCGAGCGGCAAGGAGGACAGCCAGTTTGTCGAGGTCGCGGGCATCGTGCGCTCAGTAGCTTTTGAAGATGCAGTTAAACAATACCTGATCGAACTCGCCACCGGCGGTGGGCGACTCACGGTTTACGCCAGCGCATTACCCACGGTCCAAGCGGCCGATTTGGTGGATAGCACGGTGCGCATTCGCGGCGTGTGCTCGTCGCAATTTAATCGGCAGCGCCAATTATTTGCCATTCGCATGCTGGTGCCGCGCGCGGCGGATGTGACGGTGGAAATTCCCGCACCCGCCGATCCCTTCGCGATTCCCGCGCAGAAAATCAGCAGCCTGTTTCAATTCACGCCGCAAGGCACCTACGGTCATCGCGTGAAGATCAGCGGCACCGTCACTTATTTTCAGCCCGGCTCAGTGTTGTATGTGCAGGATGAAAAATACGGTCTCTTGGTGCACACCAAATCCACGCTACCGCTGCATTTGGGGGAACGGGTGGAGGTGTTGGGCTTTGCGGCACCGGGCCAATATTCTCCGGCGTTGCAAGATGCCATTTATCGGAAAGTCGGCACCGACGTCATTCCCTTACCTAAAGCAATCGGTCGCGATGAAGCCCTGAAGGGTGATTTCGACTGCCGTTTGATTCGTATCGAAGCAAAACTGCTTAACCACACCCAAGATGGACGCGAAGAATCATTGGCGCTCGAAGCCGGCGGCTTCATTTTCCACGCCTATCAACAGGCGGAAGACCGGCTCGCATACGCGAAAATGGAAAATGGCAGCGTCCTCGCGATCACTGGTATTTGCCTAGTGGAACCTGGCGATTGGATGGCGGGCGAAACGTGGCGAGCTAAATCATTTCGCGTGTTACTGCGCAGTTCGGCAGACGTGGAAGTGGTGCGCAAACCATCGTGGTGGACGCTGCAAAAAATGCTGTGGATTGCCGGTGGCTTGGTGTTCGCGGTGCTGGGCGCCTTCACTTGGATCATGGTATTGCGTCGCCGCGTGCAGCAGCAAACCCAGACAATCCGGCATCAATTGGTCGTGGAAGCAGATCTAAAAGAGCGCTATGTGGACTTGTTCGAGAACGCCAACGACATGGTGTTCACGCACGACGAAGCGGGTTGCATCACCTCCATCAATCAAGCGGGCGAACGGCTATTACAACGCAGTCGGCAAAGTGTCATCGGCAAAAATCTGGTGGAATTCATGCCGGAAGAACAGCAAACCGCCGCGCGGGAATGGCTCGCGCAAATCGTTGGCGGCGCCGAGGTGCCGACGTCGGAGTGGGACTTTGTGAACTCCGGCGGGCAGCGGCGAAAGTTAGAAATCAGCGCGCGACGCATCGAACAAAACGCCCGTGGTTCCGAAGTGGAAGGCGTGGGGCGCGACATTTCCGAGCGGCGCCGGCTCGAACGCGAATTGCTCGAAATCAGTAATCGCGAACAGCGCCGCATTGGCCATGATTTGCATGACGGTGTTTGCCAACAGCTCGCGGGCATCGCTTACCTCGTGGATATTCTCGGCGACAAACTTCAAGAAAAAGGCGCGGCGGAATCCGGCGAAGCGGAAAAGATCGGCGCTCTCATCAGCGAAGCCACCGTGCAGGCGCGCGCCGTGGCGCGGGGTTTATTTCCCGTTCGACTGGAAGAAAACGGTTTGGTTTCCGCGCTGGAAGAATTTGCCGACACCGCGTCCAGCC
>CAIWFB010000023.1 GCA_903911825.1 uncultured Verrucomicrobia subdivision 3 bacterium
GCCGTGTAGGCCGGCAAAATCAGCGGATATGGCAGGTCATTTCCCGGCACGTTGTAAATCGTTGCAAAGTCCAGCACGCCGGAAACCAAAATCAATCCGTTCAGATAAAGCCCGTAGCGTCCGCGCAGATGATCCGCGAGTCCCGCCGCACGGAACACGCCGTAGCTTTCGCCGAGCAAAAATTTTGGCGAGAGCCAGCGCTCGTGGCGCGTCGTCCAGAGCCGGATGAATTCACCCACGCTGTCCAGGTCGCCATCCACGCCGAAAAATTGTTCCGCCTTTTCATCCTTCGCCGCGCGGGAAAAACCGGTGGCCACCGGGTCAATGAAAACCAGGTCGCTGGCATCGAGGATGGAATATTCATTGTCCACCAGCGCGAACGGCGGCGCGGGCTGCGAGCCGTCCGCATTCATCAGCGCGCGGCGCGGGCCGAGCGCGCCGAGGTGCAGCCACACGGACGCCGAGCCGGGGCCGCCGTTGAAGCAAAAGGTCACCGGCCGTTTTTCCGTTTTATCAGTCCGCGTGTAGGCGACGTAAAAAATCGAGGCGCGCGAAACGCCATCGGCTTTCAGCACCGGCAGCATTCCGGTTTCGGCGACGTAAGTAACGTGCTGGCCGGCGATGGTCACGGTGTTTGTCACGCGCACCGGTTCTTTGGCGGCGTCCGGAATTTTTGCAGCGGTAAAGGAATTGGTCGGCGCGGCCGGTGCGTTAGTGGCGGCCGGTTCGGCGGCGCGGAGGCTGATGGCGGCGGCGGTCAGCGCGGACAGAAATAATTTTTTCATAATGTTGTCACGGTTGGATGTGCGCGTGGAAAAAATCTTTCCGCCGCGCGCGTTGGTTGACTGGACGGATGGCATTGTGGGGAACTTGTGAATAATTTTCAAGGAAAGTGCTTGCTTAAATCAGGTGCTTGTGGGAAAAACTTGTATTGGTTTTGAGTGACAAAAAAGGACGACCAATATTTTAATGATTCGCATCCAAGACAAGGTGGTATTGCATCTGCATCCGGCGTTGGACACCCAGCCGCACCCGTCTTATCTTGTAACTGTCGCCGAATCGTTCCGAAATTGTCACCCAACCAGCTTTTGGATTTGATAAAGTAAAAGCGAAACAAAACGGAGAAAAACACGAAAACACCTATGAAAAAACTAATAACCCTGGCCCTCTTTTGCATGTTGGCCGCCGTGTGTGCGCGAGCGGATGTCATCTGGCACGAGCTTTATAATTATCCAGATGGCACGATAACGAACCAATCTGGTGGTCTTTGGATTTTGCAGGGCGGCACGGCAAACCAGTTTGACGCCTATGTCGTTGGCCACCGGGAGTTAGTGGGATCGTCACCAACGTATGCGGAAGACGTTCATCGTAATTTCGCTGTTACCGCTGGCTCTTCATACACCAACGCTCACCAACTGGTTTACGCCAGCTACATCGTCAATTTTACCAATTTGCCAACCGCTAATGGTGCGTATTTTGCCCATTTTGAAACTGCTAACGCGACCTTTGAAGGCAGGCTTTGGGCGTTGGCTGGAAATCCTGCTCAAACTACAAATAATTTTACGGCACTACCGGGCACATTCCGGCTGGGCGTTTCAATTTCAGGCAACAGCCCAACCAAAATTTTGGCGGTGGATTTGGCCACGAATACGGATTATCAACTCGTTTTGGGTTGGGATCCGGTGTCGTTGGATGCCGTTACACTCTGGGTAAATCCGGTTTCACCCAGTGATCCATCTGCTATCAGCAGCGACACTTTTAGTCCAACCGCCTCAAACATTGCGGCATCCTACGCCTTCCGGCAGGCAACGGGCTTCGGCGCATTTTTATTCGTCTCCAACTTGGTGGTGGCTACCACCTTTCCTGAAGCTGCAACCAATGTGTTGCCAACCAATGCTGTGGCTCCCAAAATTATTTACCAACCGGTTGGAGTGACCGCTTTTGTTGGTGCCACAGTGATTTTATCCGCCATCGCTAATGGTCAAGGATTGGCCAACATGACTTACCAATGGTATAAAGGCACCAGCCCTTATTCCAATCCGGCAGGCAACACGAATGTCCTGACCATCGCCAATGCCCAGACCACCGATACTGGCAATTATAAATTAGTAGCCATCACACCTTATGGTTTGTCCGCTACCAGCTCGGTCGCTGCGGTCAACATTAGCGCGGCACCTGTGCCTCCAACTTTTGTCACGCAACCTGTCAAGCAGTTGCTTTATACCGGCCAAAATTTGGTTCTGACCACCACCGTCTCTAGTCCCGGCAACTGCACCTTTACTTGGTATTCCAACAATGTGGCGGTGACCACGACCGGTCCCGACAACAGCGGCGCATCTACTTTTGAAATTGATAATGTGCTGCCCGTCAACTCGGCCACTTACAAAGTGGCGGTCACAAATGACGTGGTTGCCAACGGCATCGTCAGCACCAACGCCGTGGTGACCATCACGGATCCGCCGACGGTGACGGTTGCCTTCCTGCGTTCTTTGGTGGATCCGAATAATAATTTTCAGACCACCGCCAGCCCGACCCAGCCTTACATGGTTACGGGCATCATCACGACCTACACCAACCTGACTACCGCCAACACGGCCTCTTATTATTTGCAGGACGCCACTGCGGGCATCAACATCTTCGCCACGTTTGGTTCCACCTTCCGGCCGATGATGGGTGACAGCGTGACTTTCGTTGGCGTCATGTCCAGTTTCAGCAGCGGTCTTGAACTGACGGCGGACACGCTCAATAAAACTTATACCTCCTACACCATCAACAGCAGCGGCAATGCTCTGCCCGTGCCGCTGGCGATTCCGTTCACATACACCAACAATAATTTAAGCAATGTTAATTACACGATTGCTGGCAGATATGTTCAACTCACGAACGTGTTTTTTGGCACCAATTCGGGCAACATTGTCACCAACGGATTCGTCACCGTTTCCAACGCACTCGGCCAGAAGGTTAACTTGTGGTTTTCGGCAGTGGATCCAGACGTGATTGGCCAAACCTTCCCGGTTTACGCCAAAACCGTCACCGGTGTGGTGTTTGGCAGTATGAATGGCGGCGCTCCCAACTTCGCCGTGGCTCCGACCCGGTTTGCGGACATTGACACCAACATCGCTCCGGTTGCCAACCCCGACAGCTACGGCATGGCGGCCAACAGCC
>CAIWFB010000024.1 GCA_903911825.1 uncultured Verrucomicrobia subdivision 3 bacterium
AAATACGATTGCCACCGGCCGATTGGATGACGGGTTCCGCCACGCCGAACTGGTCGATACGTTTGCGCAACACTTCAATCGCTTGAGCCAAGGCCGAGCTGGTCAATTCCGAAACTGGCTGCGTGCTGTTCGTGCCACTGGCGGTGAGCAACGCGTTCGTGTCCATCTCGACGAGGAACGACGTGCCGCCTTGCAAATCCAAGCCCAGCTTGATCTTGCCGGAGGCTTCGCGTTGGAGACGGTTCAAGATGTAAGTGTTCGGGCGAACCTGAGTCTTGGCGTTGATGAATGTGAAATATTTCTGCACATCGACCGTGCCAATCGCCTGCTGCAACGCGGCAAATTCATTCGTGCCCGCTTGCTGCAACGCGGTCGCTTTTTCCACGATGGCGGTGAAATTAGTGTCCGTGTTTTGGGCGCGCTTGGCAAAATCACCCAACAAACTCCGCGACGACGGCGGATAAACTTGAAACAGCGACCAAGCGATGATGACGAGGACCAGAATGAACCGGCCGAAATTATTTTGCTTCATGAGATTTTAGGATTCAGTAGTGGTTCCAGCTTCGAGAATTTCTGTGACGGAGGCCTTCGTGACTTCAAATTTAGAATCAGCCGAGCGGAGCAAGACGACTTTTTCTTTGACCGACGTGACCGTGGCGATGATACCGCTCGCCGTCACCACTTTGTCACCGGACTTGAGCGCGGCCAACATCTTCGCCTGTTCTTTCGCGCGTTTTTGCTGCGGACGGATGAGGATGAAATAGAAAACGACGACCAACAAAATCATCGGGGCGTATTGCATCACGATATTCGGCTGCGGCGGAGCGCCTGCTGCGGGAGCCGCCGTGGTGGCCTGAGCCAACATTCCATTCAATAGGTTCAAGTGCATAAATAGTTGAAAAACGGTCGTGCAATTTAGAAAACCAGCCCCAAAAGGCAAGATTTATTGGCCGGAGTTTGTTCACACCCGCAGTAAAAACTGAAGAAAATCGGGGAATAAATCAAATCGCCAGCAGCAATCGTTTGATTTCTTTTAGGCGCGCCTTGGCCTCTTTCTTGGTGAGACGAGGAAATTTACCGCCGAGTTGGATAAAATTACCGCGCTGGGTGATTTTTAATTTGTCGCTCTCCACTTCGATAACCGACACACCTTTTTCGCTGGCGAGGATTTTCAGTTCGCCCACCGTGAGCAATAATTCCACCGGCGGGGGCAGCGGGCCAAAACGATCGCGCAATTCTTTCTGCAACGCGTCCAGCGCCGGTTTGTCCGTCGCCTGCGCCAACTTGCGATAAATCTCGATGCGATGCTGCGGTTCAGTGACGTAATTTTCCGGCAACGATGCGTGGGGCGCAGGGCCTGAAGCTTTCTCCCCTTCACGCCGCTGGTTCATTTCAAGGAAATCCAAATCCACCCGCACCTCGACGCGCGGCTTTACTTTCTCGCCCTTCAACGCGCCGACGCTTTGCTTGAGCAACTGGCAATACAGTTCAAACCCAACCGCCGTGATGTGTCCGCTTTGTTCCGCGCCTAATAAATTTCCCGCGCCGCGAATCTCCAGATCGCGCATCGCAATCTTAAACCCGCTGCCGAGCGAGGCGTATTGCTTCATCGCGCTGATGCGTTTGCGCACGTCCGTGAGCAAGCGCGCATGACGCGGCAACAGCAGATACGCGTAAGCCTGATGCTTGTAGCGTCCGACGCGTCCGCGCAATTGATACAATTCGCTCAAGCCAAAACGATCCGCGCGATCAATGATGATGGTGTTGGCGTTGGGAATATCGAGCCCGCTTTCGATGATCGTCGTGGAGAGCAAGACATCCGCCTCACCGTTCACAAACTTCGTCATCACCTCTTCCAAATCATCCGCGTGCATCTGTCCATGACCAATCACAATGCGCGCATCTGGCACCAACTCCTGCAATTTTGCCAGCATCGTTTCAATCGTCGTCACGCGGTTGTGCAGGAAGAAAACTTGTCCGCCACGATTCATTTCGCGCCGGATTGCATCGCGAATCGTGCGCTCGTCGTAAGGCGTGGCAATCGTCTCGACGGGAAGGCGATCGTGCGGCGGCGTCTGAATCGTGCTCATGTCCCGCGCCCCGGTCAGCGCCAGATACAACGTGCGCGGAATCGGCGTCGCGCTCAACGTCAGCACATCAACCATCGTCCGCAGGCGCTTGAATTTTTCTTTGTGCAACACGCCGAAGCGTTGCTCTTCATCAATAACGACCAATCCTAAATCTTTGAAAACAATATCGTCCTGCACGATGCGATGCGTGCCGATGACAATGTCCACCACGCCCATCGCCAGATTTTCCACGACCTTGTTCGCCTCGCGCTTGGTGCGAAAACGAGAGAGCAACTCCAAGCGAATGGGATAATCCGCCATGCGCTCACGAAAATTATTGAAATGTTGCTGCGCCAAAACCGTCGTCGGCACGAGAATCGCCACTTGTTTTCCGTCCATTACCGTCTTGAACGCGGCACGAATCGCCACTTCCGTTTTACCAAAACCCACGTCGCCGCAGATCAAACGATCCATCGGCTTGGCGCGCTCCTGATCCGCTTTGGTTTCCGCGATGGCCGTGACTTGATCCCGCGTTTCTTCGTAGATAAACGCGCTCTCAAACTCCCGCTGCCATTGTGTATCGGGCTTGCAGGGATGCCCCGCCTGCGTTTCGCGCACGGCCTGGATGCGCAACATTTCCGCCGCGATATCGCGCACGGCTTTTTCCGTCTGCTCTTTCGCCTTGGCCCAGCGCGTGCCGCCCAGTTGATTCAATGGCGGATGCGCCTTCCCCGCGCCGACATATTTGCTGACGAGGTGAGCTTCGCTGACGGGAACGTAAAGTTTTGGAGGTTCCACTGCATCGCCGCTCGGCGCGTATTCGATCACCAAACATTCTGTTTCCGCCGTCGAATCCGCTTTAGCCACGACCCGGCTCGTCGCTCCTACCGGCAGATTTTTTAAGCCGAGAAATTTCCCGATGCCGTGCTGCAAATGCACCACTAAATCACCTTCTGCCAAATCGGTGAAATCAATATCCAGCGCCGAACGTGCCGCTTGAGCATGCGCCGACTTCTGACGGCGCGGACGCTGGATTTTGTAGCGCCCAAAAATTTCGGCATCCGTGACCACCACCAATTTGGCCGCGTCACAGATGAACCCACGCGCCAGTGAGCCGAGCTGAACCATCAAACGTTTGTCGGCTGACAACCCCAATTCCTGCCAAATCTCCTCGAACCGTTGACGCTCGCCATCGTTGTTACAAAAGACGTGAACGGCGTAATCCTGCCGGAGCCAGCGATGCAGTTGCTGAAAAAATTCGCGCCGCTGCGCCTCAGCAATCTGCGGTTCTAGCGCGCGATCCGCCAATGGCCGGAACGCATCGAGACTCTCCAACTGCAGTTCAGCCTTCTCCACTTCACCATCGGCAGCTATTTCAAGCGTGGTCAAAGCGCGGCGGTGGAGGTCTTGTAAATACTCGGGCCAGCTGATGAAAAACCCATCACCCTGCGGAACCTGCTGCTCGTAAGCACCAGCATGAACCGCCAGTGAGTCTGGTTCGCACAACAGAAAAATCGTTTCCTTCGGCAGGTAATCCAGCAAGGTAGCCAAGTCGGACTTCTCGCTCAGGTTTTTAAGAATTCCCAACTCGCCTGCTGGCGGTAGAGTGACCTCCGTGACCTCTTCGCGCGAAACTTGCGTCTGCGGATCAAAGAAACGCAGCGACTCGAGTTCATCACCAAAAAATTCCAGCCGCACCGGCCACGGACTCGTGGGTGGAAACACGTCCACGATGCCGCCGCGCAAGGCGATTTCGCCCTTCTGCGACACCTGCGCTTCCGGCTCGTAGCTCTGCTCTTCCAGAAATTCGATCAAATCGAGCGGCGAGATTGTTTCGCCACGTTGGAGCGACTTGGTGCGGGTTTGGATTTCGCCCGGCGGAAACGTTTTTTGTAGCAACGCGGCGACACTCGTGACGACCAGTTGTGAGCTTTGAGTTTTTAACTTTGAGTTATCGGAAAGCGAAACCAACGTTTGCAAACGATCGCTGATGACGTCGGCGTGCGGTAGTTTGCCTTCGTGCGGCAAGGTTTCCCAAGCCGGATAAAATAAAGGCGAGGCGCCCAGCCACGTTTCCAGATCCTGTTGAAAACTTTCTTGCGCCTTTAGATTTTCGGTGACGACGACGAGCGGCCGTTGGGGGAACTGTTGTTGCAAGAGAGCCGCAAGAAAGGGTTGAGCCGCCGGACTGATGCCCGAACACGTCAGCGCTCCGCCAGACTCCAGACGCTGGCAGAGGGCTTGCCCGGCGGGAGTTCGCAGAACGTCAGCGAAGCATTTGCTGGTCGCAGACGAGATTTCGTGAGCCGCCAAGCGCGGGGAAACTCGCAGCGAAATTGCGCGGCGTCAAGCCGTGGAAATCATTCGCGCCAGCCTTCGGCCATGAACAGGTGAAGGTTTTCCTGAAGGTAGGATTGCCCGGTGGTTTCATCCGGCAGGGAACCGAAGCGTCCGCCGTGGTGCAGCAGCAGATAAGTCACCCGCGTCGCCCACGACCCCATGTAAGGCGTGTCTGACCAGCCATAATCCGGTAACGGCGGCGGCGGCAACACTGGCACAATTGCGTTCGGATCCGCCGGCATTTCCAAAAGGCCCACCACCCACACGCGATGACCGGCGTGCAGGGTCGCCGAAATTTTTTCCAGCACGGGCGCCAAAGAATTCGTATCCTTCATCGCCTCCAAAATCAGGTCGTAGCGGTGGATCGAGTGATCGGGCAACGGCGGCAAGGTTGCCCACGGCGTTGCTCCGTGAAAATAGCGGTTAAAAGTAATGCCACAAAACCACGGCGTCACCACGATGTAATCCTGCGGCTGAGCTGCTGTCGCGACCCGCGCCGCCAAGCTATCAATATTGGTAAAGCGCGCGCGCAGATCGGAGTGAGCATTGAACCCCGACACCAAGGTCAGTCCCGCCAGCAACCCGAAGACGGTAGCTCGAAGTAAGCGGGGCAAGTGATTCGAAGCAATACCCAAATCAAAACACACCGCTAACAAAGCGAGTGGCGGCAAAAAATACCAGGGCCGCGCCATGACTGCGGCAAACCATAAAAACGTTAAAAAAGAAATCACCACCGCCAAGACGGTGATGCCGGCGAACCAATGGAGTTCGCCGGTTGCTTTGGGCGAAATCGCGGCCTTACGCCGGAGCGTCAGTAACGCGAGAACGATGACGATGAGCGCTAAAATTTTCCAGACCGCCGTGATTTGCCCGAAAGGAAAGCCGGTGGCCATGTCAAAATTGAGCGAGGTGATGAAGGGCGAAAAACCCCGGCGCAATTCCACCGCTGATTGCGGCAGGGCCAGAAAAGTTCGGTAATACGGCAGCAACGAAATGGCAGCCACGGCACCGGCGGCCAAAATTTTCCCAGCCGCAGCTAGGTCTTTCCTCCGCCAGCAGACCGCGAAGCCACCCAAGCAAACGGCAAAAAACAAAATGGAATTCTGATAGAGCACTTGCACGCTTAGCGTGGCGACCAAGGCCAGCAACGCGGCTCGCGGCCAACTGGGTTTTCGCAACAGCAACAGCATCGCGGCCAGGGCACCGACGATGAGTGCGCTCCCCAGGCCGTAAGCACGGAGGGAATCGCCATAGCAGATGAGCAAGGCATTGAGGCCTAAGAAAACGAGGCTAAACAGCGGCGGGCGGCGCGTCACACGGGCGACCCACCAAAAGGCGGCGGGAATCGCGAGGCCAAAAAACATTCCTAAAATCCGTAACCACGCGTCACTCGTTCCCAACTTGGCCCAACCTTTCACGAGCAGCGGCATCAAGACCGGAAACGAGTCACGCGTCATGTCGGCCAGCGTGGGCGAGGCAGCGAGGTTGACCAGATTCACTTCATCGCGCCACAACCCGCCAGCCTGTTGCCAGAAATGCAGGTGCAAACCGACGATGACCAGGGTGACTAAAATCGCCAGCACCCATTCAGCGCGGGTGGAAGGAAATTTTTCGGACGCGGGAGCCATGAATTATTTCCGTTGGAAAATTTCCAAAGCGCTGCCGTTGGCTTCGGGATAGTGGGCGATGAAATTGGTGCCCAAAACGATGATCGTGTTCGTGGGCGAAACGATGTCGGTCATACCGACCAGCGTGTAATTCGTTTTATAATTATCCCACCACTTGAAAATGCTGAGATCAGAATCCGGGCGCCGATTCCACGACATGATATTATCGGCAAACACGATGAACTCCGGTTTTTGCCGTTCGAGATCCGCCATCATCTGACGCTGCATTTGCAAGGCAAACGGCTGCGGTTCCATCATGGCGTAGGTGTAGATATAACCGGTGGCAGAATGGCGATGCGATAAAAAATAGATTTCCGGTTCGGAACCCAAAACCGCGATGCGTGCGTTGGGAGGTGAATTATCGGCGATGTATTTGGCGACGATTTCCGATTCTGGCAACGGGTCAGCCCCATAAAGTCCGTGATCGGTCGCGCTCGTTCCGCGAATGATTTGTGGGATTGGTAAGTAGAACCAGATATTTGCACAACTGGCGATGCTCACCGCGAGCATAGCGGCGTAAATCCCGACCGACAGATTCCGCGCATTAAACTTTTGTTGAGCTGCGTTCAACCACCGCTGTAATCCACTGATGGCGACACCCGCCAACAGCGCTAACGCCGGTAGCGCGATAAGAAAATAGTGTTTCCGAAAATAAAAATCCGGACAAACCGCTAGTGCCGAAGCCAAGCAAAAGCCGAGCAACCAAGCGCGCGAATTTTTCCAGCGTGCATCCAACCAGATGGCCACCAATCCCGCCGCCGCCGTCAACCAGAGCCAGCCGCCGACGGAAACGACTTTGGGAAAGCTGTGCCAGAAAAGTTGCGGCGCATAGGCCAGCGGCACGCCGGAAACGTATTCGCGCGCATAATCAAACGTCCAGAACTTGAACGCCGCAAACACGCCGGCGTGCCAGAGCCACAGACAAACCAAACCCAAAGGCGCAAGCATCGCCACTGCGCAAAACGTCACAGTGCCCAAGCGTTTGGCGAAAGAAACGTTCCTCTCAAAAATTTTACTCACCGCGAACGCCAGCCCTGCCCACGCCGCGATGATGACGGCGTGTTGTTTCATCAAGGTGGCCATTCCAAAGCAGACGGCAAACGCGGCGACATTTTGCCAACTTTGCTTTTGCCGCGACCGCCTCATAAAGCACAGCCCCGCCGTGGCGAAGAACGCACAGAAATGCGTGGCGTGGCCAACATTGCCGAGCATGGTGGGACTCGCTGCGAGCACCGCATAACTGGTGGCCGCCACGATGCCCGCCGTGTCATCGAGCATTTTTTTGCCGAGCCAGAACAACATCAGCGCCGTGCCGGTCGTCATCAATAAAAGTCCCAGATGAATTCCCGCAGGCGTCTGGCCGAAGAACGCCATGATGGCGGCGTAGGCCAGATATGTGCCGGGAAATTTCATGTTGTAGGCCAGTTCGTAGGGCGGAATGCCTTGGAGAATCAACTGGCCAGCGTAGGCATATTCGCCCTCGTCACGTTCGAGCGGGAAATTCAGCAGGCGCAAGCGCGCAGCGGCCACAATGACGAGCACGGCGACCATCAGCCAAAACGTCCAGTGGCGTTGGGCGAAGAGCGAGCGGTGGTCCGGCGACGTCATGGGCGGCATGAAAACGAATTGACCCGGCGAATTCAATTCATTTTGGCCGGTTTCCATTGACCGCGCTGCGGACGTTGGCAAATCTTTAGCCGTGACCGCCACGCCACCGCTTTTAATTTTGCCCTTCGCCCTGCTCCTCGCCGCGATGGCGCTCGCACCCATCATTGCGCCGGCGTGGTGGCTGCGGCATTACGCCAAAGTCGCGCTCGGCCTCGGCGCGATTACGGCGGGTTGGTATGGCTTAGTGCGAAACGACTACGCTAGCCTTGGCCACGCGGCGCACGAATATTTCAGTTTCATCGCGCTGATCGGCTCGCTCTTTGTCGTTTCCGGCGGCATCCATATTGGCGTCAAAGGCGAAAGCACGCCGCTGAAGAATGTCATTTTTTTATTCAGCGGCGCGCTGCTCGCCAACGTCCTCGGCACGACCGGCGCGGCGATGTTGCTGATCCGCCCATGGATCCGGATGAATCAATACCGCATCACGGCTCATCACATCGTGTTCTTTATTTTCATCGTGGCGAACATCGGCGGCTGCCTCACGCCCATCGGCGACCCCCCGCTCTTCCTCGGTTTTTTGCAAGGCATCCCGTTCTGGTGGGTCGCCAAAAATTGCTGGCCGATGTGGGCCGTGGGCGTCGGCCTATTGCTCGCCATTTTTTACGGCTTGGACCAAATCAATTTTAAGCGCGCGCCTCAACGTGTCCGCGAAAAGGAAACTGCCCGCGAGACGTGGCAAGTTGAAGGCTTGCCAAATTTATTTTTTCTCGCCCTGATTTTAGGAGCCGTATTCGTGAGCCAACCAATTTTTCTGCGTGAAATCCTGATGCTGGCGGCGGCGGCAGGCTCTTATTTCACGACGAAAAAATCCGTCCATAAGGCGAATCAATTCAACCTGCATCCCGTGCAGGAAGTCGCGGTGCTGTTCGCCGGAATTTTCGCCACGATGATCCCTGCGCTGGCTTGGCTGGACAGTAACGCCAGCAGTTTGCTTGGTCAGCAGCCTGCGCCGGGAGTTTTCTATTTTGGCACCGGCATCCTGTCCAGTGCGCTCGACAACGCGCCGACTTATCTCGGTTTTTTGAGCGCGCTTTATGGCGTCACTGGCGCGGCGGATGCCCAAGCGCTGCTGGGTGATCAGGCCAGCCACCTCGTCGCCATCAGCGTGGGCGCGGTTTTTTTTGGTGCCGCCACTTACATCGGCAACGGCCCGAATTTCATGGTCAAAGCCATCGCCGAACAAGCCGAAGTCTGCACCCCGTCCTTCCTGGAATTCATCTGGAAATTTACCCTGCCGTGGCTGCTGCCGGTCTTAGTAACCGTTTGGTTAATATTTTTTCGGAATTGAAAAAAAGTTTCTTTTGTGGAATCTTTTCCCGACCCAAGCATCACATGGTCGGGCAATCAAGCTTCACTGGGACAGAACAAACACGTGCGGACAATTTACAACATCTTATTTCTGATCTTTTTCGCGGTGGCCTCGCCATATTATTTCTGGCGGATGCGCCGCCGGGGTAATTGGCAGCGTGGCTTTGGCCAGCGTTTCTCCATTTACGACGCTTCCGTCAAGCAAGCCTTGACCAACCGGCACACCATCTGGATCCACGCCGTGAGCGTCGGCGAAGTCAATCTCTGCACGCAAATCATCAGCGCCTTGGAACCCCGGGTGCCGAATGTGAAGATCATCGTCTCCTGCACCACCACGACCGGGATGGCGGAACTGCGTCAGAAATTACCCTCCCGCGTTAGCCGGATTTATTATCCTGTGGATCGCCGGAAATATGTGCGCCGCGCTTTGGCCACGATCAATCCCCAGGCCGTCATTCTTGTGGAGGCGGAAATCTGGCCCAATTTTCTCTGGCGCGTGGCGGACTTGAAAGTCCCGTTGTTTCTCGCCAACGCCCGTTTATCCGACCGTTCTTTTCCGCGCTACAAAAAATATGGCTGGCTGTTCCGTCCCTTGTTCGCGGCCTTCACCGGCGTCGGCTGCCAAAACGAGGCGGATGCCCAGCGGCTGCGCGAGGTCGGTTGCCAAAGCGCTGCCGTGCGCGTCGTGGGCAATCTAAAATTTGACGCGGCTAAACTTTCCGAGCGCAGCGCCCTGAACGTCCGCGGCCTGCTCAAGCAAATCGGCGTGCCGCTAGATGCCCAAATCCTCGTGGCCGGCAGCACTCACGATGGCGAAGAGTTATTGCTCGCCGAACTGGCACAACGGCTGCGGAAATCCTTCCCGAAATTATTTCTGGTCATCGTGCCCCGACACTTCGAGCGGTGCAAAGACATCGGCCAGAAATTCCGTTCGCGCGGCATCAAGTTCATCTATCGGAACGAAATTTTCCCCGCCGTGCAGCTGCGGCCTAACGAAGTAGATTGCCTGCTGGTGAACACGACGGGCGAATTGAAATTTTTCTACGAACCAGCGGAGGTCGTCTTCATCGGCAAAAGTCTGACGGCGTTCGGCGGACAGAATCCGATCGAGCCAGCCGCGCAAGGCAAAGCCGTGGTGTTCGGACCAAACATGCAGAATTTTACGGATATCACCCGCGCCTTTCTGGAAAAAAAGGCGGCGGTGCAAGTGCAATCCCCCGAGGAATTGGAACGCGTCATCGGTGAATTGCTCGGCGATCCCGAACGGCGCGCCGCCCTGAGTCGTGCCGCCCTCGCGGTGGTCGCAGAAAATCTGGGCGCAGTCAATCGCACCATTGAAATGATCCTGCCGCATTTGGAACAGCGGGGGATTTTTGTGAAACCGCCCAGAACTGCTGCCCGAAGTGACGCGGCTTGAAACGACCGTTTCGTCGTCCAAATTCTTTGTGTCAGCCTAGCTTCCTGCTACTGTTTCGCCGTTCATGAAACGCCGTTTCATTTTTACCCTGACTGTCGCCGCGCTACTGCTCAACCTCGCCTTGGGCGCCAAGATTTTTTTAAGTGCCGCGCGCCTCACCAACGACGATGACAATGCGCGGGCGAAACTGGAATTATTTACCGACGCCCTCCAAAAAATCCGCACCGAATATGTGGACGGCAAAGATCTGACGTATCAACAGCTCGTTTACGCCGCGCTGCGCGGGATGGTCGGCAAGCTCGATCCGCATAGCGAATTTCTCAACGAAGAATCGTTTCAGCAGTTGCAAGATGACACCGAAGGTCAGTTCGGCGGCCTCGGATTGGTGGTCGCGATGAAGGAAGGTTACGTCACCGTCATTTCGCCGATGGAAGATACGCCCGGTTTTCGCGCAGGCATCCTCACTGGCGACCGGATTGTGAAAGTCGAAGGTAAAGGCATCGACAAACTCCCGCTCACCGATGTGGTAAAATCCTTGCGCGGCGAACCCGGCTCCAGCATCACGCTGACCGTGGATCGCCCCAGCAACGGCACCACGAAAAAATACACGTTGCAGCGCGCCATCATCCAGATGGCGATGGTCAAAGACATCAACGGTCATAAACAATATCCGCTCAACGCCGATAAGATCGGTTATCTCCGCATCCTGCAATTCGGCGAACAGACCGGCGCGGAATTGGACGCCGCGCTCGACAAACTCAAATCGCAAGGCATGAAAGGTTTGGTCATTGATCTGCGCTGGAATCCGGGCGGATTGCTGGAACAAGCCGTGGAAGTCTGTCAGAAATTTCTGCCGCGCGGCCAACTCATCGTCTCCACCGAAGGCCGCCGCACCGTGGAAAAATATTTTGCCAAAGGCGAGGGCGACGTGCTCAAAAATATGCCCATCGTCATCCTCGCGAATCTCGGCAGTGCCAGCGCGGCGGAAATCGTCACCGGCTGCCTGCAAGACTTGCATCGCGCCTTCGTCATCGGCGAAAAAACCTTTGGCAAGGGTTCCGTGCAAACCATTTTTCCGCTCGATGATGGCTCTGGCCTCAAGCTGACCGTGGCAAAATATTACACGCCCAGCCACAAAGTCATTCATCAGCACGGGATCACGCCCGACAGCATCGTGCCGCTCACCGATACCGAGGAAGCGTTGCTCGTGTTGAAACGCGCGCCCGGCGGCTTTGAGGCACTGCCGGAACGTGACCGCCAACGGCTGCAGGATTTTCGCGATGAACAATTGGAACGCGCGCAAGACTTGCTCAAAGGCCTCACCATCTATCAAACGCTGAACGGTCACCCATGACCTTGCTCGCCCTCGAAACTTCTTGCGATGAAACCAGCGCCGCCATCGTGCGCGAGGGCCGGGTTTTGGCGAACGTCGTCTCCTCGCAGATCAAACTGCACACGGAATACGGCGGCGTCGTGCCGGAACTGGCCGCCCGCGAGCACCTGAAAAATTTATTGCCTGTCGCTCGCGCCGCGTTGAGCGACGCGGGCATTTTGCCACGCGAACTCGAGGCCGTGGCCGCCACGCAAGGGCCGGGCTTGGGCATCGCCTTGCTCATCGGTTTGAAAGCCGCCCAGTCGTTCGCCTTCGCGCTGAACAAACCTTTCATCGGCATCAATCATCACGAAGCCCATTTGTATTCGCCATGGATTGTCGGCCAGCCCGCCGTCGCCGACTTCGCCGCGTTTCAACCGAATCTGTCGCTCATCGTCAGCGGTGGTCACACGATGCTCGTGCTCGTGGAATCCGAATTAAACCATCGCGTGCTCGGCGGCACGATTGATGACGCCGCGGGCGAATGTTTTGATAAGACCGGCAAACTCCTCGGTCTGCCCTACCCTGCCGGCCCCGTGATTGATCGCCTCGCGGAAACGGGTAATCCCAAAGCCTACGCCTTTCCCCGCCCGCTGCTCCACGAGGCGAATGATGATTTCAGTTTCAGCGGCTTGAAAACTTCCGTGCGCTATTTCGTCCGGGATAACCCGACGCTCGTGGACGACCCGCAGAAACTCCGCGACCTCTGCGCCAGCGCGCAAGCCGCCATCGTAGAAGTGCTCGTGACCAAAGCCATCCGCGCCGCCGAGCGCGCCGGCGTGCGTTGCGTCACCGCGTCGGGTGGCGTCAGTTGCAATCGCGCACTCCGCAAAGAACTCGCCCGCGCCTGCGAAAAACGCGGCTTCACCCTGCGCGTGGCGGAACCTAGCCTGTGCACGGACAATGCCGCGATGATCGGCATCCTCGCCGAACGCAAATGGTTGCACGGCGTGGCCCCGACGCCGCTCGATGCCGAAATCCGCCCCGGCTGGCAACTCGCAGAAGTGCCGCAAAGCCCTTAATTGCTTGACGGGCGACGCGTTTTCGGTTGCATTGTCCGCATATGAAAAAATCTATTTTCGCTCTCCTGGCCGTCGCGACCATCTTCGCGACCGGCTGTGTCAAAACCGTCAGCGACACCCGTTCTTTCTCCACCACTTGGAGCAAAGACTCTGTGGCTGGCCGTTACCAACGCTCATTAGATCAAGTCTATCAAGCCTCCGTCGCCGTCATCCAAAGCAACGGTGTGCTCGTCAACGAATACATCCCCCACGACACCACCAATTCCGTCCGCTCGCTCCAAGGTCGCGTGAACGACCGCAAAGTCTGGATCCGCGTGGAAAGCATTGACACCAAAACCACCCAAGTGGACGTGCAATCGCTCAACAAGTGGGGCCGCGCCGATCTGGAATTGGTGCATCAGTTGGAAAAAGAAATCGCCTTGCAGTTGGCTCGCTGAGCCTCCGCTAAACTTCACGAAAAACGCCGGACATGGTGTCCGGCGTTTTTTTGTTGGTTGAAATCAGGTTTAACGTCCGCCCGGCCGCCCATATTTCAGCCCGACATTCTGTTCGTAAGTCCCCATTTTAATCCCCGTTGCCGCCTGCTCCCGCCCCTTTAATTCCGAATTGATCCGCTCCAACCGGCGCTGCGTGATCTCCGCCAGCGGCAATTTGGGAAAACGTTCCACGATCTGTTCCAGCGTCGCGCGCACCGTGGCGATATCCGCGCCGAGTTCGATCTGGAAATTCGCCAGCAGATTCAGCCAGCCCGCAATCTGTTTGGGTGAATGCCGCGTTTCATTGATCAGTTGCGCCAGTTCCAGCGTCGCCAAATCCAGTCGCTGAAAGTCGCGCGCATAAATCGTGGCCAACTTCTCGCGCACTTCCGAATCATGCGGGTGGGCCTCCAGATGCTTGACGTGCGCCGCCGCGAGTTGGCCCGGTTCGATCTCCTTGGGCTTCAAGAATTCCGTGGAGTCCATCAGCCCGATATTTTTCGCCCCGGTAGGTAGATACACCGCCTGCCGGTCATGCGTGCCCAGCAGATTTTTCTCCGCCTCGACGAGATGCGCGATCCGCTGCTCCGCCTGCAACGCCTGCTCTGTTTCCGGATAACGCTCGATGATTTTCTGCAACGCCGCCCGCGCCGCCTCCACATCCACCGCCAACTTGAGCTGCCAATCCGCCAGTTGGGTCAACGCCGCCGTCACCAGTTTGGGCCCGGCCTTTTTGGAATGGCAAAAATTATTCAGCGTGATTTCTGCGCCCGGCAGATCTTGCATCTCCTCCGCTTGCACACTTGCGAGCAACATCACGCCTTCAAAGTCGTTGGGATATTTCGCCAGTTCCTTGCGCAGCTCCATGATCGCCTCCAGCGGCAACCCGCGTTTGCGTTTCGCGATGGCTACGGAATACAGCGGTTTCTTATCCGGCTCCCGGCTGCCGCCATCGAATAGATCGGTCAACGGACTGAAAATGGTCTCGGCAATATGCGGCGTCCACATGATGGATAAAATGATCGCCATGAACACAATCAAGAACGGGCCGAACGGCCCCATTTTATGCCCGAACCAGATGCACGCGATGATGAAGGGAATCGTGACCGCCCATTTAAACGCCATCTTCCACGGATCGTAGCTCGCCTTGAGCATCCGGTAGAAACCCCAGCCCACCAGCCCAGCGGACACGAGGAGGCCCGTGATTCCGATGATGTATTCAAAGATGCGGCTCATGTTGGTAAACGCAAAGTCAGCCTGTCGGCCAGCAAGTTCAAGCAAATACTTTCAGCCGTAGCGGTAAGGTTTGCTCAAAGTGAACGTGTTGGGCAGATGCCGGATTTCCCGCACCGCGCCGTCCTGCAACAACACCTCCACGATATCGAAACGAAATTTCACGGCGGGCTGCTTCAGCAATTTCAGATAATCCA
Organism: uncultured Verrucomicrobia subdivision 3 bacterium; assembly: GCA_903911825.1. GTDB lineage: Bacteria > Verrucomicrobiota > Verrucomicrobiia > Limisphaerales > UBA11358 > UBA11358. The sequence continues at coordinate 14,770 of CAIWFB010000024.1, forward strand.
GCGCCGTCTGCGACAGTAATTTCCGTTTCCGCGCATCCACCGCTGCCGCCGGACGCGACCACGCTTCCGAAGAACGCGTCTTCACTTCTACGAAACACAGACAATCATCCTCGCGGAAGATCAGATCAATCTCGCCGCGCGGGGAACGGTAATTAGCCGTGAGAAATTTCAGCCCCTGCCCTTGCAGATACTTCTTCGCCGCCCGCTCGCCCAATTCCCCGCGCCGCAAATGTTCCGGCTGCACCTTGCCCGCAAAGGTTGCTTTTAATTTTTCCAGCAGGTTCATTTTCTAGCCACAGATGGGCACAGGTGCGAATTAAGTTACCGAAAAGACTTTTTAGACAGAATTAACCGAATGGAACAGAATTTGAAAAACGACAAAGAATGGGACTGACCGATGAGCGCGTATCAAGCTCTGATAGAGAAAGGCTAGGTTTTCGGTTGGAGTGAAAAATCCTTTTCCCCCGTCTTTATGGGTGTTCCATCTGTGCCCATCTGTGGCAAAAATGGGAATCAACTCAGGTCTTGGGCGTGAGTTTGAGGACTTCGGCGCGCATTTCTTTGCCGGCTTTGAATTTCACCGTGGCGCGGGCGGGAATGGGCACATCCGTCGCGGGTTTGTTCGGGTTGCGACCCACGCGCGCCTTGCGGATCTTCACATCGAAGACCCCGAAGTTCCGCAATTCCACCTTGTCGCCCTTCGCGAGCGATTCCGCGATGTAATCCAAGGTTTTTTGCACCACTTCAAACACCTGCGTTTGAATCAAGCCGGTTTCTTCACTGATACGAATCACGAGGTCACGTTTGGTGAGGGTCATATGTGGGATGCGGTTGAACTGCGGTTTTTAGCGGACACCACTCCTGCGTTTTGAAGCTGGAGCCAGATTTTCCAGTGGTGAGAAACGTTCATAGTTTCTGATGCAGTCTATAAACAGCCAAACTGCAGGAAATGTCCAGCAAAAAATGCGGGCAACTACCTTTGCCCCAACAAGGTTGACCTAAAGCCACATTTACTGAGGAGTCGTTGGCGTGCCTGGGTTGACGATCAACGGCGTGCCGCCATGCGCGGTGGCATCGGATGGCGTCAATACCGTTGGTGGTAACGGCGGCATCAAACCTTGATTCACCGCTTGTTGCGTCGCGGCACGGTTCGCTTCAATCATGATGACTTGCGCCTCGGGTGAAAGATTTTGGGCCGAATTATTCCCTACCCCAGCAGCGCCCAACCCGCCATTACCTCCAAAATTTGCCGAAGCCGCTGCCAAATCTTCACTGGAAGTCACATTTTTACCGCGTGTGGACCGACCAAAACGTCCGCCACCGACTGCGTTATTAACTCCGCCCGGCATCGGCACCATACCTCCCGGAACAGCCATACCCGGCGCGGCCATGCCAGGGAGAGCTCCCGCTGGGCCACTGATCACCGGCGCAGGCACGTTCGCCGCCGCCACCAACGCCAGTTCTTGCGTGACGCCATGGTTGTTGAAGGTCACTTTGCCTTCTTTTTCGTTGATGCTTACCACCTCGATTTCATCCTGCCGTTCGCCCGCACTCATCACATACGATTCTTCTTTAGCTGGCTGGCCCGCCTTGGCTTTGCCGGGGGTCTTGAAGAGCACCTGCACTTTGCCGAAGATGGACATGATACCGTTGGGCGTGATCTTGATGGGCGGCTCGATTGGCGTGGGGTCCACCGGCGGATTCGTGGGAATGGGCACCAGCCCAAAAATGTTGCGCGTGACCACCGTGTTGTAAGGATTGGCCGGCACGGCCCACGCCACCGGACTAACCCACGACCCGACCAAGAGCAGAGTCGTTACTGCGAGAAAAGTGCGGGCGCATTTCATAGTTTTAATATAGCGGCTGAAGTTTTTAACACCAATGGGAAAACATAGTTGCGGGAAACTTTTTTAGCCATGGTGGGACACCGATAAAGCGACATTAGCCACGAAAGCGCTCTCAGAATTTAAATAGAGCGAACTCACGTTCGCTGCCACAAAATGGAGTGGCAGCCGATGTGAATCGGCTCTAACTAAATCAGAAACCCTCTGCTTGGACCCCGTTCATTAAGCCACCTGTGATGGGATAGTTTCCGGTGGTTTCAGTTTGTTGTTTTGCTGCCACTCAAGGTT
>CAIWFB010000025.1 GCA_903911825.1 uncultured Verrucomicrobia subdivision 3 bacterium
ATCCGGCCGGCCGGATTCCGGCACGCCGGCGAGCGTGCGAATAATGTTGTCGTTGATGAATTCGCCGAGTTTTTCCGGCGCGATGCCGCTGGGCACGTTTGGGTCGAACACTTCGAGGAAGTGCCGAAATTGTTTCCGTTCCGCCTCCTCGCGAAACGATTTATACCACATCAGCGTCTTGCGGTCCTGCTCCAGTTCGTTGACGAACGTGACGGAATAGAGACCAAGATTCGCGCCGGGAAAATCGTCGGTCGTGCGGTCACATTCAATCTGGCCACATTGAATATGATCAATGTTGGCGGAGCGAAACGGCTGCGCGGGTTCGCGCGTGTAGCAGCCGTGGCGCACGGCCCAAACATCCGTGGTGTCGTTCGCGCGCGCGGCGGGCGTGACGGCGAAATTTTTGAACAGCCCTTCCTTGATCGTGAGCTGTTCGTTGACATAGGCGGACATGAGCATGATGTCCACCTGGCCCTGCTGCACGACTTCGCGGATGATATCGAGAAATTCGGGCAGGTTGCGGTAGCCGTATTCCTCGCGCGACCAGACCTCTGGGGAAAATTGCGCCGGCCGCGCGCCGCTGCGGGACAGGTACGAACGCGGCCCCGGCGCCCGCACGCCAAACGCCATGTCCGCATCCTTCGCATCAGCGAGGATAAACTCGCGCGTGGACTGCGGATTCTCGCGAATCGCCTTCAGTTTTTGGTCAAGAGATCGTGTCACCGGTTGGTAAATTCTAGTAAAAAAAAATGTTTCGTCCACGCAAACGCGTTTTCATTTTGCAAATAATTTGGTGCACTGGGAAAAATCACTTCATTGAAAAATTCTGGTGAAAACCCAGTTGACGTCCAAGCGTGAGACATTTTTGCCACGGCTCGATAGTTGCCGAGCAAGTGGCATTGCGCAACGACGCGGCGGCAGCGCAACCACCCAGCTCCAGACAGCGTTGAAAATCCCAGCCTTCATGCACGCCGAATAAAAAGCCCGCCGCAAACGCATCGCCCGCACCCGCCGTGCCGGCAATCATTTCCGACGGCACGCGAACCGAAGCTTGCATGAACGTTTGGTTTTGACGGCTGACACACAATGCGCCTTCGGGCAGATGGACGACCACCGCCTGACGCACGCCGCACTCCAAAACTTTTTTCGCCTGCATTTCCAGCCCGGCAGGACTTTTGACGGCATTTTCCCCGACGAGCCGCGCGAGTTCGTATTCGTTCAAAAAAAGAAAATCGAGATGCGGTAAGCTAGGATTGATGATGGCGGCAAAATCGCCGGTGCCGATGCTCACTAGATCGGCGGCGGTGACCAGACCAAGGCCGCTGGCCTGTTCCAGAATGCGCGAGGCGGGAGTGTGTTGATCTCCACCCACCGCATCCAACTTTTGCAGCAAACACAGATAGCCGAGATAAAAAATGCGCGCCCGGGTTTTCGACAAATCAAAGTGGACTGCGTCGAGTAGAGCGTTCGCGCCGTGCTGATGGAAAAAAGTGCGGCGCCCCGTGCTGGCCACCGTCATCACGTCTGTGTATGAAGTTGGCGCATCCGAGGTTTGAACGATTGCGCTCCGGTCAATTCCGTGCGCGTCGCAGTCGCGCATAATTTTTTCTCCGTCCGCATCCCGACCGATCAGCCCGATGCCTGCGAGCGGAAAACCGCAGCCGAGTTTGGCCAGGTTTTTGGTGACGTTGTAAGAACCACCCCCGTTGCCGTCGGATTGTGAAGTAATGTTGGCTAGCGTGTCCTGTGCCGGCCAGCCGTCAATGAGTTTGACGTGATCCACGATCCAGTTGCCGCCGGCGAGCAAACCGCAGCGGTCTTTTCTTAAATGCACATGTGCTTGGTTAGTCATTGGCATATCTAGTTACCTAGTAGCTTTTGCGAAAGAAAAATAATTAAAAAAACACTGTTTTCATTGGTGATGTTTTGGGAACCACCCGATGATGTTTCAATTAGTTTGGTTTGTCCAGACCCACGGTGATGTTTTTTGCGAAAAGCAGACCAATGGCCAAAAATGTTTTGACTCCCACGCTTCGTAGTCCTAATAGTTTCGCATGTCCCCCAAATATTTCATCCGTTCTGCGAAATATTTTTTCCTTTGCGGAGTATTGCATCTCAACACGGCCGTAATTCTCGCCGCGCCGATTCGTGTTGTGATTTGGGACGAACGGCAGGAATTGCAAAAGACAGCCTACGGAGATTATTTGGGCAACACGCTGGCCGCCGAGCTGGCGCAATATCCGGATTTTACCGTGAAATCCGTTGGCCTCAATGATCCTGACCAAGGATTGACCACCAACGTGCTCGATCACTGCGACGTGCTCATCTGGTGGGGACATCAGAAGCATGACCAAGTGACACCCGAACACGTTCAGGCCGTGGTCAGCCGGTTGCTGGCGGGAAAACTCTCGCTCATCGCGCTGCACTCCGCGCACTGGTCCAAACCTTTTATCGCGGCGATGAACGAACGATCCATCGCGGACGCATTAAAAATTATTCCGGCCAGAGATCGCAATTCCATCCAGATCGTAAAAATTCCGCCGGCTCCCGGAATGCCGAAACGCAATGCCCCGTTGACGCCATCGTCGCATATCATCACCAACTCCGCCGGCTCCCGGAGTCTTGAAGTGAAGCTGCCGAGCTGTGTTTTTCCGCACGTCTCCAATGATGGCAAGCCCGGTCACATCACCACGCAAACTCCCAGCCATCCCATCGCCAGCGGGCTGCCGGCGAACTTTGACATTCCCCAGACCGAAGTTTATGGCGGGCCGTTTCACGTTCCCAAACCGGACGCCGTGATTTTTTCGGAACGCTGGGACAAGGGTGAATCATTTACCAGCGGTTGTGTCTGGCAGGTGGGACTGGGAAAAGTATTTTATTTTCGCCCCGGCCACGAAACGTATCCGATTTTCAAACAGGCAGAAATTCTGAAAATCATCAGCAACGCCGTTCGCTGGGCAGCACCTTCAGCCGCCGGTTCGCACTGAAACGTCCGTCAAGCATCATGCAATCCCCGGATCGCTTTTCCGAGGAAGCCACCCATCAGTTTGGGGTTGCCGCTGCAGATTTTTTCCTTAAACACGAAAATCCCCCAATTGCCGGATTCAGCGGTTATGGGTCCGTTATTGCAAGCATCTGCTCGACAATGGAAATCGCAAAACGCCTTATTTGACGCAGATTCGAGACACAACAGGTTCTTTATTGTGAAATCGAAAAAAAATGTTGACACGTTTTTTGACCTGTGTAATAGTGCTGGCATGATCACATTGGTTAGGCTCAACCGCTCTGCCATTGCTGCTATCCCGCCACGGCAGTTCCTGACTGCGATTGGTGGTGATTTGTTGTTTCCAGCTTGCCGAAAATAGATATGAAAGTTTCCTCCCCTGCCCGCCCCACCGCCTTCACCCTCATTGAACTTTTGGTGGTCATTGCCATCATCGCAATTTTGGCGGCAATGCTTTTGCCAGCATTGAGCGCGGCAAAAACCAAGGCGCAAGCTACCTATTGTATGAACAACGAAAAACAATTGACCCTAGCTTGGATAATGTATGCAGATGACAGTAATGGGCAGTTGGTGCCGAACGTGGGCGGGGGACAGTCAGCTCAATATTACAATACAAATGGCACTTGGTGTTATGGAAATGTCTCCTCAACTACGCTCGAAGAAACTAATGCTTCTGTAATGCTGGCTTCTTTGTTGGGACCGTATACCAAGTC
>CAIWFB010000026.1 GCA_903911825.1 uncultured Verrucomicrobia subdivision 3 bacterium
CGGCAAACCAGACTGTGTGGCAGGAATTTAGGGGCACGGGACTTCCTGGTTTCAGCTTAGAGGAGATTATGGCGATGGCTGCCAATCCTACGCCCGAGAGCAATGCAAAATTTATGGCTGCACTCCAAAATAAAAATCAAGATCCGTCACGTCTGGAGGTCTCCAAGGACTGGCATGTCCTCTATTACTTGCTTACCGGCTCCGCTGAGATTGCCGAGGAGCATCAGGATGGTAAACCTTTACACAACGTAATATTTGGAGGCCGCACCTTACCTGTGACGACCGGCTATGGACCAGTTCGTTACTTTGACCATGCACAAATTGGGGAAATCTTCACTGCATTATCTTCAGTCAGCATGGTTGAATTAAACAACCGATTTAATCCTGAAGAAATGCGAAGATTAGATGTTTACGCGCCACCTGATGAAAGGGATCGCGAGATTATATTTGGCCTTATTAATCATCTTAAAGCGTTTTTTCAAGATGCCATGCAGGCAAAGGACTATATCATTGTGTATGGGCACTAGGCCATCATGACGAAGATGACTGAAGCCACTGCAATCCAACATATCACCGACGAGTTTACAGGGTTTAAGGTGGTTTTTTCCCCACCAACTGAAAATTTTCACTCTTGCCCTCTCCGCTTTGGCTCCCAATTCTCAACTCGGCGGCAACCTTAACGTCGCATCCAGCGGTTGCACGTCGGCCAAATCCTTCGTCCCCATGCCGCCGCCCGGTTTAAGCCAACATTCCTCCCGTTTACAGCTCATCCCCTGGTACCGGCGGGAGGTTGGGAACTTTGGCCATTGCTTTCTCAAACTGTTCCCGGTCACCGCTTTGCGCGCGCCGCTCAAGTTTGGCGAAATCTTCCAGTGCGCGCGTGAACTCTTCCAGCTTGCGCAAGGCGAACACATTCACCGGCTGGTGGTCGTGCGATGCCAGATGTTCCAGTTTCTGGTAAACCTCGTCCGGCATGTTTAGTTCGATGGCTTTCATTTGCTTTCACCTATCAGTTTGAGCAGCGCCGCCGGTTTCAGGACTTCGATGCCGAAATCCCGGGCCGCACGGAGATGCCGCTCGTTAAAAGATACCACAAAGTCACACCCTCCGGCAATGGCAGCTTCCAAAATCGCATCATCGCCCGGATCAGGCGATAATGGCCGCCAGGAAAACCAGACCATTTGCCGGTGGGATTGCTGATAAATCAGGTCGAGTATGTCAGTGATATCCTGCGACGAAAGATCGGGAGCATTACCCGGCCTTCTGGCCACGTCTTCGTATTCATACATCAACGCGGGCGTCATCACGCTCAACCATTTAGGGTGGCCAATGGTCAGCAGCAGCCGATGCGATGCCCCGGTCTGCGAGCGCATGGCCGCCAAAATCACATTGGTATCCAAAATGACCCGATAACGTTTCACCTTCGATCAATCATCCTTCCTTTTCATCTGCGCAGTCAAGTTCTCGTGAACGGAGCGCGCCTCTGTGAGGCGCAGCACCTGGCCAGCGATAAGGCTCCAAATATTATTAACGCCCTCTTCGTAGCGATGTGCTGCGCCTCACAGCGGCGCGCTCCAGCAGAAGCGGACATCATCAAAATATCGTTCACCAAGAAAGGCGTGGACAGCATCGCCATCTATTCCCGGCTGCGCGGCACGGCGGCTTGGACGAAGATCGGCGTGGACACGACCTCGCCCTTCGACGACACGCGTGCGCTGGCCGTGGCCGGGGTGCCGGAAGCGCGCGAATACATGGCGCAAGGCGTCTTGAACGATGTGGAGATCGGCGTGGCCAGCGACATCGCCAGCATCACCTTTGCCGGCTAGAAAACCAACGCCGCGGGCGACGGCGCTTTGCAGTTTCGCCCGATTTAAAGACTTGATTACGACACGGAGCTTGAAAAGATAACAGCCAATTGTCAGAGCATACTAATTAACCATTTAATATTTATGGGTGTTGAAGTCACATATCAGAAACTTTCGCCGGAGAAGTTTCATAGCGTCACGGCAAACCAGACTGTGTGGCAGGAATTTAGGGGCACGGGACTTCCTGGTTTCAGCTTAGAGGAGATTATGGCGATGGCTGCCAATCCTACGCCCGAGAGCAATGCAAAATTTATGGCTGCACTCCAAAATAAAAATCAAG
>CAIWFB010000027.1 GCA_903911825.1 uncultured Verrucomicrobia subdivision 3 bacterium
CTCCACTGGGAATGGACAAAGAAACAACGAAACCATAAAATCAAACCAATGCTCGGACTAACAAATCAGTGGTCCAGAAAAGCGAACCCTCTCAGTGAGGCACTTTTCGAGCGCCACCCGCCGCACTTTTCAACCGCCGTTTACAGTTACCCTTTAATGTTGCCCGCTTACGTGTGCTCAGCTACTAAAAACACCAAAAATTTAGCGCTTAAAAATTTCTCGAATGACATCCTCGATAGGAACTTCTTGGATATCAATGTCTTTTACCGGTAATTCGTCGAGCAAAGATTTGCACGTGGCAATCACACGGTCTCGCTTCACTTTGACCGTGAATGCATCGTTTTTTCTCTCCACCAATTCGCCATAGCAATTGAGGTTAGCTTGAGAAATGTTTTCTGCACTTTCAGATTGGATGGTTACTAGCTTAAAATCAGCGAATCGATCGACGATTTCATTTAGTCTGCCGTCAAAAAATAATTTCCCATGATCAATGATGATTACGCGGTCGCACAACGCCTGAATATCCGCCATGTAGTGACTGGTCAGTAGAATCGTAGTCTTCTGTTTGGCATTGTGGGTGCGAATAAATTCGCGGACATTTTTCTGGGAGATGACATCAAGGCCGATAGTCGGCTCATCCAGCAGTAGAACTTTGGGCTTATGCAACAGGGACGCGATGAGTTCCATCTTCATCCGTTCGCCCAGAGACAGTTCGCGAACGCTGACGTTTAATTTATCTTTGACGTCGAGTAACTCTGTCATTTCGCCTAGGGTTTGTTCAAATTGGCGGGAAGCAATACCGTAAATTTTAGCGTTCAGTTCCAGGGATTCCCGCGCCGGTAAATCCCACCAAAGCTGGTTTTTCTGGCCGAGGAGCAGGGCGAATTGCCGTCTATACTCGTTGTGGCGCTGCCACGGAGTGTAGCCGAGAACTTTGGCGCTGCCGCTAGTGGGATGAAGTAGGCCCGCCAGCATTTTTAGAGTAGTGGTTTTGCCAGCCCCATTGGGGCCGAGGAAGCCAACGAGTTCACCTGGTTCAATTGAAAAGCTGACGTTGTTGACGGCAACAGTTTGGTCGTATTTCCGATGGAACAACCCTTTGAAGGAACCCGCAAAGCCGGGAGTTTTTTTGTAAGTGCGGAATTCTTTGGTAAGTCCGCTGACTTCAATAGCAGGCATGGAAGTTTTTTAAGTTGTTAGGCTGATTTTTACATTAATCACTACTTCATGTTTGCAGGTAGTTCAAAGTTCACCACCTCTGAATCGTATTAATACTCCATCAAATATGTATCAATCACCAGAATCCCTCTCCCCCCAAAAAAAGAAACTCAACCGGTCTTGAGATGCCTTGAACTTTTGCTGGTGTCCATGCCAAAAACCAATTAATGGCAGCTAACGAAGAGCTACCGCATTAATAGTTTCTCTATATGGTTCACACGCTGACGAACATTTGCATCTACTTCCATACGGTCTTTGACGACGCGGAAGGCATGTAACACGGTGCCATGATCGCGCCCACCAAAAGCTTCTCCGATGGTGTTTAGCGAGCTTTCTGTTAATTGCCGTGAGAGATACATGGCAATCTGGCGCGGAAAAGCGATGTTTTCTGGCCGCCGTTTACTGGTCATATCGGCGAGTCTAATATCAAAATTTTCCGCCACTTTTTTCTGAATGACTTCAATACTGATAGTCATTCGCCCTTCTTCATGCAGGATTTCGCGGAGCAAGCCTTCCACAATATCCAATGTCAGCTTTTTGCCTGTGAGTGAGGCATAGGAAGCTACACGAATGAGTGCGCCTTCAAGGCGACGAATATTGGTGCGAATACGGGTTGCGAGAAAATTAATGATCTCCTCCGTGAGAACGACGTTCATGGACTGAGCCTTCTTGTGCAGAATTGCCAAGCGGGTTTCGACATCTGGCGCTTGCACGTCAGCGGTTTGACCCCATTCAAATCGGGAAACTAATCGTTGTTCAAGCCCCTGAATTTCGCTGGCTGGTCGGTCGCAAGTCAGCACAATCTGCTTGTGGGCTTCGTGCAATGCGTTAAACGTGTGAAAAAATTCCTCCTGGATGCGTTCTTTGCCAGCTAGAAATTGAATGTCATCAATCAACAACACTTCGCTCTGCCGATATTTCTTACGAAACGCGACGAGTTTATTATTCTGGATCGCCTCGATGTATTCGTTGGTAAATTTTTCCGACGAAACATACGCCACGCGCGCCCCTTTTTTAGCGCCAGCAACGTGTTGACCGATGGCTTGCAATAGGTGGGTCTTACCTAAACCAACCCCACCGTAAAGAAACAGCGGGTTGTAGGCCTTACCAGGGGTTTCGGCAACGGCTTTGGAAGCAGCGTAGGCAAAATTGTTATTGTTACCAACGACGAACGTTTCAAAAGTATTTTTCGGATTGAAGAGCAGGTCGCCGTTGGAGTGGGCTCTCTCTGCTGCTGTTTCGCTCGGTTTTACTTTGGCCGTAGCTTTAATTGGTGCCGGTTGGTTGCTGATGGGCTGAGCGCCGCTGATCGCTTTGAATTTCACTTCCAACTTACAGCCTGCTGCCACAGCAACGGCGTCTTGCATCAGGCTAAGGTAATTGTCCTTCAACCAAACTTCACAAAACTCGTTGGGTGCCTCAATGGTCAGATTCTGCGTATCCACCGAGCTAGCGCGCAACGGTGCGAACCACATGTTGAACGTATCCCGCCCCAGCTTGGCGCGGAGATGATCCTGCGCCGAAGTCCAAATTTTTTCCGCCGAAATTTGCATGATTCGCCAAAAATGACCGCTTTTTTAAGGTTTATTCACTTCGCTTGGCAGGCATCCTTTTTAGGAAAACTGCGTGTTAGTCAACCGTGAGCCAAGCCCATATTCAAGCCAAAACATCAATTGTTTCTGGCGCAACCGATAAAACACCTGCTTAAACAAACCATTAAATCGTTAAAAACAAGCGATTTGCGAGATTTGATTAGAGCTGCCCGCAGACTTTGCTGTGACGACACTGCACCCATTCAAAGTTGCGCTTGCTAGCATTTCAGTTTTTATGAAATCACTGCCAAAGTTACGAGGACAACATATTAACTCTTATTCACAAGTTATTCACGGCCGAAAAGACGGGCTGAAAACAGATCCGTTTTTCGTGTTGAACTCGATTATTACTGCACAGGAAATATCGCCTCAGTCATTGTTTTCAACGTATTTTAGATTCGCGGAGTATTTTAATTTGAACCGGCCTGAACGGCGGCGGTCTTATCTGCTAATCAGATTCCTGTATTTTCATAACACATGCTTATACTTATATTGCTGCGTTGACAACAATAAGAACCTATGATTAACTTATCACAGTTGCAGCGGGGATAGTTCAAGCGCTGACAACCTGATCTTTGGTTTTATTAATTTCGGCTTCGACTTGAGTGCAGTTGAAGCGCGAGTTCTCCGTAATCTTACGTTGTGCTCATTCTAATTCCCCGGACCTTTCGGCCATCCTCTGGCTGACTGGTCCGGTTTTTTCTTTTCAGGGTTGGTGCTTTCCATTTTCACCGCGTTGACAGGTGCCGCTTGCGTGGTAACGTCTCCGCAATAATTCTAATTCTATGACTCAATCCATTGGTTTTGTGGGTGTTGGCCGGATGGGCGCAAACATGGCTCGCCGGATGAATGAATGCGGTTTCTCGGTAGCTACTGTATTTGATGTGAATCTAGCCGCAGCCCAAACTTTGGCCGCAGAACTTGGCTGCGTGGCGGCGACTGAATTGAAGCAAGTGACCGCATTATCCGACGTCATCATCACAGTGGTCAGCGATGATCTGGCGATGAAGGCCATCGTCACCGGCGGTTTACTGCATCGCGCCAAAGGGAAAACCTTTATCAATTGCGCCACCGTAACGCCTGCAGTTCACGTTTGGGTAGAACAAAAATGCGCCGCTAAAGGTGCCCATTCGCTCGAAGCCTGTATGGCGTCTAGCATCACGCAGGCGCGGCAAGGCTCGCTTTATCTGATGTGCGCTGGAAAACCGGAAGTGTTTGAAAGCGTCAAAACCGTCTTGGAAAAACTAGGCGAGAACCCTCGCTACATCGGCACCGCAGGTCAGGCGGCGCAGGTGAAGGCCTTGGTGAATATGGTCATGAATATCAATACCGCTGGTCTAGCCGAAGGCTTGGGCTTGGGCTCGGCGCTCGGATTGGATTTGACCATGCTTCGCGAAGTATTTTCCCAAACCGGCGCGCGTTCCGGGGTTTTGCAGACCGATGGTGAAGACATGCAAAATCGCGATCATGCCTGTTTCTTCTCGGGTGCTCATGCGGCTAAAGACTCGGGAATCGCCCTTAAACTTGCCAAGGAGCAGGGGCTGAATCTGCCTTTGGCAGCCGCGACCAAGAAACAATTCGATCGCATGGTCTCCGCCGGTTTGGGTGAACTCGATAAATCCGGCATCGCCGAATTAACCTTCCCTGACCGTTATTCGCCCAAAGTAGCGTAAACCCTGATTCCTTTGGCTCGCTTTTCGCCGATTTGACTGCTAGTTTTCGCGCTTTCTCGACCAAGAAAGCGTATGGAATATAAAGACACATTGAATCTGCCGCGCACGGACTTCGCCATGAAGGCCGACCTCGTCACGCGCGAACCCGAGCGTCTGAAAAAATGGCAGGCCGCCAAGCTTTACGAGCGCATTCAAGCCAGCCGCGCCAGCGCCGGGAAATTTGTCCTGCACGACGGCCCGCCGTTCGCCAATGGCGATGTCCACATCGGCACGGCACTCAACAAGATTCTCAAGGACATCATCATCAAGTATCAGACCCTGCGCGGCAAAAGCGCGCCCTACATCCCCGGCTGGGATTGCCACGGTCTGCCCATCGAGTTCAAGGTCGCGCAAGACATGCGCAAAGCCGGCGACACCTCCGCCGACGCCGCCACCATCCGCAAGGC
>CAIWFB010000028.1 GCA_903911825.1 uncultured Verrucomicrobia subdivision 3 bacterium
CTCCCTCCACTGGGAATGGACAAAGAAACAACGAAACCATAAAATCAAACCAATGCTCGGACTAACAAATCAGTGGTCCAGAAAAGCGAACCCTCTCACCCGTTCTTACGAAGCCGCAGCCAATTCGACGCAGTATCAAGCAGCCTGCATAAAATATATTTCAGCCGTGCAGGAATTAATGTTTGCTGGCATCAAAGCGAAAGCGGCGAAGTAATTATTACCGCTGATTTTTCCGTGCCGATTCGCGTCGCAACATTGACAACTTAAGCACGCTGCGACAATCTGCTGACATGGCAAAACCTGCATTAGGACGTGGTCTGGGCGCACTTTTGGGCGGCAGTCCGCCAACCAATAGTCCGGCTCCTACGGCGGCAGTTTTGGTCGCTGAACCGGTTGCACCACTGCCCGATTCACGTGATCGGGTGCAACGGGTGCCGTTGAGCCAAGTCCGGCCATCGGCGATGCAACCCCGCAAGGAATTCTCAGCCGAGGCACTGAAAGAATTGGCTGATTCCATCCGCGAGCAAGGCATTATTCAACCGCTCATCGTCCGCGAGCGGAATGGTTTTTTTGAATTGATCGCCGGTGAACGCCGCTGGCGCGCATCGCAGTTGGCGAATCTGGCCGAAGTCCCCGTCGTCGTCCGCGAAGCCGATGATCGGCAAGTTTTGGAACTCGCGCTCATTGAAAATCTCCAACGCGAGAATCTCAACGCGATTGAAGAAGCTCTGGGCTACGCGCAGCTCGCCGAACAATTTCAACTCACGCAGGAACAGATCGCCGTCAAGGTGGGCAAGAGCCGCGCTGCGGTGGCTAATGCGACGCGGCTGCTGAAATTATCTCCCGCCATCCAAAGTTTCGTGCGCGAAGGTCGCTTATCCGTTGGTCACGCCAAAGTGATTCTCGGTTTGCCAGATGAAAATAGTCAGCGTATCGCTGCCGAACGAGTCATCAAAGAGGGTCTGAACGTTCGCCAAACGGAAGGGCTCATCGCCAAACTGTCCGAGCGTGGCGCTCGCGTGGCGGCGACCAAACCGGAAACGGTGGCGGCTCCAGCCAGCGATGCCAACGTGGCGCGATTGGAAGATAAGTTGCGTGAAAAATTTGGCACCAAGGTGCAATTGAAATACGCGCAAGGGAAAGGCGCGGTGGAGATTTCCTTTTTCAGCGATGATGAATTACAACGTGTGCTGGAAATTCTGGGCGTCAATGCAGATTAACTTTTTCCAAGTCCATGATTCTACCCATTGTTAAATATGGTTCGCCAGTGCTGCGGCAGCGTGGCGCGCTTATTGATAGCGTGACGCCGGAAATTAAAAAGCTCATCGCCGACATGATCGAGACGATGGAAGAAAACCACGGAGTCGGCCTCGCCGCACAGCAAATTGGCGTTGCCAAACAGCTTACCGTGATTGATGTGCGGGCGGTAACCGACCGACCATCCTGGCTTGAATTAGATGGCCAACCCGCTGACGTGGCGGACATCATGCCCCTGATCCTAATCAATCCCGAAGTGAAGCCAGTAGGCGAACCCGTAAAAGGCGGCGAAGGCTGCTTAAGTTTCCCAGAAATTTTTGCCGAAGTTTCCCGCCCGGAATCGGTGGATGTAAAAGCGCTGAATGGCAGCGGTAAACCGATTGCATTTCGTTGTGGCGGCTTGCTCGCACGAGCCGTGCAGCACGAAACCGATCATTTGAACGGCTTACTCTTCATTGATCGCATGGATAAAAAATCCAAAGCGGAAATTCAGATTGAACTGGATGAACTGCAAGCAATGACCAAAGCCGTCAACGCTAAAAAGTAGTAGTATCAATCTCAAATCAACCCGCGCTGATTTAGCGCGGTTTTTTTAATTTAACAAGTTGGACGACAAAAAAAGAGCCGGAACCTTTCGGCTTCGGCTCTCGTGAAATAATCGTTAGGACTAGGTGCGTGCAGCCGGTTTCTTGGCAGCCGCATCCAGAATCGTCGTGAGGACGCTGTTCGGGACCTGCGCAAAGCTCAACGGCTCCATGGAGTAGGAAGCGCGACCTTTGGAGAGCGACCGGATGGCCGTGGCGTAACCGAACATTTCGGCCAGTGGCACTTGGGCGTTGAGAACAGTCTGACCGTTCTTCGCTTCGATGCTGACGATGGTGCCGCGACGACGGTTAATGTCACCGAGCAAATCACCCTGATATTCATCAGGCGTCGTGCATTCGACTTTCATCAGCGGTTCGAGCAAGATCGGACCAGCTTTCTTGAAGGCGTCTTTCAAAGCGAAAATGCCAGCCATGCGGAAAGCGAGTTCGTTCGAGTCAACGTCATGGAACGAGCCATCCACGACTTCGACTTTGATATCAATAACCTGGTAGCCAGCGTAAACGCCGCTCTTAATGGCTTCTTGAATGCCGTTGATAACGGCGGGAATGTATTCCTTGGGAATGGTGCCGCCGACGATTTCGTCAACGACTTCAACGCCCTTGCCGGTTTCATTCGGCGCGACGGTGATGCAGGCGTGGCCGTATTGACCTTTACCACCGGACTGACGGATGAATTTACCTTCGCCTTCAGCCGACTTGGTGATTGTTTCGCGATAAGCAATTTGCGGAGCGCCGGTGTTGGCTTCCACTTTGAATTCGCGCTTGAGACGGTCAATGATGATTTCCAAGTGCAACTCACCCATGCCCGCGATGATGAGCTGACTGGTTTCTTCATTCGTGAAGCAACGGAACGTCGGATCTTCTTCAGCGAGACGTTGCAAGCCTTCAGATAATTTGTCGCGATCTTGCTTGGTCTTCGGTTCGACGGCCATCGAGATAACCGGCTCCGGGAAGGTCGGCGGTTCAAGCGTCACATCGTAATCTTCGTCGCACAACGTATCACCCGTCGTGATGTTGCGCAGACCGACGAGCGAAGCAATGTCACCAGCGTAAACTTCATTGATGTCCTTACGTTCGCTGCCTTGAATAACCATGAGGCGGCTCACGCGTTCACGTTTGCGCGTGCGCGGATTGTAAATCGTGTCACCTTTTTTGAGATGACCGGAGTAAACGCGGAAGAACACCAATTTACCCGCGTAAGGATCAGTCCAGAGTTTGAACGCGAGCGAACAAAATTTGGCGTGATCGGTAGTCGGCACTTTGACGACGACTTCCGTGCCCAACTCATGACCTTCCGCACCGGGAATGTCAATGGGGCTGGGGAGATAATCAATGACGGCGTCCACGAGCACTTGCACGCCTTTTTTCTTGAAGGCGGAGCCGCAAAGCACCGGCACAAGTTCAATTTTGCAGGTCAGGCGGCGAATAGCTGCCTTAAGCACTGGCGCAGAAATGGGCTTTTCTTCCAGCACCAAATTAGCAATCTCCTCGTCCTTGTTAGAGACGGCGTCAATCAAGGCCGCCAGGGCAGCTTTGGCTTTTTCCTGCTGGTCAGCGGGAATGTCCATGATTTCGTAATTCAAGCCTTCGTTGGCTTCGCCGGGACCCCAGTTGATAGCCTTCTGATTGACCACGTCAATCACACCTTCAAAACCACCAATGACCGCCTTGCCTTCTGCTTCAGTCGGACCTTCGCCCAAGGGCAAGAAGATCGGAAACGCATAAGCATTGAGCTTGGTGCGCATATCGTTGAGGGCGTTGGCAAAGTTTGCCCCCATGCGATCCATCTTATTCACGAAAGCGATACGCGGAACATTGTATTTCGTCGCCTGCCGCCAAACCGTTTCCGATTGCGGTTGCACGCCGGCCACGCCGCAGAATACAGCGACTGCGCCATCCAACACGCGCATGGAACGTTCCACTTCAGCGGTGAAATCAACGTGTCCCGGCGTATCAATGATATTGACGCGATGCGGCACGTTATTGAATGCCTTATAAATTTGATCTTCGCCCGGTTTCGCAGTTTTCTGCGTCCAGAAGCAGGTCACAGCGGCAGAGGTAATGGTGATACCACGTTCCTTTTCTTGCTCCATCCAGTCGGTAACGGTGTTGCCGTCATCCACGTCGCCGATCTTGTGGATTAGACCCGTGTAGAAAAGAATACGTTCGGTGGTCGTCGTTTTGCCGGCATCAATGTGCGCGGCAATACCGATGTTGCGAGTGCGCTCCAACGTGTATTCACGATTGGGCGAATTGGGGGATTTAACTACTTCTGCGCTCATAATTTGAAATGCTTTAAATAAAGTTACACCTAGGAACAAAAAACGCCCCGGCGTTTTACCGTCGGGGCGAATTCTGCAAAAATTTCTACCAACGGAAGTGCGCGAACGCTTTGTTCGCCTGCGCCATCTTGTGAACTTCATCACGTTTACGGATGGCGTTACCCTGACCTTGGTAAGCTTCGAGGATTTCCGTCGCGAGCGCGGCTTTCATCGGCTGACCCTTACGGGCATCCGCGAAATCGACGATCCAACGCAAAGCAAGGGCGTTCTGACGATCCGTAGGGATTTCCAACGGAACTTGATAAGTGGCACCACCAACGCGGCGGGCTTTGGTTTCAATGCGCGGCTTGGCATTGTCCACGGCGCGCTGCAATATTTCGATAGGGTTGCTGGCCGGATTCTTTTCGGAGATGCTATCGAACGCACCGTAAACGATACGTTGGGCGGTGCTCTTCTTGCCGGAAATCATCACGGTGTTAACGAGGCGGGCGACCAGCGTGTTCTGGTATTTGCCGTCCTTGGCCATGGGCCGTTTGGTTGCTTGACGTCTGCGGGACATGATTATTAATTCCTTAAAATGTTACTTGGCCGCTGCGGCTTTGACTTTGGGTTTCTTGACGCCGTATTTGGAGCGGCTGACGCGGCGTTTTTCGACACCGGCGGCGTCGAGCGTGCCACGAACGATGTGATAACGCACACCAGGCAAATCCTTCACACGACCACCGCGCACGAGCACGATGCTATGTTCCTGAAGGTTATGGCCTTCATCAGGGATGTAGGCGATGATTTCAAATCCGTTCGTGAGGCGAACCTTGGCGACTTTACGCATCGCAGAGTTCGGCTTCTTCGGGGTGCGAGTCATCACTTGGATGCACACGCCACGACGAAACGGTGAGTTTTCCAAGGCAGGAGACTTGGACTTGTATTTGACTTTAGTGCGGCCCTTACGGACCAGTTGGTTGATTGTCGGCATTTGCGTTAAAAATTCACTGTAAAACCGTCTTTCTTATCGGGAGAAACGGAGCGCGGATTCTAGCAAGCCCGAACCCAGTGGCAACAATATTTTCAACCTATTTTGGTTTGAGCGTGATTTCCCACCTCTCCGCCGCCCTGCTCCGTTCATCTACTTGCGCAAATTTGCGAATCAATTAAGATTCCGCCAGATGAATTTTTTGCTCGCCATCACGATTTTTGTTTTGTTCGCCTTCTTCTTGGGCTGGGGCATCGTTTTACTACTCGCGGGTCAGCCGATTTTGTTTACCGTGGTGCTGCTCGCCTTCCTTGGCACCTTCGTCAAATACGGTTGCCTCTCGCATTAATTTAATTGCTCGGTTGTAATTAAATTTATTTCTGAGGCACAGGAAATTTCTGCTGCATCAGGGTTTGGATTTGCGACCAAGAATCGCAATTGATTCCCTTGTAACCTGCGGCCACACCGCTGGCATACGCCGTTGCAGGTGAAGTTCCCTGCACCACATAAGCTTGCCCATTAAGATAAACCACGCTCGCACCTGGTAGCGCCAGATTTACAAAACTACCGTAATTCGCATACGCCGCTAACTGACCGGGCGCACCCAGTGCAGTGACCGCATTCACGCCAGAAATCGCCGCTGGATAGGTGGGCGTATTCACCGGTTGATTCCCGGCGGCGGCAAAAACGATCACACCCTTGGCTTGTGCTTGCGCGATGATGCTGCTCAAAATCTGACTGTCGGCACTGCTGCCCAAACTCATATTCAAAATCGTAGCCCCACCATCCACGGCAGCTTTGACGCCGAGCGCCACATTCCACGTCGTGGCCATTTCGCCGCTGCCATAAACGTCCACCGGCAAAATCCGCACCGAGCTGCTGCTGCCTTGTTGCGATACGGCGCGCAAAATCGTTTCTGCCATGGACGTAGCGTGCGTGGGACTTGTGTTATTGGCTGCCGAAGAATCGCCTGCCACAGAAATTGACTGCATGATAAACGGATCCAATTGACTGCCAAGCGATTGAATACTCGTATCAATCAAACCCACGATCGGATGGCAAGGGTCACTTTTTGAATTGGCATCCAGTGTTAATGAAACTGGGCCGGTAGCCGAACTGGAAACGGCTCGCGGCACGACTGGCGCATCGTAGATGTAATTGTAATCCACCGATTCAACGCTGGAATTTGTTTTTAACTTAGCCAGCGCGGCTTCCGTTGCCGCCTCATCCTCAAATTGTAGTCGGTAAATTCCCAGCTTGTCATCGCGACCCACAACTTTTGCGCCGAGAGATTTCGCCAACGCATCAATGTCGGTGCCTGGTTTAACTTTCACGAGCAACTCGTTGGGAACGTGCTTAGGCGACACAGCTTTGGCGGCTGCCACAACTACGCGCTTCGTGGCATTCTCCATCCGCGAGGTAAAAACATAGAGGTGAGAGGCCTCGTTCGTTTTGGGAACGAACGCAAAATTCAAATCACCAAGCAATTTCTTCAACGCTTCCTGACGCGGCAGGCCGGTGAATTTCACATCCACGCTACGCGCCGTGTCTGGCTCCACAAAAATGTGCCAACCGGTTTTGTGAGCAATGTCTTCCAGTAGGGGCCACAGCTGTTCGCCATGCACATCCGCCGTTACACGGTCGGTTGCCATATCCCACATCACCGAACTACTAGCCGCTCGAACCGATAGAGCAGCCAGCAGCAACATCACCGCGAAAAATATGATTAGTCTTTGCATGATCGTATCTAACTTGGAGCGCCAAACTTGCCCAGCGTTCAGAAAATTATTTCTTCAGCACTGATTTCACCCAGTCCTGATTGTCGAGATACCAACGAATCGTCTCGCGAATGCCTTGCTCAAACTTATGCGCCGGTGTCCAGCCAAGCTCGTTTTGAATCTTCGTCGCGTCAATCGCATAACGCCGGTCATGGCCAGGACGATCTTTGACGAACGTAATCAGGTTGCGGGAATTGCCGCCCAATTCCGGCGCAAATTCATCAATCGTATCGCAGATCAACTGCACGATATGGATATTTGCCCATTCGTTGTGACCGCCGATATTGTAAGTGTCACCGAGCTGGCCCTTGTGCAGAACCGTCCACAGCGCTTCGGCATGGTCACGCACATAAAGCCAGTCGCGCACGTTCATCCCATCGCCGTAAACCGGCACATTTTTCCGC
>CAIWFB010000029.1 GCA_903911825.1 uncultured Verrucomicrobia subdivision 3 bacterium
GCGGCCGGCGGGGAGTTTGGTGGGTGGACCGTTGTAATCGTAGTTCGAGTCAAAGACTTCGTTGAACTCGTCCATTTTATTTTCGGCCACCAGTCGCTGCATCTCAGCCCACGTGAAACGCGGTTTCACCTTGAGAAATTCTTTCGACGGACGTTCGTCCCACAAATCGCCACGATCGAGCGAGAGACGAATCTTGTTCTCCTTGCCCCACAGCAAAACGCCCATCGCGCCGTTGCCCAACGGAATCGCTTCGTCCCAGGTATTGATGGGCGCGGTTAGCTTGAGGTTAAGGGATGAATCCGGCGGCGGCGGCGGCTTGGCCAACGCAGTCAAAGCCAGTAACGCAAACACGCCCACCACGAAGATTGATCGGCGCGTTTTCATTTTGGCTTTTGAATTCATGATCCCGAGACCGATCGTCAAACATTCAGTTCTTTTTTCACTTCCGCGAACGCGCTGATGGCTTTTTCCAAATCGGCTTGTGAATGCGCGGCGGAAATCTGCGTGCGGATGCGCGCACGGCCTTGCGGCACGACCGGATAGGAAAAGCCGATGACGTAAACTCCTTTGGTCAACATTGCTTCGGCGAATTTTCCGGCGAGCGCCGCATCGCCGAGCATCACCGGACAAATCGGATGCGTGCCGGGCAAAATGTTGAAACCGAGTTTGCTCATGCCTTCGCGGAAAAACTTCGTGTTGGTTTCCAGCTTGTCGCGCAGTTCGGTTGAGCTGCTCAACAACTCCAGAACTTTCAGCGAAGCACCGGCGATACTTGGCGCGAGCGTGTTCGAGAACAAATACGGACGTGAACGCTGCCGCAAATATTCGATGATCTCCTTACGTCCGCTGGTGTAGCCGCCGCTCGCGCCGCCGAGGGCTTTGCCGAGCGTGCCGGTGATGATGTCCACGCGCCCCATGACGTGATTGTATTCATGCGTGCCGCGACCGGTCTTGCCCATGAAGCCGACGGCGTGCGAATCGTCCACCATGACGAGCGCACCGTATTTCTCCGCGAGATCGCAAACGGCGGTAAGGTTTGCGATGTAACCGTCCATCGAGAACACGCCGTCCGTCGCGATCATCTTGAAGCGACAGTTCGCCGCCTCTTTCAATTTCGCTTCGAGATCGGCCATGTCGTTGTTTTTGTAGCGATGCCGCTGCGCTTTGCAGAGCCGGATGCCATCAATGATGCTCGCGTGATTGAGCTCGTCGGAGATGATCGCGTCCTGTTCACCGAGCAACGTCTCGAACAATCCGCCGTTCGCATCGAAGCAGGAGCCGTAGAGAATCGTGTCCTCGGTGCCGAGAAACTCACTCAGCTTGGCCTCCAGTTTTTTATGAACGCCCTGTGTGCCGCAGATAAAGCGCACGCTAGCGCAGCCGTAGCCCCATTCATCAATCGCGGCTTTGGCGGCGGCGGCGACTGCCGGATCTTGCGCGAGACCGAGATAATTGTTCGCACAAAAATTTAGCACCGGTTTGCCATCAGCCACGCGAATCGTCGTGCCCTGCGGCGTGATGATGACGCGTTCATTTTTATAAGTGCCTGCTTTGCAGATTTCGGCAAGCTGCGACTGTAGGTGCGGCTGAAACGAGGTGAACATAATTAATCGTGTTTGATTTCCGGCAACGGCGGCAAATCCAAATCGGACGGGGACTTGCCGGTAGACGGACGTTCAAATTTATCACCAAACTTGGTGAAGCCGGTAACGAAACCGCCGTTGCTCAAGAAAAACTGGCCGTCCTCTACGCCCATAAAGCGATCAAAACGATCCGCCCGGCCCGTGACATCGTGGCTGAATTTAGCCGTGGTTTGCTCGATCCATTTTCCATCTTCGGTGCGCAGCCATTGGTTCCCAAAGCGCGCTTTGCGTTGCAGGTGACCGTTGTCGCCACCAAAATTTTCCGAGAAGCTGTAAAGTCCACGCAGCCAACTGCCGTCTTTCGGGGCTTTCCAACTGGAGATAAGCATCCATTTTTTCTGCTCGGGATGAAACCAGTAGCCGGAATAAATCGTGTGCGTCGCATCAGTCGGTTTGGCGGTGACGAGAAAACGTTGTTTCTCGCCCGTCTTCCAGTTGTAAACCAGATGGCTGTGTCCACCGGTGCCTTCATTGCCAAAATCGCCGGAGTTGACGCCCGCCCCTTTGGTAATGAGCGTCACGCGATCTTCGTGACCAACTTTATCGCGACTGACGGCTTCGCTGCCACTGTCCCAGACGCTAAAAATAATCCGGCGCTCCGTCGGACTGTTGATCTGCATCCCGAAATACCCGCGATGCCAACCACACGCCATGTAGTAGGTCCAGAGCGGTTCTTCCACGCCCGTGGCTTCGCAGTAAAACGCTTCGATGTTGGTGCCAGCGGGAATGGGATAATTCAAATGCACGGAAGCCGCGTTGCGGCGCGGCTTGAGATTAAAATGAGCGTTGGTCACGGTTGTTCCGCTGAGCACGAGCGCATCAATGTCGCCCGCTGATTGGCCAGCAGCATTGAGTGATTCGAGGGCGAATTTTTGATACCCAGCCGACGTAATATCAAAGGAGCCAAAGTCAGCTTTCACTAATGAATCTCCGGCGCCTTTTGCCGTGGCTTCATGTGTTTGGCCAGCGACGGTCAAACGCAACTTGGTTTCTCCACTCGCCGTCAAACGCAACATCACCGCACAGCTGATTTGGCCCGGAGTTTTTATTTCACCAAACCAGAGAACACTGGTCTTAGGATCATTCCAGCCAGAAATCCCGGAGCGACCCGACATCTCTGCACCTTCGACATCAGGACTAAAATAAGCGGTGAAAGCCGGCACGCGGAGTTCGGATTCTGCGCGGGCGGTCCAGGCAGCCAATAGCAAAACGGTTAGGAATCGGGATAATTTCATTTAGTTTTTTAAGTGGAAAAAGATATTTAATTTTTTGCCGTTTCAAACAGCGGTGTGCTGAAATAACGTTCAGCGCGATCACAGAGCAGCGTGACTACTGTGGAGCGTGGGCCAAGTTCTTGCGCGAGTTGCAGTGCAGCGATGACGTTTGCCCCGGAGGATGTGCCGACGAGCAGACCAAATTCACGATGCAACCGGCGCGTCATGGCCATGGCCTCGGCGCTCTTCACTTTGATATTTCCGTCCAACGGCGCATCGCGGAGCAACTGCGGAATAAAACCATCCGCCACACCTTCGATGAAATGACAACATGGGCATTCGCCCGCCAGTAACGCTTGATCCGCCGGTTCCATGGCCACAATGCGCGCCTTGGGCCAGCGTCGTTTGATGGCTTTGCCGCAACCGGCGAGGGTGCCACCGGTGCCGAATCCCGTCACGAAAGCATCAATCGGGCCGGGCATCTGCTTAAGAATTTCCTGACCAGTGCAGTGGTCGTGATCTTCCGCGTTGATCGGATTTTCAAACTGGCGCGGCATAAATACGCGAGCATCCCCAGCCGCCATCTTCCGAGACATCTCAATCCCAGTTTGATACTGACCGCCACTGTCGAACAAAACGAGTTCAGCGCCGAGCTGGCGGATGATTTTCCGGCGTTCTTCACTGGCGCTGGCAGACATGAGAATCCGCACCTGATAACCCAGCGTGGCACCGATCATGGACATCGCTATGCCCGTGTTGCCGCTGCTGCATTCGACGATGACCGAATCCGGCTGGAGCAAACCGCGCTGTTCGGCATCCACCAAAACGCATTTGGCAAAACGATCTTTAATGCTGCCGCTGGGATTGAAGATTTCGCATTTGGCGTAAATCGTCAGTTGCTCCGCTTCAAAATGTAGCGGCACCAAAGGCGTGTTACCAACGAGCGATAACACCGCTGCACTACGGCTGCGAACAAGCGGGGAACGGCTCATCATTCATCTCCAGTTCAGCACAACTTTGCCCGACTGACCTGATAACATCGCGTCAAAGCCCTTTTGAAATTCCGTGTAATGATAGCGGTGCGTGATGACGGGGCGAATGTCCAAACCGCTTTCCAACATCAC
>CAIWFB010000030.1 GCA_903911825.1 uncultured Verrucomicrobia subdivision 3 bacterium
AAGTCCACGGGTTAGGGGACGCATTTATGAAATCAGACCTCTGGATTTCGTAGCCAATATTCGGGTCACCGCCAGCTCCACCCAAAGAAAGGCTTGCCTGACTCAGCCGGTTTATTGTTGTAATCTGCGGACCATATAACCATTGCCCATACAACTTTCGGACGATCGGGAATTGGCCGCTACTGGTGGATTTATCCATTTTGTATTGAATGATTCCCGCAGCGAGTTGATTCCGCATGGCCCTTCGTGCTACCAGATTGGCTTGTAGAACATAATTGGTTGTCGGCCCCCAATAGTTCGTGCCACTACCGTAACCGCCGTCGTAGATCATTGTGATGAGTGGCACATTTAAACCAGGCGTGCCGGGATAATACGTGCCGGTCCCCAAAAAACTGCCGGTCTCGATATTTGTCCAGTGGCCAGCGGGAAGATTAATCGATGCAAGCACATGAAAATTGGAAACCACCTTGGCATCATAGACGCGCACCGTTAGCGTGGCTGTGTCCTTACCCTGGAGCTGGGCTTGCAGATTCAGGCTGATATCCTCCACCCCATTAGTACCGCTCAAATCACGTTCCCACACCACCACACCATCCACGAGCACCTGCAATTGATGGTAGCCGGTCGTCGCGCCGTTGTAGTCGTCCCAAACTCGGATGGGAAATGGATAAGGGGCATTGGGAAAACCCGTCACGTTGGTAATGGTCTGAATCAGCGCGGAAAAATCCCCCACTTGCGAGCGGGTGCTGGAAGGAAAATTCACAACGAACTGGCAGACTTCGCCCCGCATGATGGCAGCATTGTTAGAGATTTGAAATAGTTCATCGCTGTAATCATCTTTGTTCGTCCAATTCAGATAAGGAAAAATGACACCCCCGCAAAACGGACCATACGCACCTGCAAATGCCGGACAAATATCTTTGGTCAAAAACGACGCAATTCCGTTGTGGGTGAAGTCGTAGTTCACTGGGAGGAACACCAAGTTCGTGTTGATAGCATGGGCATCGACTACCAAGTTGCTCACATAGCTTGCCGTAAATAGATTTTCGTTGCCGTTGAAATCGTCAATCGCCAGAGCTTTCAGGACGGGATACGTCTGGGCGAGGCTGGCCGCCGCAGTGGCCCACGCAATGTAGTTGGTAGTGTAAGGCTCGGGACTGATTTCGCTCGGCGGCGTGAGATACAGCCAAACGTCAATGTGTGCAGCTTGAGCCGCCGGCAAAAACTCCAGACGAAAATCATCCCAGTCGGTCGTCTGATGATGCACGAGAAACGCGTAAGTCTTGATGTTACCGACGCTTAATTTCTGGATAAGTGCCGGCGTGTCCACGTGTTTGATGCCATCAGAGCGAGCGGTAGATTCACGCAATTCCGAATCGTAATCGGCGTAAATCGGGCCCGTTAAACGAGCCGGCACCGACGCAACTGCTAACGCGTTGCCCGCCGCCAAGATGAGCAAAGCAAAAAATAATTTCCACCCCGTGACCGCTGGACAAACCGTTCTGCCTAACAAAATTTTACAGCCGGCCTTCATCGGGAAATTTTCTGGTCACTCCGTCGGCGGCAGTTTGTAATCCTGATTGGTGCAACCGGCCGGCTCAAGTGACGGCAGCGGATTGAAAGGGTCGTAATGCGGAATCTGACGACGGTCCAGCTCTCGAAGAAAGGCTGGCAATCGGGCCATGAAATCCGCCTCGCTTTTACGCTTCGCGGGCGTCCAGGCACCCTCGGCAATGGCGGCGATACGCGGGAAAATCATATAGTGGGCGCGGTTGCGATCCGGCACAAATTCCGTCCAGAGGCAACCCTCAACGCCGATGATGTTCTTCTCTTTTCCCGCCGGAACGTTGTCGGCAATGATCTTGTCGGGAAAATCATAGACTCGGTCAATCGAGTTGAAGATTTTTTTCCAGCGGCGCCCGACTTTCTCGAAATCATCTTGAACGTAGTTCAAATAGGTTGGCAGGCGCGGACACAGCACCACGTGATAATCGCGCGCTGCGGCTTCAGTCAAAATGTTTGTCTTGTCCTGACGCCACCAGAAAACGCCAGTGTATTTCGGATCAGCGTCGGCAGCTACCAATTCGTCCCAGCCAAGCGGCGTGCGCCCAAGTTCGTGAACAACACGGGCCATGCGACGATTGAAATATCCTTCCAGCTGCACCGAGTTCGTATAGCCGAGGTCGCGTGTGAATTTCACAATGGTCGGGTCATTCGTCCACTGCCGGTTTCCGAACCATACTTCATCGCCGCCGAGGTGGATGTATTTACCTGGGAATAGATCACAAATCTCACGTAGGACGTTTTTCAGAAAATCATACGTCTCCGGTTTGGCGGGATGGAATGTAAAGCCAGCCCAATGCCCCGTGCCGCCCTCGCCGAACTCGGGATAGGCCATCGTAGCTGCCGTCGCGTGCCCGGGCATATCAATTTCCGGAACGATCACAATGTGCCGCTGCTGGGCGTATTCCACGATCTCGCGAATATCCGCCGTCGTATAAAACTGTGGAGGAGTGTTGGTGTGCTCAAAATTACGACTCGCACCAATCTGCGTGAGCTTGGGATAACTTTTGATCTCCACCCGCCAGCCATAGTCGTCCGTGAGGTGCCAGTGAAAACGGTTCAACTTCAAGCTGGCCATCAAGTCGAGAATTTCTTCCACCGTCTGCTTGCCGTAAAAATGATCCGATTCGTCGAGCAAAAATCCACGCCACTCAAATCGCGGTGCATCGGTGATACTCACTCCCGGCAATATTACCGAGGCTAGGTTAGTCCCGCTCTGGGCAGCCACCATCTGTAACAGTGACTGAACGCCATAGAAAAGTCCGGCTGCCGATGCAGCGCGGAGAGTCACACGATCGGCTGTGACCTTGAGCAAATAACCTTCAGGGGAATCGTTTGGGTGCGAATCAAGCTCGAGCGAAATGCAACTCCCACCGACTTTGCCCAAACGAACCAAAGGCAAATCCCAGCCTTTGCGCACTTTCAATTCCTCCCGCAAAAATGTTGCCGCCGGCTTCGCCTCGCCGGGTTGGCAAACAATTTCCGTCCGCTGGCCCAGTAAAAATTGTCTAGAATTAAATTCGATTTTTACCGGCGCGGGAATGATGCCCGCATTGGGAATCATTTTAGGCTGCGCCGTCACATGGCCAGCAGCGGACAGCAGCGCGGTCAGGACGATGAGTTTTTTTACAATGTTCATAAAGCAATCAGGTTCAGTTCGTCAAAGGTTGCATTCCAAAATAAAATAGCGACTGACACCCGCGAGTTTCACCAGTGAGCCAGCATCTGGCTGCGTTTCACCAGCACGAGGGGCAAACAAATCCGGGCTGTGCAGAGTCACGCGCTTGAACCCAGCCGCTGTCTTCAAATCCAAGCTCCCGGTCAGCAGCGGGAAACTTAATTTTTGCACGATGCGCTGCTTGGTCATTTGATTCTGCAAGGTAGGATGCAACGTGGTGACAACTTTGCCCGGCAGCGCATGAATCAGCAGGCGATTGCCGTCGCGGTATTGCCGGACCATCCAGCCATCGGGCAATCCGCTGATTTTGACGAAGGCTTGTTCGCGCGATTGCAACAAAGTCGTGACAGTAGCGCCCGCATTTTTATTCGTTATTCTCTCCGGTCGCCAGAGCAGGCGGCCCTGCCCTACCCTCAAATCGAACCAGCTGTTATTAAATTTTTGTTGAAGCGATTCCGGCACGCGACACGTCGTCAACTCAATCGGTGCTTTGAAATTTTTATAAGGCGGAAAATTCCCGGGACGATCCGGTTCCATCAATTCAACAGCCGCCCCGAATTCCTCCAGCCATTGTTTCGCGGCTAGATTGCCCCACTCGTCGTAATGTCCGCAGGGACCCGTCGCGATAACCATGCCACCGGCGTTCATAAATTTTGAGATTTGTCCCCGCTGTGCGAGTGAGAGACACATGACACTACTCAGAAGCAAACAGCGGGTTTTACTAAAAGCGGGAATCTCGGTGACGACTTCGCACGGGAGATTAGCCCGCGATAAATTCAGGCAACTCGCATTATAGTCCCCACAATAATCACCGATGACTTGGCTGTAAAAATCACGCGTGGCGCGCGAGAAAAAAATCGCCGTATCGGTAGCTGCATCGCCACGAAATAATTCCGGGCGCGTTTTTTCCCAGTTAAAACCTTCACCGACCAATTCCGAGTCATCAGCGAGCGCAGCAACTTCCGTCGGCGTGGCGTTCAACCGCCCTTTCACCGTGCTGAACCAGCAATCTGAACCGAGAAATTTATTCACCGCCCAGATAAAAAAAGCTGTGTCCGGAAAAAATCCATACCCAAGACCGAAACACGGCGCATTGTGCGTGCGAGATATATCTAGGTGCAGCAATTGGCTCGGCACACGATCGTCCCAAGTTCCTTCGATCGCAGGAGTCTGGCCGACCATTTCGAGCATGACATGATTACAATTCTGGATGAAATCCTGATAGCTCATGCCAAAACCGGGCAGATAAAAATTATCACTGCTGGAGCAGCAGGTGAGCAGAGGAAAGTCTTCCGGCAACGACTTTTTGACCACCGCCAAGAAATCAGCGGGAGTCTGGAAACGCATTGTTATCCAATCACGAAACGCCTGACTACGACGGTTGCCCCAGAAACTAGTGTCGCCCACCGGTGGCAAATCATGATTGTATTCGCGGCGAAACCGGTCGCGACAAAACTGGCAGCCGCAGGCACGCCAGTCCGCGTAGAAAAGCATGTCGTCGCTCATCAACCCGTCCACGCCCGTATCTGCGAGCAGCTTTTTAACATAGGCAGCATAACCTTTGCGAAAGCCGGGATGGTTCAGGCAGAATTGTTCAGCGGTGTAAGCTGGCACAAATACCGGCGCACCTGTTTCCACGTCCAGCATCCGCCAGTCGTTCAGATGCGAACCTTCAAACTCCCAAGTGGCCGCGTTTTCACGAGATGGATAAAAAGAAATGTGATGACGGTTTCGCCGCCAAATATCGAGCGCCTCCTCGCGGTTGCGCGGCCGATGCACGATCGTAGCAGAGTGATGATCGAATAGAAGAATGTTGCGCTGGTGCAACTCATCGGCGACAAACCGAAGTTCGTCGTGAAAACGCTCCCACAACGGCATAAAATCCCAGCGCAAATGCGCGCCGAAAACGATGCAACAGTTCACTGCGCTAGCCACACATTGATCCGCGCGGCGGCGAATCTTGTCCATCAATTCCGGGTTCGGCCAAGTGAGATCATCAAACGTCATCCACCAACCAATGGCCCGATAGCGCGGACGATTTTTTTTACCACTAGGATTATTTCCAACAGATGTTTCAATCGCGGAACTTGCGAGCGGGTGATTGGAAATCAAACCTGCCCCTAACGCCATTCCGCCGAGCGATTGAACGAATGAACGCCGCGTCCAACCATGGCCAGATTTAATCTGCGTCGGCAGAACGTTGATTTTTTCTGAATAATTGCTTCGGCGCATCAATTATTTCTCCCATTCGCCAACCAAATCTTGGGCGGCGGCAGCCAGCAACTCGAGCCCCCCGGCGCGCGGACGAAAGCCGCCGTAAAACAAGTGCGCCACGTCCACTTCGTAACCCCCCTCGGCATAGGCCGTGCGCGTCGGTAAATAGCCGATATCGCCGTTTGCATAACCGACGAGATAAACCTGCCGCCGGGATTTTTCGCGCAGCCATTCAGTAAATTCGGAAAACACCTCTGCATTCACCCCTAAGAAAATCACATCACCAAGAAGCAAACCGAACAACTCGGCTTCGTTCTGAGTCGTTTCGTTTTTCTTGATTTGATTCAAGAGTGTCGCGCGCCAGTGCGCCACAACGCGTCGATATTTATCGCCCCACGCAGCGAGCGGCACTGGGTTGCGTAGAGCTTGATCCGCAAAATCATTGATCCCAGCCGCGTCCAGTGTTTCCAAGGGCAATTCAAGGTTGCGGTTCAGCAGTTTCAACGTGGGCTGAAAATCTATTTTTCCACCAAGCAACAACGGTTGCACCACGTCGGCAATTTGCCGACCCCACGACTTCAACTGTTCAAACGAAACATTTTCGGCTGGCGGATTCAAATTACCGCACGCGCCGTTGGTCATCAAAACCAACGGACGACCCAGCAATTCGCGTGAAAGCCGTTTAGCCGCTTCACCAAAAATATCCGCGCTGATATCACGGTTCGTGGAACCGAGCGCGACCGGATGCACAGCGTAATTCATTAGCACAGTGATAAAGCTGCCGTCGTGTCGGCGAAATCCAATCGCTGCAATGCGGGGATCGATATGCGGCTTTGCTGTCTGGCGGCGATCCACGGCGAGTGGAAGCAGTCCTTCCACACACGTCAGGCCGACAACTTCACTTTGCGCCATCGCTATTTCCGCCGCCCGGCGTAAACTTTTCTGTAAAAACTCAACGTAGTCCGAATCGTATTCGCCGCACTCGCGCAGATGAATCGTCGCCGGACCAGAGTGTGTGTGCGTTGCGGAGAGCATCACCTGATGCGTGCCGAGCCCAAGTTTTTCATGCGCCCAGCGACGGAATTCCAAAATGATCGCACGATCAAATCCAATCAAATCGCAGTGGATCCAAAGCAATTTAGTTTGTTCGGTTTCGATAAAAAGCGCTTTCGCAAAAAGCTTATCAAGCACGCCGATCGAAGGCTGAACCCGGGCAGCAAAACCAGAAAGCTCCACGCCCGGTTGGGGCGTGATGTCGATCTGAGCTGTTCCAAGCTTCATCATTTCAATTCAGCAAGTAGGTGGCGGTTTTGGTAAATTTTTTCAAATGCACAAGCGATGTCATCCATATCGGATTGACCTCCGAGAAAAATGCTTTGTTCCAGCCACGCCCCCTGCTCAGCACAAATCTTCTCACAATTCGGGCAACTGACTTTGCCGTAGTCGAGTCGACTCCTCGCATCCGGTAGATATGGACCAAAGGCTTTATTTAAAAACAACGGCTGGCGATATAACGGAATTGCGTAGCCGCCGGAAACGGGAACACCTTCGGCTGCAAGCGCCTGAAGAATAGCTGTGCGCGATGAACCAAATTGCTCCGCCACAATCCGGAACAAAAACAGATGATACGCGTGCCGCGTGGTTTCAGTGGTTCGGCGTTGCGGGTAAATGCCGGGAATCTTGCTCAATTTCGCCGCGAGATATTGCCCATTGCAATCACGGGTGGCGGTTTGTGCTTCGAGACGATTCAATTGCGTGTTCAGGATCGCACCCTGAAATTCACCAAGTCGATAGTTCGCTGATATGACGTGATGCTCATACCATAAACCGCCCGTGATGCGGCCGCAGTTATGGATGGAGCGACAAGCCTCCGCAAGCTGGTCATCGTTTGTCGTGATGATACCGCCCTCGCCGCTCGTGAGATTTTTTGACGATTGAAACGAGAACGAGCCCATGTGTCCTATAGAACCAACTCCGCGATTTTTGTAGGACGCACCGTGCGCGTGCGCTGCGTCTTCAATGACGAGGAGGTTGTGTTTTTTTGCAATCGCCAGAATCGCATCCATTTCCGCTGGTTGGCCGGCCATGTGAACGGGAATAATTGCGCGAGTCTTTTGCGTGATGGCTGCCTCCAAAGATTGGGGATCAAGGTTGAACGTCTCCAGATTGATGTCGGCAAAAACTGGAATAGCATTCGCCTCAATTACCGCGGTCGCTGTTGCGAGAAACGTGTAAGGCGGAACGATCACTTCGTCCTCGGCCTTGATTCCAGCTGCCATCAAAGCAATGCGGAGCGACACCGTGCCGTTCACCACGCCAATGGCATTTTTACAATCATGCATCGACGCGAAGCGGCGCTCGAAATCCGATACTTCTTCGCCGTTGAGCTTGCCCCATTTGCCGGAACGCAACACACCAAGCAACCGCTGTTCATCGGTCTCGTCAAAAACCGGCCAACTCGTAAATGGCTTGATGCGCGTTTTACTTCCGCCAAAGATAGCCAAAGTTTCACTCATAAAATCTTAGAGATATTTCGCGGCGAATTTCTTTTTCACTTCCGCGATGTCCGCAGCGAGCGTCTTTTTTTCCGCTTCGTAGCGATGGGGAAATTCGGTTTGCAAGCGAGCGGCCAAATCGTCGAGCGAGGCGATATAAGCCTGCGCGATGAAACGCGGTTGCGTTAGCGCGAGAATGTTGTCCATCTGCGCACGCACCGGATTGTAGGCAGTTCTCTTTTTGCCAACGCCGGGCGTGAGCAACATTCCCGGATAAGCCTCGACTAATTTGCACAGCACTTCGCGCTGCGACGGTTTTTCAGCCTGCAACAAAATCGCCTGACCAATAGAGCGTTGCGCATCATAGCCGCGTGGGTTGTAGGCGTAGTCCGCGCACGTCGCGAGCGGGATGCGGTTGATTTCACTCTGCTCCCGCAGCGGATTGCTCACATAGCCGTCAACGATTTCGCAAATATCTGCCTCACGATCAGTCACCGGACCAAGATGCATCGTGGGATGACCGTCGTTCACGGGATAATTGTCCCAGAGAAAAATCCGGTGTTGCACGAAGCCGTGAAATTTTTCTGCCGCTAACCGAGTGACTTTGCCAACGACCTCATCACCGGTCCAAAAAACATAGATCTCTTTGTCGAGTTCACGTGCGAGTTCTTCAAGATACGCTTGCTGATGGGGCCGCGTGCCGTCGCCCCAATAATACGTTGGGCAAAAAATCATCTGCGCCTCTGGATCTTTGGCGCGCAGCCGGTGAAAAACCTCATTGCAAACTTTGGCCTGCGTGGCGGCATTGATGCCATTTGTGGCGTCGTCGAGCGCGAGGTTGAACCATTTCACGCCGAGACTTTGCATCCAGGCATAATGTTTGAAGAGCAAGTCGATGCTTTCAGCAGACTCCTCGTTGACTGTTCGTTTGCTGAACAAATTCGGATTCATGCTGAAACAAAATTGTAATCCGTGCGCTTGCGCTGACCGCACCACTTTTTCGTAGGCGGCTTTTTTTGCGGAAGGCAAATCTTCCCACCAGCGGTTTGCATCGGGATCGTTCCACTTCGCGTAGTGTTCGATGTCGAACATCGAGAGATAGCAGTTCATCAGGAAATTCATTTTATACTTCGCGATGAATGGAATCTCCGCAAGATACTGATCTGGGGTCCACGCCCAGCCCTTGGTGCCGCGGATTTTGAATCCGGGCTGCGCGCCGACGGGTAGTGGCTCGGGAAAAGTGCGTTTTGCTAGAGGCAGGGCGAATGTAAAATTCGTGTGAATGTCTGCAGTTGGTTCGACAGCGGTAACCCTTAGCGCAGCAGCAGCGAGGAGCGAAAGCAGAAATGCGAGAAGTTTCATGGTGCAACCTTGGGCTCGATTGTTTTGATTAACTTGGCCGCGCGCGACTTCAATAGGATTCGGCGAAGCAACCAAGATCCGGTCATGATGCAGACGGTAATGCTCGCAACAAATCGCGGCCAATCACCGACGAAAACGGCGTTCGTCGCCAGCACCAATCCCAGTGAGGCGATGATGCCAAGCAGCGAATCCCAAAACATCTCGGTGGCGCTTGGTTCGCCCGTGTCCGTCAGCGGCACTTCATCGCTGATGGGCTTCCAAAATCCCGGCGGACGACAGCGTGCGTAGAATTTTTTTAAAGTCTCCGTCGATTCTGGCGGCGTGAGCAGCGTCACCGCTACCAATACCACGATGCTCAAACCAAACAACAAACCAAGTCCCTGCCACATTGGTTTGCTTTGGAAATTAAGCGGAAACCAGACGAGGATGGCTAGTGGCAACCCAAGCACGACGGCTGAGAGTTCGCCCCAGACGTTGAAGCGCCACCAAAAAAAGCGGAACCACGAAAGCGGCAAAAGGAAAACGACCATCGCCGAATTGATGAAGAGAAACCAGCTGACCATGTTATCC
>CAIWFB010000031.1 GCA_903911825.1 uncultured Verrucomicrobia subdivision 3 bacterium
CACCGCGTCCAGCCGCTTCAAAATTCAGTGCGATTTCCTCTGCCAAAAACCGCCGACCAGTGTGGATAGTGAAACTGCCTTACATCTTTATTACATCACGCAGGAAGCGGTGTTGAACGCCGCCCGCCACGGCAAAGCGAGCACAGTGACGATTTCGTTGCGACCGGAAGGCAATCAATTTCGCCTGAGCGTGCAGGACAATGGCTGCGGTTTTCGCCTCGCGGGTTCGAATCGCAACGGCATGGGCGTGCGCATCATGCGTTACCGCGCCAAAGTCGTCGGGGCGACTCTGGATTTGCAAAGCACCCCTGAATCCGGCACCCTCGTCACGTGCGTGTTCGATGCGACTGCAAGGGATGAACGCACGCCAGAAAACGCATGACCGACACCATTCTACCAGCCAGCCAGCCGGGCCGCGTGGCCGAAAATCCGCTGGTCAACAAGAGCCGCGTTTTCATTGTGGACGATCATACGATGTTCCGCGAAGGGCTGCGGCAGTTGATTGATAGTGATCCCAAACTCAAGGTCTGTGGTGATGCGGCAGATGCCAGCACGGCGCTCGCCGCCATCACGGAATTGAATCCCGACGTGGTGCTCGTGGATATTTCTCTGGGCGGCACCAGCGGCATTGATCTCACCAAATCCATCAAGGCCCAGTTCGAAGAATTACCAGTGCTCGTCGTTTCCATGCACGACGAATCGCTCTATGCGGAACGTGCCTTGCGCGCTGGCGCGATGGGTTACGTGATGAAACACGAACCCGCCAAGACGATGAAAGCCGCCATTTACAAAGTGCTCGGCGGCGATATGTATCTGAGCGAAAAAATGGCCAGCAGCGTCATCAATCGCCTCATGCGCGGCCAACCGGAAACGGACAAAACGCCGATTGAAACTTTGAGTGATCGTGAATTGGAAGTCTTCCGCATGCTCGGCCAAGGCAAAGGCGTGCGCATCATCGCCGAAGATTTAGGCGTGACGATTCCCACCGTGAATTCTTTCCGCCACCGCATCAAAGACAAACTCGGCCTGAAAACATCCACCGAAGTCATGCTCCATGCCATCCAGTGGGTGCGCGAAGAGCCGGCTTGATTCGCACGCGTCGTTTGCAGTCGTCCCGCCAGAAACCAAGCCCGAAACGTTACCTTTTTAGATCGTCATTTACCCTGCTTAGCCTGTCACGACCTCAAAATCTTCAAATAGATGCACCTGCTCCATCCTGAACGACTTTACCGGGCAAAGGGTATCAATATAAAATTTAAGTTTAATAAATGTGTAATACTTTATTTTACACATATCACAATTTTCCGAATCGGCAGCAACCTTTGTCGCCTGAATATCGTAAAATGACCAAACTCCTTCTTTGCCTACTCATTGTCGTGTTCGGCTCGGCATTTGCCTCAGTGTAAACTGTAAACGGCGGTTGAAAAGTGCGGCGGGTGGCGCTCGAAAAGTGCCTCACCTTCCGAGCAAAGGGAACTGGATTTTCAGGTCTCCGTCAAGCTGTTGATTCCGCTTCGAGGTAGCAGCAGCAGGAGGGGGAGCTTCGA
>CAIWFB010000032.1 GCA_903911825.1 uncultured Verrucomicrobia subdivision 3 bacterium
CGACAAAACAGAAACCGGGGCACAGCCAAAAGCAGCAGGCGAGACGCCTGCGCTACTGTATTTCTTCCTCATGGAATTCGTGGATGGCGTGAACCTCCGCCAGTTGCTTGCGGGTAGCCGCATTTCTGCTCGTGAAGCCCTGGCCATCGTGCCGCAGATTTGCGATGCGCTACAATTCGCGCACGACCAAGGCATTGTCCACCGCGACATCAAGCCGGAGAATATTTTGCTAGATCGCCGTGGCCGTGTGAAAGTGGCGGATTTTGGTTTGGCGAAAATCATTGATGGCAGGGCGGGCAGTCCTCTGCCCGCCGAAGGTGACTTGCAAACAGACGACGGCGCGCACGGAGTGACGCGCCCTACCAGCGAATTGACCGACGCGGGCAAAGTCATGGGCACGCCGCAATATATGTCGCCTGAGCAGATTCAAGCGCCGGGCGAAGTGGATCACCGCGCAGATATCTACGCGCTGGGTGTGGTGTTTTACCAGATGCTCACCGGCGAACTGCCCGGCAAAAAACTCGAAGCGCCATCCAAGAAAGTTTCCATTGATGTGCGCCTCGATGAAATTGTTTTGCGCGCGTTAGAGAAGAAGCCGGAACTTCGCTACCAGCAAGTCAGCGAGGTGAAGACGATGGTGGAATCTCTCGGCACGGAAACTAGTAAGGAAGAAGTCGCCGTTAAAAAGAAAAAAGGCTGGTTCAGTCAATTCGTTCCGCTCGGCACTCCGCTACCGACAACGGGCATCAGTCGGACATTGCAAATTTGTTTCCAGTTATGGGCGATTGCTGCAGTGTTTGTGCTCTATTACGGAGAGAAAGACGGGGAGCTTAGGAAGGTATGGATGTCGATGTGGCCACTCCTGTCGTTGTGCATTTTGTTGGACGCTCTGAACAGTATCCGTAAAGAGAGAAAGCTGGGTGAAAACGGCGGTTTTGGCGGTGCGCAATCAACACAGCCCTCGTCGCGTTGGATTAGCCTGGGCGTCGTGATGCTCTTATTTGTTACGTTTTTAATCTCTTCCAATAAACATGATTTACCCCCGACCAAAAAATTGTCGCAGTCGGAATTCCTGGAGAAATTTCAATCGCAAGAAATCGCACATGCCACGATCACGCTTGACGAACAAAATTCGCAGTTGGCTACAATCGCCGGCAAATATTTCAAATTAGATAAGAACGGCAAGGTGACGAAAGAAGCAGTTCCATTTGTCGCTCCGAATGTTTTCCTTCCGCAAAAGAGGCTCAATGAATTGCTGGTTTCTGATAAGGTTGAAGCAAGCGCACCGAAAGTGATGTGGCTGAATCTCACATGGAGTGTCGCCCCATTTCTTATTCTCGGTGTCGGCTTTCTGTTCATTCTTGGAATCATCATTTACCTAGTCTGGCGCGCGGTGAACATCACTCCCAAAGTGGATGCGCTACCCGCCATCGAAGCATGGCTCGCGTTGATGGACAAAGGCGATTTCGCGGGCACTTGGCAGACAGCCTCGCCGGGATTTCGCATGGTGGTGAGCGAGGCGGAATGGGTGGGCAAATGCGTCAAAATCCGCAAACCGCTGGGCAATGTTCTCGCGCGGCATTTGAAAACTTCCGGCCACCGGCTCTTCGGCAGATGTTTTAAGGCGCAGTTCGCCACGCGTTTTGCTGGCGGCTTTGACGCGGTGGAAACGGTGCAGTTCTCGCGGCAGCCGGATGGTAGCTGGAAAGCCATCACCTACATCGTCCGCATCGGCACGGAACTGGCGCGGGATTGGAAACGGGCGTTTTGGATTGTTTTTGCCAGCTTCGTTTCAATCGCCGCTATTTTCGTGGCAGTGAGTGTTGGTTCATGGATGTTCAGTAGCCACAAGCCGAGTCCATTCGCAAAATCCGCAGAGGAACGCGTGCTCAAAGGCCCGCCCTTCGTGGCACAGTTGCATCAAGCCAAGGTAGAATTGCTAGTCCTCGCCGACCAGCCATGGACTAATACCGTTGGCTGGCAGCCAAATGGTCAGGTTTCTGCTGTGCCGTTCCCCATTCATGATGGCAATATGGATTCACGGGCTGAAGGCAAGGTGACGAAGAAAGTCGCCTTCCACATCTGGAACGAATCCCCCCGAAGAAATGTCCTATCCTGTCGTCCGCACCGATGATGCCTCGGGAGTTTCCGCCGCTGGCTCCGGTTTGCGCCCGGCTTGGATGCGCCAGCCAGTTACCGAATTCATCCAACTCATCTGCTGTCCAACCAACGTTCGCACGGCGAACCTTTCCTTTGGCCTCGCCAACGGAGCTTGGGAAACGGCTGTCAGCTTGCCCCATAAAGAAGGTGGAGCAGTGGCGCTCGGTGAATGGAGCGCGACCTGCGACACTCGATCGGGCAGCAGTGATGTGGCGATCAATTGCACCTACTCCAAGATCGAAGGTTGGGAATCGCGCATGGTTGGCATCTCGGAATCCGGCAAGCTGACC
Organism: uncultured Verrucomicrobia subdivision 3 bacterium; assembly: GCA_903911825.1. GTDB lineage: Bacteria > Verrucomicrobiota > Verrucomicrobiia > Limisphaerales > UBA11358 > UBA11358. The sequence goes on from CAIWFB010000032.1 coordinate 2,451, forward strand.
GTGATTCCAGAAAATTCCGCACACGCCTCTCCGCTACCGATGACGGGCGGATTGCTTCTAATTTCCACCAACGGATTTGCCCACATCAAAGAATACCAACTGCAACGGCGCAAATATCAATGGGTCGAGTTTCAACACGTCTCACTGCAAGCTGGCTACCGGACGACGGTGGCGGTGAAGGATTCAGATTCCGGCGTCGAAAAACAATCCACGCCCGTCGCCGCGCAAAAGCTTTCCTTCGGTCCGGTGATTGAGCGGGATTTACACCTACTGACGCCAGGAGCAAGTGACTCTTTCCTGCGTTTAAATACCGGAGAATTTTTATCGCCGCCAAAGACGCATGACCCCAGCTTCTTTTTTGCCTGGATGACCAACAACGTTAATTTGGCGTTGGATCAAATAATGGATGGACAGGGCGTCACTAGTTTTGGCCTGACGATCTTCAACATGGAAATATCGGACTTCCCATCCGACAAATGGGACGCTGCTACGCCCGCCGCAGTGATGGCTGCGTTGGGTAAAGCCACCAGCTTGCCGCATCCCAAGAACCGGGAACTGGCTAACCGAACTTATCTTCTGCCGGAAGCTCCGGGTCCACCGCTGCTGGCTTTTTCCACAACGGATGGCGCACAAGGCCTCCTGCAAATCACCGGCTTCACCGAGAACCCGCGCGGCGTGAAGATTCGCTACAAGCTGGTGCAAAACAATACTCCTGCCGCCAACGCCTCGGTTGAGGTGGATGTGTCGCAGCTCAAGCGCGAGATTGAAATGAACGAGTTGGCCATCGCCAAAAAGAAATTTACGGCGGAGGTGTTGTCGCAGGGCGGCAAGGAGCTTCAGGCCTCAAATATCGTCGCGATGGTGAAGCATGCCTACGCCACGATTTACAGCTATCGCGACTCCGGTCGAACCTTGCATCTAGGCAGCGACGCCACGACGAATCAATTCACCCAACTGCTGGATCGCCGAAAACGCTACCAGATTCAAACCATCTCGCCGGCAAATCAATTATTCCACACGAACCGGTGGTGGTCGGACGGAATCACGGAGTTTTGGCAGCAATATTATGCGTCCGGCATAACCAAAAATTCAAACCCCGCCACGGAGAATTGCAATATTTCGCTCGTGAATGATGATTCATTTGTGCCAGCCCTGTTTTATAATCTTAGCTGGGGTAACATTCTTAATAACATGTCATATGCTTCCCCGACGGAATTGGTGCGCCGGAACGATGAGTCCATCAGCGGAGTTGATTGCCATGTGTTAGAGCAAGCCAACGGCGGCTGGACTCTGTGGGTGGGAAAAAAGGATTTTATAATTCGCCAGTATCGGAATTTTATTTCCAAGGCCACCATCGTTGAAATGAGGAAGCGTTCGCCAAATCCAACTAAATTCGCTTTGCCAGATCATGACATCACTACGATTCAAACCTTTGAAAACATCATCGTGAACGAAGACCTGAAGCCCGAAGAGTTTATCCCTGTTTCCACCGGTGGGCGATAGTTCCATTAGCGCAATTCGCTTTAAAGGTTTCTCTTATCTGAGTTTCATGCGTGCCATCTTTGGCTAAAATAATTTCACCATGAGTTCAGATTGCGCTTCTTCCTCCGCGCCGGGCGATGTTTTTGCCACGACGCATTGGACGGTCGTGCTCGCGGCAGGTCAACGGCACACGCCGCAGGCGGATGGCGCGTTGGAGGAACTGTGCCAGACGTATTGGTTCCCGCTTTACGCGTATGTGCGCCGTCGCGGTCACGCCAAGGCGGACGCGGAGGATTTGGTGCAGGCGTTCTTTGCGCGGTTGCTGGAGAAAAATTATCTGGCGAACTTGGACAGCGAAAAGGGCAAGTTCCGCGCGTTTTTGCTGGCGGCGCTGAAACATTTTCTCGCGAACGAGTGGGACAAATCGCAAGCGCAAAAGCGCGGCGGCGGCGCGGTGAATCTGTCGCTCGATTGGCAGACGGCAGATACGAAGTTTCAAGTCGCGGCCACAGCGGAGCCAAGTCCGGATAAGGCGTTCGACCGCGAATGGGCACTGGCGTTGCTGGCGCGGGTCATCGAGCGGTTGCAGTCGGAATGCGTGGCGGAGGGGAAAGGGAAATTATTCGAGCAGTTAAAAACGTTTCTCATGGCGGGCGGCGGCGACTCCGCGCAGAGCGAGGTGGCCAAGTCGCTGGTCATGGAGGAAGGCGCGGTGCGCGTGGCGATTCATCGGCTGCGGAAGCGGTATCGCGCGCTGCTGCGGGATGAGATTGCTCACACGTTGAGCGATGAGGCAATGGTGGACGAGGAGATGCGAGCGCTGTTCGGGGCGTTTGGGAATTAAATTTTTGGACAGAATGACTGAATTTTTCAGAATTCAATTCTGTGAATTTGGTTAATTCTACCCAAAGGTTTAGCTGAAGGATTGCCTGTAAGCCACAATCGCTCCATGATTCGGCGCATGAAACCCATTCTGATTTTTCTCACGACACTTTCCGTGGTTGTCGGCGGGTTCGCGGCGAACGCTGACGAAACTTCTCCCAATGGGCTTTTGCTCGTCGCGAACAAGGGCGACCACACGCTGGGTTTGATTGACCCCGCCGCTGGCAAGATGATCGCAACGGTTCCGGAGGATGGCGTGACGGGGCATGAAGTCGTGGCCTCGCCGGATGGTAAACGCGCGTTCGTGCCGATCTACGGCAACGCAGGCGTGGGTCGCGCGGGAACGGATGGACAACTGATCCGCGTCGTCGATCTGGAGAAACGCGCGTTGGTCGGCACGATAGATCTCGGCAGAGGAGTGCGTCCGCATTGCGCGGTCATCGGACCGAAGAACGGTTTTCTCTACGTCACGACGGAGCTGGAAAATTCCCTCACGGTGATTGACCCGCAGACGTTGAAAGTGGTCAGCACCATTCCTACCGGCCAGGCGGAATCGCACATGCTGGCCATCACGAGCGATGGCCATCGTGGTTACACGGCAAACGTTGCGCCGGGAACGGTTTCTGTTCTCGATCTGGAGGCAAAGCGAGTTCTCTCGGTGATTCCGGTTTGCAAAAATACGCAGCGCATTTCGCTCTCCACGGATGACCACTGGGTATTCACCTCGGACCAGACGCAGCCGCGCCTGGCGGTCATTGACACGAAGACCAACGGCGTGGCGCGGTGGATTGAGCTGCCGGGCACGGGTTATGGTTCGGCTCCGACGCCGGACGGGAAGTGGTTAGTGATCGCGCTGCCCAAGGTCAGTAGGGTCGCAGTGATTGACCTCGCTACGATGAAAGTGGCGCACACGCTGGATGTGCCCAAAGCGCCGCAGGAAGTTCTGGTGCGACCAGACGGCGCGGAAGCTTATGTTTCGTGTGACGCGAGCCAACAGATTGCGGTGATTAATACGAAAACGTGGGCGGTGAAAAAATTAATTGCGGCTGGTCCCGGCGCAGACGGGCTGGCATGGGCGAAAGGGAAATGATTTTCCGTGAATCAGATCTTCGTCTTGATGCCGCAGGCGCGGGCGACGCACCAACCGGCCAGGGCTTCGTAGATGGCGAATAATCCGGCCGCCACAAAAACCAAGCCTAACCACAAATTAAAATCCACGAGGATGATGCCAGCGATAAGACAGACCGACCCAATGACGCCGCGCGCGATGCGTCCGTTGCGCTGGATATTGGGGCGGAAGAATTTGCTCACGGCGGCAATCTAGCACAGAGATTTGGCGTGGCAAGCCGCGCCGTGTTACGGCAGAGTGACGCCGTGGAATCGCTACATTTAGATGCAAACACCATCTGGGCCTCGGTGCTGTGGGGCGGCATCGGCGGCGGCTATCTGATTTACGGTTGGCGGCAGAAAGCAGGGATTCCGTTGGCGGGCGGCGCGGTGATGACGGCGGCGTGTTTTCTGTCCGCGTTGCCGATGACGCTAATTTCCATCGCGACGATGGTGCTGGTCTATTGGCTGATGAAACGCGAGTGATTCGAAGCTTCGGTTCAGTCAATCAACCGCTTCGTCAAATCGCCATAGGCATCAATGCGGCGGTCGCGCAGGAAAGGCCAGTGGGTGCGGGTGGTGTCGACGTTCTCCAAGTCCACGGGCACGATGAGAATCTCTTCCTGGTCCGCGCTGGCTTTGGCGATGATTTCGCCCGAGGTGCCCGCGACAAAACTTTGGCCCCAGAATTCCAAACCATCGCCCCCAACACCTTCGATCACTTCATGGCCGATGCGATTGATGGACGCGACGTAACAGCCGTTTGCCACGGCGTGACTGCGCTGAATGGTTTCCCATGCGCCGTGTTGTTTGGTGCCGTATTTGGCTTTCTCGCTCGGATGCCAGCCAATCGCGGTGGGATAGAAAAGAATCTGCGCGCCGGACATGGCGGTGAGGCGGGCGGCTTCGGGATACCATTGGTCCCAGCAGATGAGCACGCCGATCTTGCCGTAACGCGTGTCCCACGTTTTGAAACCCAGATCGCCGGGCGTGAAATAAAATTTTTCGTAGAACAACGGATCGTCGGGAATGTGCATCTTGCGATAGCTGCCCATCAACGAACCATCCGCATCAATGACGACGGCGGTGTTGTGATACAAACCAGCGGTGCGGCGTTCGAATAACGAGGCGACGATGACGACCTTGTGCTTCTTGGCGAGTTTCTGAAACGCGTCGGTGCTCGGTCCGGGAATGGTTTCGGCGAGTTCGAAATGTTTATGGTCTTCGCTCTGGCAGAAATATTGCGAGCGGAACAATTCCTGAGTGCAGATGATTTGCGCGCCAGACTTGGCGGCGCGTTCCACAAGCGCGATGGTTTTCTTGAGATTCGCGGCGGGATTGGCGGAGACGTCGGCTTGAATGAGGCCGAGTTTGACGGGCGACGAAGCGGGGCGTTTCATGAAATCAAAGTTTCGGTTCTTTCACGCGGGCAGTTTCTTCCAGCACGATAGTCTTGAATTGAGCGTCTTCGGGCAAAGCTTTGGGGGCTTCCTGACCAAAAATTTCGCGGATATATTTGCCTAGCGTCTCGTTAGTCGGGCCGTAACCAGCTCCGTAAATATAGAGCTCCAAATCGTGCATCAGCAAATCCGCCGTGGCGTAACGGCGGTTCGCATCGTGCACGAGGCAGTGATGCAAAATGTCGTTAAGGCGGTCATCAATGCGTGAATCCAGTGCGCGAAAATCGGGGATGGGCTGATTGAGAATGCGCTGGCGGGATTCTTCGGCGGTGGCACCTTTAAAAATATTTCGGCCCAAAAGTAAATGCGCGAGCACCACGCCGACGGAAAACAAATCCGAACGTTTATCGGTGATCTGAAAATCCGCCTGCTCGGGGCTCATGTAATCCGGCTTGCCCGCGACGACTTCGCCTTCTTGGTCGGTGAGAAAGCCTTTGGCCTTCGCGATGCCGAAATCCGTCAACTTCACGTCGCCTTCAAACGCGATCATGATGTTCTTGAAACTTACGTCGCGATGGACGATGCCCATGGGCTTACCGTTCTTATCCGTCTTGGAATGCGCGTAGGCCAATCCGCGCGCCACGCGGCTGGTGATGAACACCGCGAGTTCCTTGGGCAACGTGCGCTTTTTCTCCGTGAGCTGATGGGTGAATTGCTCCAGATTCACGCCGCGAATCAATTCCATGGCGATGAACGCCGCGCCGTTGGTCTCGCCCAGTTGGTAGGTCTGAACGATGTTGGTGTGGATCAAATCCGCGACGAGCTTGGCTTCGCCGACGAAATTTTCGATGAAAACCTTCTGGGCCGCAAAGCTGGGGCGGATGATTTTGATGGCCACGCGCTTAACGAAATCCCGCGCGCCGTGCTGCTCGGCTTCGTAAACGATGCCCATACCGCCCTCAAAAATTTTGCGGACGATTTCATAGCGGAATTCGTTTTGGATGGTGAAGAGCGCCACGCGCAAATGGTGGGAAATTACTGCGTGAAGTCAAGCCCCGCACTGTGTGGATATTGGAAAAAACTTTTATTTTTTTGACTTTTTTCGCTTGCGCGCGTCGCCCGTTGGATTTTAATTAGTCTCAAGTCTGTTGATTTTATTCGGACTAAACAAACAACAACAAACAACCAATAGAACATATTATGGCCAAAGCACTCTCCAAAGCCCAGATCGCTGCCCTCGTCGCTGAGAAAAATAGTCTCTCCAAAAAACAAGCCGTCGAGATCCTCGACTTCATTGCCGCGCTCGCTTACAAGCACGCGAAAGACACGTTCACCTTGCCCGGTATCGGCAAACTTGTGCTCAAAGATCGCGCTGCCCGTATCGGTCGCAATCCGAAGACTGGCGAATCCATCAAGATCAAAGCCAAGCGCGTCGTGAAGTTCCGCGTGGCCAAAGCTGCTAAGGACGCCATCCTCGGCACCAAGTAATTTTTAATTACTCTTTTCCCAGAGCGCTCCGGTTTCCGGGGCGCTCTTTTTTTATGAGCCGCTTTGGTTCAAGGATGAATTTTACTTTGCCGTCGCCGCCAATTAGCTTTGTCGCATGAGTCGCCGCCCCGCCACTGTCCTGCTGATCTGGATCAGCATTGTTTTCGTCAGTGCGGTGGACAGCCAAGCTCAGGGCATCCTTTGGAGTGGGCCGATGATTTCCTTCACCAACCTTGCCGGCTCCGACTGGACGCAAGCTGCGAATCAAGATCGCCTCACTGATGATGTATGGCTGACTCGTTCAACAACCCGAGGGATTTTCAACGCCGCGCCGGGTTTAGAAAGTAGCTACACCAAATTCTTAAGTCCCAGTGGCACGGAATGGGCGTATGGCGTGCTGGCGAATTACGCCACGCTGACCTACACGGATTGGCAGACTTGGAACGGCGGACAATTCAACGTCCCCAGTATGGTCGGCCAAAGCGCCGTAGTGCATCTCATCAACAGCGACATTTATCTCGCCCTCACTTTTACCTCGTGGGGCGGTAATGGCGGCGGTTTTAGTTACGAACGCTCCACGCCGCTGGCGGTGCCGGAGCCCGGCTCGGTTGAATTATTTATTTCAGTCGCCGTTTTAGTTGTAGCCTTTCGCGCGCCGCGTAAAAATAAATCCGTGAAACCATGCTCCGGTTCCTGATCCATCGTCCCAAGTGGATTGTTGTCGCCGTCGGCATTTTGGTTTTCTGGCTGACGCAGAATGCTTGGCTCACCAAGTCTCATTACTGGCAAAAAGCGGATGGTGCGCTCATTGACCGACGCTACTTATTGCGGAATGAAGTTCTTCCCGATCCAAATATCAAGCTCATCGGCCTTGGCACAACTTCGTTCCAACTCGACTCGCTGGCGCCCGAAGAAATTGCCGCCTCGCCGACGTTACAAAAAATGCAGCAGCCGTGGCCATGGGATCGCTCGGTGTATGCGGCCATTCTCGAAAAGCTAATGGGCGCGGGCGCGAAAGTCGTGATGTTCGATTTTGTTTTTGCCAGCGAAACGGAAGGCGACGACGTTTTTGCGAAAGCCTTGGAGAAGTATAAAGATCACGTCGTCATCGGTGCTATGTTGGCCAATGAGCAGGGCTCAGACAGCGCGACTAAAAAGCTGACGCTACCTAGCGAGCGGCTTTTGTTGCCTGGCACCGAATCAGTCGTTGGTCTGGTCAACATCTGGACGGATAGTGACGACATCGTCCGGCGTGCGCGTTACCAAACGTCAGTGGAGCGGGAGCGCTTGGAAGTTTCTGCCACGGCCGTAAAATCTGATTTGGATCCGGGGATTATTGCTTTCTATCAAAAACAGATCCGCGAAGGAAAAATTCCCGACAGCTTGAAACATATCACGGCTCGCGTTGCGGAAAAGTATCAAGGTAAAACTCATACGCCGTCGCCGGAGAAAAAGACTTTCATTAATTTCCAAACCCCGCCCGGCAGTTATCGCGCCTGGCCAGTCGAGGATATGTTTGTGGATAATTTGTGGAAGGCGAAGCCGTTCAAAGGTGGCCTCGCCGTCTCGAACAAGATCGTCATCGTCGGCCCGATGGCGGAAATTTTTCACGACGTTCACGCCACGCCGTTCGGTGAGACGCCAGGGCCGGAAATTCAAGCGCAAATGTTGGCGGCGTTGCTGCAAGGTAACTGGCTCACAGAAACTTCGGAGTCGGCCAACTTCTGGTTTGCGCTCACAGCGGTGCTGTTGGCGTTACTGATTTGTTTTGGCATTCCACAAGCGTTGCTGAAAGGCTTGTTGCTCATCGGCGTGACGGTCGCGTTTATCGTCGCGTGTCAGTTGGCCTTCACTAATTACAACCTCATCGTCTCGATGATGCCACCGTTGTTTTGTCTGGTAGTCACCGGCTTGTTTGGCGTGATTTTTGAATACGCGTTGGAGCAGATCGAGCGGCGGCGTTACCGTAATGTCTTAGATCGTTACGTTTCCAAAAATGTCGCCAAAACCATTCTTGAAGATCGCCGCTCGTTCGTGGAAGCGTTGAAAGGCCGTAAGCAGCCGGTCACCGTGCTGTTTTCCGACATCCGGGGTTTCACGACGATGACGGAAAGTTCAGACGCGGATAAATTAGTCGCGCAGTTGAATGAATATTTTTCCGACATGGTCGGCAGCGTGCTACAACACAACGGCACGCTGCAAAAATTTATTGGCGACGCCATCATGGCCGTCTGGGGCGATACGCACAGCAAAGGTGTGGACGTGGATGCGCGAGGTGCGGTAACGGCGGCACTCCAGATGCGCGCGGCGCTGGCGAAATTGAATGCAGATTGGAAGAACAGTTCCGACCGATTGAAATTATCCATCGGCATCGGCATCAATCACGGCGAAGTCATTGTAGGCAACATCGGACATCCGCAACGCATGGAATTCACGGTGCTGGGCGATGGTGTGAATCTCGCGGCCCGCTTGGAAAGTTCCACCAAACAATTTCATACGGACATCCTTGTCGGCGAAGAGGCGGAAAAACTGACGCGGGAACATTTCATTTACCGCAAAGTCGGCGCAATCGCGTTCAAGGGGAAAACTAAGCCTGTCGAGACGTTCATGCTGGTGAGCGATGTTTCGGTGCCGCCGCCGGCTTGGTTGGCAATGCACCACAAGGCGATTGACCTTTACCGTGCCCAGAAATTCTCGCTGGCGATGGAATTATTCGCTACCGTCCAGAAGGAACTCGGGCAGGAGGATTATTTGTGCGAAATGTATATTTTACGCTGCGCTGCCTTAAGCGAGAGTGCGCCGCCGGAGCGCTGGGATGGCTCGTTCACTTTGGCTGAGAAATGACCGTCTGTTGGCAGGAATCAGCGAACGTGTTAGTTTTAGATAAAGATTGACCCATTCACCGCATTAAATTAACCCATTAGCAGTGTTGGTGAGGTAAACTTAACCCTTGAAGCCCATGAAAAATAACGCCGCTCTCATTCTCTGTCTTGCCACCGTGGCAGTCTGCTCCGTCAGTCGCGCTGGCGACCTCAAGCAATCCAAGCTCACGCAGGTCGTGAACGATGTGCGGATCATTTCCGCCGCCAGCCAATCGGAGAAAAATGCCGGCGTGAATGACGTTTTCATGATGCCCGACATCTTGCGCACGGGCGCCGGGTCCCGCGCTGAATTAGTCGCCGAAGATGAAACGGTCACCCGCGTCGGCGCGAATACGATTTTCTCCTTTGACCCCGCGAACCGCACGGTGAACTTGAAGCAAGGCAGTCTGCTGTTCCATTCGCCTCACGGCAAAGGCGGCGGCACCATCCACACCGGTTCGGCCACCGCTTCGGTTTTGGGTTCCACGCTCATCGTTACCACCACGGGCAGCGGCGGTTTCAAAGTGTTGGCTTTGGAGGACTCGGCTGAAATCAAGTTGCCCAACGGTCACAAAATGAAACTCAATCCGGGCCAGATGACCTTCATCTTGCCGGGCGGGAATCAATTGTCTCCCATCATCATTTTTCGTTTGGACAGCCTCACGCAAAACAGTCTGCTTCTTAAAGGATTCGGCAACGCGTTGCCGTCGCTCAATCTCATCCAGAACGAGGTTGATAAGCAGGTCAAACTCATCAAGTCCGGCAAAGTCACCGACACCGGTTTGTTTGCCGGCGACGATGCGAATGCCAATCAAGTTGAAGTGCTGGACGTGAATTCCATCCACCACAATTACAATTCCGTGAAGACTGCCTTGCTGGCGGATGCGACGATCAATCAACCCTCGC
>CAIWFB010000033.1 GCA_903911825.1 uncultured Verrucomicrobia subdivision 3 bacterium
CAGTTCAAAAAACGCTTCGACGATTTGCAGATGCAATACGACGAAGAAATGGAACGCGCCGAAGCGGGCGAAGGTGTCGAAGCCGGCATCGTCAAGTCCGTGAAAGTTTACGTCGCCTCGAAGCGCAAGCTCTCGGTCGGTGACAAGATGGCTGGTCGCCACGGTAACAAGGGTGTTGTCGCGCGCATCGTGAAGGAAGAAGACATGCCGTTCCTCGCGGACGGAACGCCGGTGGAAATCGTATTGAATCCGCTGGGTGTGCCGAGTCGTATGAACGTCGGCCAGGTGCTCGAAACGCACTTGGGCTGGGCGGCGAAATTCTTGAACCTGAAATTTGCCACGCCGGTGTTCGATGGCATGAAGGAAAAAGAAATTCGCGGCTATCTCAAGCAGGCTGGCCTGCCGGAACATGCGAAGACGCATTTGATCGACGGACGCACCGGTGAAGTGTTCGACCAGGAAATTGTCGTCGGCTACATCTACATGTTGAAGCTGGGTCACTTGGTCGCGGACAAGATTCATGCCCGCGCAGTCGGTCCGTATTCGCTCGTCACGCAGCAACCGCTGGGTGGCAAGGCGCAATACGGCGGTCAGCGCTTCGGCGAAATGGAAGTGTGGGCGATGGAAGCCTACGGCGCGGCTTACACGTTGCAGGAACTCCTGACCGTGAAGTCCGACGACGTGCAAGGTCGCACGCGCATCTACGAAAGCATTGTCAAAGGCGACAACTCGTTGGAAGCCGGTATCCCGGAATCCTTCAACGTGCTCGTCAAGGAAATGCAATCACTTGGTCTCGATGTCAAAGTGGGTTATTCCAACCCGATTGAACATGCCGACGGCGATAACGCCGCTACTGCCGCCCTCGCTTCACTCGCGACGACGGTTTCCTGAAACTGAAACTTTGCTGAATACAATCGTATGACCAATTCCAAAGAAAATGCCCGCGAACTGCTCGGCCTCGAAAAAGTCAACCAAGTTGACTACGTCGGCATCACGCTGGCGTCGCCCGACGCTATCCGCTCCTGGAGCAAGGGCGAAGTCAAGAATCCTGAAACGATCAACTACCGCACGTTCAAGCCGGAAAAGGGTGGCCTTTTCTGCGAACGCATCTTCGGTCCTGTGAAGGACTGGGAATGTTCTTGCGGCAAGTATAAGCGCATCAAACATCGCGGCATCGTCTGTGATCGTTGCGGCGTGGAAGTAACGTTGTCCCGCGTTCGCCGTGAACGCATGGGCCACATCGAACTTGCCGTGCCGACGTGCCATATTTGGTTCTTCAAGTGCATGCCCTCGCGCATCGGCTTGGCGCTGGACATGACCGCGCGCCATTTGGAACGCATCATTTATTACGAAGATTACCTCGTGATTGATCCGGGCACGACGCCGCTCAAGCAGCATCAATTGCTCACGGAAAATGAATGCCGTGAAGCCCGCGAAACTTACGGTGCCGAAGCCTTCATCGCCAAGATGGGAGCCGAAGCTGTCCGTGAAGCGATGGAACGCGTTGACCTCGTCAAACAGGCGGACGAACTCGCGATTGCGATGACGGAGACGAAGAGCAAACAGATTCGCAAGAAATTGGCGAAACGCATCAAGTTGTTGCAAGGTTTACATTCTTCCAAGAGCCGTCCGGAATGGATGATTCTCACGGTGCTGCCAGTGATTCCGCCGGACTTGCGCCCATTGGTTCCGCTCGAAGGTGGACGTTTTGCGACGTCTGACTTGAACGATCTTTATCGCCGCGTCATCAACCGGAACAACCGTCTCCGCACGTTGCTCCAGTTGAAAACGCCGGAAGTGATTATCCGTAACGAAAAACGCATGTTGCAGGAAGCTGTGGACGCGCTGTTCGACAACGGTCGTCACGGCCGTCCAGTGACTGGCGCCGGAAATCGTTCATTGAAATCTTTGAGCGACATGCTCAAGGGTAAGGGCGGACGTTTCCGTCAGAACTTGCTCGGTAAACGCGTGGATTATTCAGGCCGTTCCGTCATCGTGATCGGACCGGAATTGAAATTGAACCAGTGCGGTCTGCCGAAGAAGATGGCGCTCGTTTTGTTCGAGCCATTTATCATCCGCCGTTTGAAAGAACTCGGTTACGTTCACACCGTCCGCAGCGCGAAGAAAATGATCGAGCGCCAGACGAAAGAAGTTTGGGACGTTTTGGAAGAAGTGACGAAAGGTCATCCGGTTCTCTTGAACCGTGCGCCCACGTTGCACCGTTTGTCCGTGCAGGCGTTTGAGCCGATGTTGATTGAAGGCGAAGCGATTCGCATTCATCCGCTGGTTTGCACAGCGTATAACGCGGACTTTGACGGCGATCAAATGGCCGTTCACGTTCCGCTTTCTGTGGAAGCGCAACTCGAAGCGCGTCTGCTGATGATGGCGACGAATAACATTTTCTCGCCGTCCTCGGGCAAGCCGATTATCACGCCGACGCAGGACATCACGCTCGGTTGTTATTACGTCACGGCGGAACCGCGCAAGGCGGCTCCGACGGATTCCAGCGACCTGCCGTTGTTCGGCTCGAAGGAAGAAGTCATTTACGCTTACAGCGACGATGGTGTGAAAACGCACGATCGTATTCGTCTGGCGAATCCTGACCTCGGCAAGAAAACCGCTTTCGGCAATTCCGAAAAGAAAATTATTGATACGACGGTTGGCCGCGTGTTGTTCAGCGAAATCTGGCCGACGGAACTCGGCTTCCACAACAAGCCGGTGAAAAAATCCGACCTCGGTGATTTGATTTGGAAATGTTACAAGTTTGCCGGCCATGACAAGACGGTTGTCATGTTGGATAAGCTCAAAGAAATCGGTTTCCGCGAGGCGACCAAGTCCGGCGTGTCCATCGGCATTGACGACATGATTGTTCCGAAAGAACGCGACGAAGAAATTCGCAACGCTCACGGGCAGATCAAGGAAGTCGAGAAACAGTATCGTAAGGGTGTCATTACCTCTGGCGAACGTTACAACAAGATTGTTGACGTGTGGACGCATTGCACCGACAAGATTTCCAGCGTGATGTTTGACACGTTGAAGAAGAACCAGGACAAGGATGAATACAACCCCGTCTATTTGATGGTGGATTCCGGCGCGCGTGGTAACAAACAACAGGTTCGCCAGCTGGCGGGTCTCCGTGGTTTGATGGCCAAGCCGTCCGGCGAAATCATCGAGAAGCCGATTCTCGCGAACTTCCGCGAAGGTCTGTCCGTCTTGGAATACTTCATCTCGACGCACGGTGCGCGTAAAGGTCTCGCGGATACGGCGCTCAAGACGGCCGACTCCGGCTACATGACGCGTAAGCTCGTGGACGTTTCTCAAGACGTAATCATCCAAGAAGCGGATTGCGGCACGACGAACGGCATTTGGGTTTCCGCCGTGTTTGAAGGCGAAGACGAAGTAGTCAAAATTTCCGACCGCTTGGTTGGTCGTTTTGCCTGCGACGACATCGTCAATCCGACTAGCCCGAAAGAATTCCTCATTCGCGCCAACGAAGAAATTGACGAGACCAAGGCCAAGGGCATTGACGTTGCCGGTCTGGATCGTGTTCGTATTCGCTCGGTGCTCACTTGCGAAAGCAAGCACGGCATCTGCCGCCATTGCTACGGTCGCAATCTCGCGACCGGCTCGCTGGTCAAGCTCGGCGAAGCGGTCGGCATCATCGCCGCCCAATCCATCGGCGAACCCGGCACGCAGCTCACGATGCGCACGTTCCATACGGGCGGTGTCGCGGCGGGTGTGTTCAAGCAGCCGCAAATCAAGTCGAAGAACGACGGTGTTATCCGCTACACCGACTTGCGTTCCGTCGAACTCGAAGACGGCAATAACATTGTTTTAAACAAGAACGGTTCCATCCAGATTCTCTCGCCCGACGGCCGCGAATTGGAAAACCACACCATCGTCATCGGCGCAGTTATTTCTGTGAAAGACGGCGCGAAGGTTAAGAAGAACGACACGTTCGTCCAATGGGATCCGCACAACGTCCCGATTCTTTCCGAGAAAGCGGGTAAAGTTAAATTCCATGACATCATCGAAGGGGTGACGATGAAACAGGAAGTTGACGAAGCCACCGGCGAAGAATCCATGGTCATCATCGACCACAAAGAAGATTTGCATCCGCAGATCATCATGTCTGACGAGAAGGGCGAAGTCGTCGCGAACTACCCGATTCCGTCGGGCGCGCACGTCGTCGTCAACGAAGCGGACAAGATTGTTCCCGGCACACTCATCGCCAAGACG